>NZ_JBOFBG010000002.1:0-369965 GCF_051594305.1 Paenibacillus sp. IHBB 3054 | reverse complement strand
AAATGTTGTGAAAAAACTTCTGCCAGATAGTCTGGGAAACTACGCAGAACTTTTACCCATATTGGATATTGGAGAAGCATTGGTCGTTGGTGATGCAAGTTTATTGCCCAGTAGAGTTAAAATTGCTGAACCTAAAATGAAACCTGACAGCGCGACAGTTAAGTTTTGGGATAAGTGGTCTCAGAGTACGGTTTCTGATGTATTAGCAGTTGCAGTAGAATCAATGAGAAAGCAATCAAAAAATTAAGTTGGAAATAATACAAGGTGACTTGCAACGGTAACTCAATTAATTAGGGGGACCTTTTTTCCTCCCAATGCGACTCCCAACTATAATAAGCAAAATTCAAGCGAGTTTATTTTTTATAGAGAAGAAAATCACTTAAGCATTGGGGGAATCATAATTGTCCAAGTTGACAGACATAAAGCAAAGAATTCTACAACTAGATGGTGGTGCATTTCAAGAATTATGTGATGCGTATTTATATAAATTAGGATACGAAAATGTATTATCATTGGGCATGAAATCTGGAACCATGAAGACTACAAAGGGTATCCCTGATACATATTTTCTTGATCCAAACGGAAATTATATTTTTGTTATGTACACTACTCAGCAGTCAAACATATTTGAAAAAATACTCGCAGATATTTGCGATTGTTTGAATCCCAAGAAAACTGGGGTAGAGGCAACAGGTATTGCAGAGATTATCTATTGTCATACCTCAGCTAACTTATCTGCGGGGAAAAGCAAAGAGCTGCGCGATTATTGTTCATGCAATGGAGTGTTACTTCAATTATATGGAATAGACGATATAGCCAGTAATATTTATACTCGGTTTCATGGAATATCACGCGATTTTTTAGGGATATCAATTAGTACAGACCAAATTTTTGAAGTTAACGAATTCATATCTGTTTATGATTCGAATGGTATGGCAGCCCCACTTTCAACTACGTTTAAGTTTAGAGAAAATGAAATCAACGAAGTGTTAACTAAAATAGAAAATACTAGCGTTACGTTGATAACAGGACCTGCTGGAGTAGGGAAAACACGATTGGCTTTGGAGTGTTGTCAAAAATATGCATATGAAAATGATTATAGATTGTTGTGCATTCAAAGCAATCGACTTCCTATATATGAAGATTTAAAAGTATATTTAGATACTCCCAACAAATACCTTTTGCTAATTGATGATGCAAATCAACTTTCAGGATTACAACATATACTGCAGTATCTTACAAAGTATAAACAAGGTTATGATGTGAAAATCGTAATAACAGTGAGAGATTATGCAAGGCTAACGACGATTCAAGATATTCGTAATTATACAATTCCAGAGGTTTGTACGATTAGCACGTTTTCAGATGAAGAGATAAAGAAACTTCTGGAGGCTAATCTGCAGATATTAAATACAAACTATCTTGATAAGATTGTCAGGATTGCTGAGGGAAATGCGAGGCTTGCTGTCATTGCGGGGAAGCTTGCGGTTGAAACACAATCCTTATCCAGCATTAATGATGCGACTCAATTGTATGAAGGATATTATGGTAAATATATACAAGAAAATATTTTCGATCAAGATAGAGCTTTGTATGCGGTGGCAGGCATAATTTCTTTTCTTTCAGCAATAAACCTCGAAAGACTAGAATACCTGATACCTGTTTTGGAGAAATTGGACATTTCGGATAAAATGTTCATTAATTGTGTCTATCAATTACATGAATTGGAATTAGTTGATATTTACAACGATAAAGCTGTAAAAATATCTGATCAATGTCTCGGTAATTATCTACTTTCGTATGTATTTATAACGAAGCGGATCATTCCGTTATCAGTAATGCTGAAAGAATTTTTTGGAAGCCATAAACCGCGTGTAATTAATGCGATTAATACTCTAGCAAATATCTTTGCTTCTGAGGATATGCATCAAAAACTTGAAAAAGAAATCAGTATTGTATGGGTTGATTTTGAAAAATCGGGGAGTCCCTTGTTCTTTGATTTTGTAAAAGTGTTTTATAGTACTAGACCAACTGAAACGCTCCTGATGTTAAAAGAAAGAATTGATTCAATACCTCAAGGGAGTTTAGATATTAATTCTATAGATTTTGAGAAACAGAGTCGTAATCAAAGCGTGAATGACGATATTTTAAGCCTTATAGGTGGGTTTCAGGATAGAAGTGATTTGCCAGAAGCTTTGGATCTGTTGTTCGAGTATTACAAAAAAATGCCGCAAGGTTTCATGAATTTCTATCACACAATTATCAATTCTTTTAGTGTTAAAAAAAATTCGCATCGCTATGACTATTGGACACAGATTCAACTGATAAATAAATTTATTGAGCATGCTGATACATGGAAAAATGAAAATGAATGTATTCTTTTTATTAGAGTTGCTGCTGAGTTCCTAAAACTGTGTTTCTCACCTTCAGAAGCTGGGAGAGGAAATACCATCATTATGTATCAAATACCAGTTCAGCTAAGTGAAGGCTCTAAAAAATATAGAGAATTGATATGGAATAGTTTATTTGATTTGTATCAAAATGAAGAAGCATACCAGCATGAAATTGAGACTATAATTAAAAATTATGGACACTACAACAGAGATAAAATAGAGGAAGAATTGGTTCAATTAGATTTCCCATTTATTGTCCGCTTTTTTAGTGATCTTTTTTCACCGAATAGGCTGTCACATTGTATTATTGCAAAAACAGTAGCAGGTCAATTTAAACGTTTGGGTATAGATTTACAGCCATATTTATCCGAATACCTGAATAGTGCTGATTTCCTAATCTATCACATTTTAAAGGGTAAGCGTCACTTAGAAGAATTCGATTGGAAGAAGGAACAAGAGTTTAAGGAGTCTGATATCAGAACGTTATTAAAGGGTTGTACGGAAGAAATGATTCTGAATATAATTCAAATATGTTCAAATTATCAAAAATATGATCCTAAAAATACTTGGGATATTAGTAGTGGGTTGCAGTATGCGTTCAATCACCTGGAAATTAATAGAGAACTTTTTTTATATGCTGTTGATATCTATTTAGCTCACAATACACCTATAGACTTGTATCCTGATCCAATAATTATTAAGTTATTTGAAATTGTTGGTGCTAAGCGAGCCTATGACATTATTAATAAAGTTGAATTTGATCAGAAAAATGCCTGGCAGTTTTCTTTCTATAAGAATCTGCCCTCGGAAACTATTTCGAGACAACTAGTACAAAGCTTATACGACTTTTTATCCTCAAATGAGGGTAATATTACTTCATCACCATACAGAGAAATAGAGTTTTTGGAAAGATATAGACATGTTGATGACGAGATATTTGTAAAAGCAAGCAGAATTATTACGAGAAAGTATGACTATTCTCCTTTTATGTTTTCATTATATTTTCATTCGATGTTTGGGTCGTATGGTGGAGGTATTAATCCTGACATACTAATTAACCGATTCAAAAATGATTTGGGCTTACTGAAAGAAATATACTTTAAATTAATTTCCTACGAAAGACATATAGATATCGACGGACAATATCTAATTCATTTTATAAAGGGTGAATTTTCATTTATCGATGAGTTTATTCAGTATACTTTGAAAGATAGAGACTCTTTGAGGAATGAAGATGAAAACCGGATATCTGTAATTTGGAATTGTGACAACTATATACAACTCGCCGATCATATTTTCAAAGTGTATTGTTATGATGAAGGTATTCAATCATGGCGAGTCTCAGATTACATATCAAGCCTCTTCATAGTCAGAGATAATTCTGATACTCGAATTATTCGTCAAGACGAATGGATATCTCATTTCATCAATATTAATTATGATAATTCAAAGTTCATGAAAGTTTTATTTTCATCTATTACTGACGCTAAGGTTTCAATTGAACGCCGAAAAAAGCATCTTCTGCATTTTATTCAATTAAATACTGATCCCAATTTATTTGAAGAAATTCAGTTGGAATCAAGAAGTTATGGTGGGTGGGGAAGTATGATTCCTTACATGGAAGCAAGAATATCTTTCTTAGAATCTTTGCTTCCGGCTTTAACTGGATTAACTTATTTAAAGCACAAACAAAGAGTTGAGAGGTCAATTGAAGCATGGAGACGGGAAATTGAGCGAGAACAGATTGATGAAGTTCTAAAAGAGTTTTAATTAAATGAAATGAGATAAATCGTAAGATATTAATAAGGTGTTACTTATATGATCTTAGCGAGAAATTGATGACCATGAATTTCCGGTCCCTTACTAAATACTTCTCTGATGTTTGTAGTCTTTTTCATATCCTGAGCCTTCCCCCACCTTTTTGGGTAAACTAACCCTAAGCAATACTTTACCCAAATCCAACACGAAACGAGGTGATGCCCCATGACAACTCACAAAGTACCCAATAGATTAGCCGAGGAGAAGTCGCCGTATTTGCTGCAACACGCGCATAATCCGGTGAACTGGTTCCCTTGGGTCGGAAGAGGCTTTTGAAGTCGCCAAGCGCGACAACAAACCTGTCTTCTTATCTATTGGGTATAGCTAGTTGTTGATTTACACGTACCTGTCATTGATGGGATGTTCGTGAATCAATTTTTATAAAAACTCCTGCTAATAGTGGGGGTTTTTCAGTTGGATGCAGGAACAATGTTCGTATTCTTCCATTTTGAAGTATAATAAAACTATAATTCATCGAGACGTTCTGTCTAATAATATTTAAATATTGAGGTGAAGTTGGTAGTTTCACAAAGTTCGTGAGTACAATGTTAGGTGAAAAACTTCCAAAAAATATTATGGGGGATATTCAAGATGAAATATAAGCTTAAGGATAATATCATTGAAGCCTATATCGGAAACAGTACAATTTCTGGGGAATTGTTACAAGTACTACATAAGGGTTACGTCTTCGATAATTGTCCTTTTCACGAGCATACAGGATATAAATATGACCAAATCAAAGATTTAGAGTTAATGACCATTCCAAACGAGTTTCACTTTCAAATAATGAATTGTTATCAAGGTAAAATCGAACATCCAATGGAGTTAATACCATATCCTTTCATATCAGTGATTTTTTCAAAGACTAGCAACAACTTTTCTATTCTTTTTCAACTTACTGACTATGATAATGAGGAAGATTGGAGAAATGAGATCAAATGGGTTTATGAGTACTATCTTGAAGAACTGAAAAAGCAAGTTGAACAGATTTCTAACCTAGGTTTTATCACTTTACCTCATGTTCATGGGGAAAACGCTTATGTAACAGTAATTGATAAAACAGCTATAACCATACATAACGCATTTAATAGAGCACTTCCAATGATTAATGAACTTATATTTAATACAAATATGTCTTTGCAAGGAATTAATAAATTTATACAGGCGATAAAATATTGGGGGAATAATAAAGTTAATAGTAGAGAAAGTGATTGGCATGAGTTTTTTGTTCAAAACAGTTGGATTTTATCACAATGTTTTGCTGCCCCATTTCTGGTGTTTAATGATAAAGCTTATGTTGGAGGGAAGAATATAAGTAATAAGAATGGTAGTATTCTTGATTTTATTTATAAGAATAATCTGATTGATAACATTGCATTACTGGAAATAAAAACACCAACTGCACATTTAATTGGTAGAGAATATCGAAACGATATTTGTTCTGTTTCCTCTGAATTAACTGGTAGTATTAATCAGATATTAAACTATAAAGATAAACTTCAAAAAGAATATTTTGTCAATAGATACAATTCAAATATAAACTTTTCAGTGTTGAATCCTAAATGCATATTAATAATAGGAAACCTTGAGAAACTAAATGAGATTGAAAGAAGATCATTTGAGTTATTTAGAGCGGACTTGAAATCCATTGAAATTATTACTTATGATGAATTATTCGAGAAGATAAATTTATTAAAAGATTTGATAACATAATCACGGAAGTGTATGGTGCTACACGATGTCAAGACAGAAAATTTAATATCTTTAAGGTGTGAAAAAAATTACAAAGTCAGTACGCCACCGGGTAAACGGGTGGAGGGCAAGACCCAAGCGAAGGCGCGGGAGGGGAACGAAGTTCCCTCCGTTATTCGCTTGTGGATACGAGTGTAGCCTCACGGTTATACACCACTGCGGGCGTGAAGTTTTGCAGCGATTGATGAGGTAAGTAGTGATTGTGCAAGTGGATGTAATGCTGCACCCCCTGCCGCGTCTCACGGGGACTGCTGTACTCGTTGATATAAATCTCATTCTACTTCAAACTACGCCAGAAGCGCTCAATGACAATGTTGTCTTTGGCTCGGCCTTTCCCGTCCATGCTGATGCGAATCTGCTTTTCCTTCAGCAAATTAATATACTGTGGACTGGTGAAATGACTCCCTTGGTCGCTGTTCACAATCGTAGGCTGGACGCGTTCAAACGCGCGCTTCATCGTTTCCAGAACAAAGCCGATCTCCAGCTCTGATCCAATTGCCAGTCCACAATATAGCGAGAATACCAGTCCATGACCGCGTAGAGATACATCCAGCCCTGAGTCATACGGATATAGGTGATATCTACGCTCCAGACCTGATCAGGCGCAGTGATGGGTAACTTGCGCAGTAGGTAGGATAGATGCGGTGCTGCAAATCCCGTTTGCTCAGGTTCGGCCCGGGATAGACCGCCATGATGCCCATTTCCCGCATGTATCGCCGAACGGTGTTCGGATGAATCGAATCGCCTTCCCGGTTCATAATGGCGCAATCTTCCGGTAGCCCAGGAAGGTATGCTTCGTGTAGAGCTCGTCAATCCGGTGTTTGAGGCGAACTTCCTCCGGGGAGGGAGGAACCGGCTTGTAATACAGGCTGGAGCGATTCAGGCTGAGCAGGTCGGCTTGGACCTGAATCGCCAGGTCAGGAGTATCCCATTCGAGAAGGTGCAGCCGCTCGTCTCGGGTGAGATTAGCGGCCAGATTTTTTTTGAGCCACGACAATTGAGTGGTGAGTTTGCCCACCTCGGCGTAGAGTTCTTCGATCTGCTGTTCATATTCTTTTTTCATTTTGGTGATGCCCTTGCGGTCGTCCACAAATAGTTGAGACAGGTTCTGTATCGCTTCATTTTTCCACCGGTTCAGGACATTGCTATGGATTCCTGACTCGGAGGCTAACTGCGAGATGGACTTTTCTTCTTTTAGAATCTCCAGCACAATCCGTGCTTTTTCTTCTGTGTAAACGTTCTTCTTGATGTGGGCACAACTAAGGATCTCCTTTTTTGCTGTCTAGTTTCTATGTAGCATTATAATCTGATCCAACATGTCAACAAGTACAAGAAATGTCTAAACGAGAAGGTTTCCAAATTCTTAGTCTTATTGAAATTTTTCTTTTGATCAAATCTATGTTTTAATCTGAGCTTTAAAGCAAAATTAGTACTTACGCTGATTAAATTTTCTTGGATTTGGATGGTGAGATAGACTATGAGTTTAACAGTTAGAGAATCTTATAATCGATATTTCAATGAAGCAATCTTTACTAGTGAAAGAACAAAACAAGCTTATACAAATAAGATAAATCTTTATACAAACAATTATTCAAGTTTATCAATTCAAGCAGTTTTAAGTGAGGCTGTACTTAAAATGTATATTCAAAATAACACAAACCCTTTAATGACAATCCCGGCATTAAAACATTACTATAAATATGTTTATAAAACGTGTTTGGAAATAGAAGAATTTCCTGTTTTCCCAATTAATTCAGAGCTATATAGAGGTGAAGTTGACGAAGAGAAAACTGTGTACCTAGGTAGTGACTTTGATTATTTACAACTCTTTGATGATACATTCTATTCACATTTAAATTTTGAACCTATAATTATTACGTTAAAAGCTTGCATGGCTATTGGATTAGGAGCGGCCTTTGACACTAACCAACTTACAGAGCTAAGAATGCAAGATATTTGTGTTGATCAAAACAGTGTGAAGATTAGAAATCTTCACTCAAACTTTTATAGCAATTGGATAAATATGAATGGTACTTTGGGGCAATACATAAGGACTTATCATAATTTACGTATAATTAATAATAACATCGAGAGTGATCTTTTCTTTGAAAGAATATGGGATATGAAAGGTGCTAGACACATTGTTCACGACCCAGATATTTGGGAAGGAAAAAAACCATCTCATGTCACCCAACAATGGATTTCTTATATTCTTAAATATATTTCAAACGAATTGGGCTTACCAAGAATTGAAACTAGACATTTGAAAGTGAATTCAGTTCTCCATTATTTGTACAATTCAGGGACTATAGGAATTGGTAGTCTTGTAAGGACCTTTGGTTGGGTTAGCTTTGTTGAGAAGGCAATCAAAAGATATTTCTCAGAATCTGATTTATCTGAGTTAAATATAGAAATGGATATTCTTGATTCATCTGAGGACGGAGGTAAGGAATATTTTTTTCCACTTCCACATCGGATGATAGAAGCATAATTTCCGATGTGGAAAAAAGGCTAAGTGATTACATTTCTAATAATATCGAGGAATATTTCGCTCGTAAGAGAACAAGGAATCAAAAAAAAGTTAAAGAGCTAAAAGAAATGTATAAACAATGTTGTCAAATTTGTGGTGTACCCATTGTCTTTTATGGAACTGAAACAAGAGGCGTTGCATATTCAGAAGTATGCCATATATGGCCACATGGAGAAGGCGGACCTGACATTCATTCTAATATGGTTGTGCTTTGCCCTAATCATCACATTATGTTTGATCTTGGAATAATCACGATTCTACCGGATAAACAATATAAAATATTCCATATTGATGTTAAAAGCCCTTTACATAACAAAAAAGTAGTTCTATTAAAACATCAGTTCTCACTGGAATGTCTGAATTACCATTATAATCATAAATTCTTACCAACAGGTAGACTCATTCTAGAATCGTATTAGTTTAAAAATGATGGTTCTAGTCTTCAGTTACTATAGCTTGTTTTATTTTTTTATTGGGTATGATAATCTTGATCGCAACATTTTTCCTGAAAAAGGGGGATATTCCCTGACAACTCACAAAGTACCCAATAAATTAGCCAAGGAAAAGTTACCATGGCAACACGCACATTACCCGGTGAACTTGCTGTGTGTTGCTGGTTACGGAGTGGTGTTTGAAGGTTACATTATTTTTTTGAAAAGTCAGATCACCAGAAAATAGTAAAACTACGGGTTGGAGGTAGAAAATATGGGGTACTCTTATAGCGGCATGGTAGATGGATTAAAAACATTTTATAGTTCTATGCGTCAGCTTAATGTGGAGATAGGAACTTTCGAACATAAATACAATAATGTTATATCAGATGCTATATTTGATACTAGAGATTCAGGCGGGTGGAAGCTAACATTTATCAAAAGAGCAAGTGGCAATGTTCTATGTGTTCCAATTCAAAAAGGATACCGTTTTTCTATTACCGGGAATGCAGAATATAACGCTCTCATTGAATATTTTGGAATTGGAAGTGGTAAAGGGCAATTCAGCATTAAAGACTTTGTTGATTATTTAGATAAGCAAATTCCCACTGAATACAGACTATCCGATAACAAGAGAAAAGCAATACTAAAGTATAATAAGTTAGATAATGAGAGTGATGGAATCTATCCCATAGGTATTAAAAACTGGGAAGTTATCCATGCTAAGAATCCAGAATTACCAGAAGATAAATATCATAGAACTCCAAAAAACTTATTAAAAACTAAAGAACTATATCCAGACATATATAATGCAACTAAAGATATGGATATAACAATTATGTACGGAACAGATTCTGGGGAAAATACTGAAAAAATAAAGGCTGGTAAAATAGATTATAAGAATTAACGTTATTGACCCACACGTACCTGTCATTGATGGGATGTTCGTGTGAATCAATGTTATTTAACTCCTCCTAATAAATATTGGTAGGAGTTTTTACATGTAGATTTTTCAATGCGGATGGATTTACAAAATATGTAATATGCTATCTTAATTATGAAAGAGCATCCAATAGATGGTATATTGAACTTTTATTTACCATTTTAACATGGGGAGGAAAGGTGGAAATGAAAAATTCGCTCAAGAAGGCAAGCACAATTATGCTGGCTTTTACTCTGCTGCTTGGATTGATGACAGCGCCGCCCGTTCATGCAGACAACGCACTTTTCACAATTGAAAGCGAAAACGCTCAGCTCACCTCCGATCTTCAAGTGACGACCCAAATTTACGGACAACCCAAACCCGGATACTCCGGAAACGGATTTGTCTGGATGCAGAATTCCGGCACAATTACCTTCACAGTGACTGTCCCGGAAACCGGCATGTATACGATCTCCACCCGTTATATGCAGGAGCTCAGTGCTGACGGCAGGCTTCAATCTTTAACCGTTAACGGCGTTACGAAGGGTTCGTATATGCTGCCCTATACGACCACGTGGTCGATTTTCGATTTTGGCTATCACAAGTTGAATCAAGGCAGCAACATCACGGGATTTCACCCAAATTCAAAGTAGTAAATACCAGTGATTCAGCGATTAAGCTTAGTGATGTGAAGCTCCGGTATTACTACACGATTGACGGCGAGAAAGATCAGAGTTCCTGGATCGACTGGGCCAGCATCGGAAATGCGAATGTAACCGGCAATTTCGTTAAGCTGGCTACTCCGGCTGACGGAGCCGATTATGTTCTAGAAATTGGCTTCACGAGTTCGGCTGGAACACTTAATCCCGGCCAGAGCGCAGAAATTCAAACCCGGTTCTCCAAAATCGACTGGTCCAATTACAACCAGGCTAACGATTACTCGTTCAAGGCATCCGGCAGTCAGTTCATCAACAATGAACAGGTTACCGGGTATATGAGCGGTCAGCTTGTGTGGGGGATTGAACCTTAAGCAGGCGGACAAGTCGCACCGTTCCTGGAAGATAAGCCGGAGAAATAGATACAAGAATATGGCTGTACCTACTAAGCCAATTGTTACCGCTAATTCCAGGCAAAGTTTTAGCCTAAACGTGAACAAGCTCCTGTGATTATCACACGAGCTTGTTTGTGCTGCGGATTATTATTTTAGTGTGGCGATACCAGCGTGATGGCGTGACTAGTGTTACTAACGAGACTAGTCTGACTAACCTAACTGGTGTATCGGCCCTCAGTTCCGGCTCAACCGGCTCAGCTCCGGGGAAGCTTACTGCCGTACCGGGTCCGCAGTAGCTGAAGCTTATCCAGCTTGCGCAGACTGCGCTCCTTGCTCAGTAGCCCCACGCCGAGGATCAGATTCTCGATAATGTAGGTCGGGCCAACCATGGAGTGAAACTCCCATACTTCGCCGCGTCCCGCGTACAGCACGATATCGGCATCATAGGAACGGGGGAAGACCAGTCTGTCGGTAATCAGGATGACCACATACCCCGCTTCGCGCGCGTAATCGAGAATCACCTCCGTTTCCGGCAAAAGCTGGACAAATCCGAACACCAGCACAACATCCTTTTTCCCGGCATGCATCAACGTTTCCAGCAGCTCGTGACCGCTCGGGGCCATCCGTTTGATCGTAATTCCAAAGCGGGCCATACGGTAAGCCATCAGTTCAGCGAGGCCCGCACAGGGTCCGGGACTGTAAACATAGATTTGCCTGGCCGCAGACAGGGCTTCTACCGCACGTTGCAGCAGCGCGTCATTCAAATACCGGCTGGTCTCCTCCAGATGATGCGAGCTGATTTCCAGCAGCTTTTGCGGGAGGGAGCCGCTTCCGGTTCGCTGCATCACATCGCGCATTTTCTCGGACGGAGTGGATTCAAAACGGAAACGGAGGCGGTTTTTGAAGTCCTTGGCATGCTTGAACCCGGCGGCTTTCCAGAACCGGGAGACCGAAGCGATGCTTAAGCCCAGCTCGTTGGCGATCTCCTGCTCGGTCATGTAGAGGACGCGCTGCTCATTTTTGGGGATGAAATCGGCAAGGATCCTTTGATTCGGTGAAAAGGGACGGCGGTTCCAATCTTTGTACATAGCGGTAAGGCCTCCTGATTAGAAGATTCTGCTTCCACTATACGGCGCCAGTGTGTTGTAAATATTTTTACACCGTTAAAAAAACTGAAAAAAACATTACATTGCATTAACAATCGGGAAAAGCTGTGCTGACACGCACTTTCTATACTTAAGGTAATTTCCTGGAGGGGGCCGATTTGTTCATGAGTACGTTAAAAAACCGTTATACGCTGACCCAATCGCAAAAAATGATGATTTTTGTGCTGTCCATGTCCTTGTACGGGTTGTCCAACATGTTCACGGAGCTGATTCCAAGCCTGCAGCTTGGGCCGATTGAGCTGTCTGTCGAGTATTTCGCCTTCATCCCGCTCACGCTCTGTATGTTGTTTCATCCGCTGTATGCCGCCGTGGGTGCTGCTGTCGGAGAAATAATCTTCGGCGAGCTGATGCTCGGCCAATTCGGCGGTCTGGGAGAACTGGAGAAATTCATTACTTTCTCACTGGCGATGTACACAGCAGGCCGCATGGTCTCCGATCCCAAGAACCGCAGGCAGGTTGGGGTGGCGGCGATCAGCGGGGTGGCCATCCACCAGTTCTTCAGCTCGGTCATCGACATCGTCAAGGTATGGGTCGGGGTAGAGGAGCTGGAAGCCGTTAAAGGACTGGCCGAAAGTATTGTAATCATCGAGGGTGTGGGTTTTCTGAATGATGTGCTGTTCTCCGGCATCCTGTTTGCGCTGTTGCCGACGTTATACCTGGTGCCGCGTTTATACGGCAAAATCGAACCCCTGCTTGGAATGAAACCCCGCGAACGGAATATGAAATACGCCAGCGGTGCCTGGCTGTCACCGAAGCTCGTCATTGGCGGAATCATCCTGTCACTACTGGCGCTTGGTGCGGAGCTGCTGTCTGAATCCGGCTGGAGCATCGGTGAGTTCGAGCTGCCTGGGGCCGAATCTCATGAGGGAAGTCTGATCTGGCTGAGCATGCTGGCCGCTGCGGTTGTTGCTGCAGCTGTGATTATTGTGCTGCTGCGCCGTGCTGCCCGCAGGCGGCAGGGGGGAGGCCAATTTGATGCGTAAACCGGTACTTGAACTGAAGGAAGTAACGTTTACGTATCCGGGTGCCGAGCAGCCGGTGCTGCGGGAGGTATCGCTCAAGCTTCAGGAAGGTGACTTTATTGCGGTGATGGGCAGCAACGGTTCGGGGAAATCCACGCTCTGCAAATGCTTCAACGGCCTGATCCCGCATTATTACACTGGTGATTTTGAAGGTGAGGTTTTGCTGCGCGGAGAATCTGCAACCGGGAAAAGCGTAAGCCAGCTCTCCAGACATATGGGCTATGTTTACCAGGATTTTGAGAATCAGCTGGTCCGTCCGACTGTGCTGGATGATGTATGCTTCACCCCGCTGAATTACGGCCTGGCCGATTACCGGGAGCGGGGAGAACGGGCACTTGCGCTGACCGGACTCAGCGGTATGGGCAGCGAATTCATCTGGCAGCTCAGCGGCGGGCAGAAGCATTTGCTTGCGCTGGCCGGAGCGCTGGCGATGGACCCGGATATTCTCGTCATTGACGAGCCGGTCGCACAGCTTGATCCGCAGCATGCCCGCCAAATCTACGACATTCTGCGCCGGCTGAATGAACAGCACGGCAAAACCATCGTCGTTATCGAGCATCATGCTGAGTTCATTGCGGAATACTGCCATTCGGTTGTGCTGATGGACGGCGGCAGGCTGCGCTGGCATAAGCCGGTGCGCGAAGCGTTGTCTTCGGTGGAGGAACTGCTGGCGCTGGGCATCTATCCGCCCGATGTGACCCGGGCAGCCTGGATGCTGCAGCCCGGACCCCGGAGCGGAACGCTATATCCGCTGAACACGGGGGAGAGCGGCGGCTGCTTCATGCGCCGCCGCGGCATCGAATGGTCCGCCATTGCCGCAGAGCAGCTTCCCGTACCCGTTGAGCGGAAGACGGAGGCCATTGTCAAGATGGATAAGGTCCTGCTCTCCTACCGGACCATCCACAAAACGGTGCATCCTGTGCTGAAAGGAATTAACCTGGAGCTGCACTCCGGGGAATCGGTTGCACTGATCGGCAACAACGGCGCAGGGAAGTCTTCGCTGATGAAGCTGATTGCCGGCATCACCACACCAACCGGAGGAACCGTTCATGTCAAGGGAATGAAGGTGAACGGCTTGCCGCCGGAGCGCCTCTCCGGTATTGCCTCCTACGTGTTCCAGAACCCGGAGGATATGTTCATCGACGACTCCGTGCGTGGAGAGATCGCCTATTACTTGAAGGCAAGGCGGCTCGCGGATACGGATGAAATAGTAGAAGCGATGATGGAGGCCTTCCGTCTGCATGAGCTGGCCGAGCGTGACGCCCGCCTGCTCAGCGGCGGGCAGCAGCGCCGGGTTTCGCTGGCGATTGGCGCGGCTGTCCGTCCGGCAGTGATGCTGCTGGATGAACCTACCGCCAACCTGGATATTTCAACGAAGCAGGAGATGGTAGAGGTGCTGGAGACGCTGCGCAGTCACGTGGAGACTGTGGTCATTGCCACCCATGACAGGGAGCTGGTAGCGGAATGGGCCAGCCGGGTGATCGTGATGAACGACGGGATGATTATTGCCGACGGCAGCAAGGATGAAATATTCTCCGACGACGCGTTGCTGCGCCGCGCCGGGCTGGCTGAAACCCAGCTCATGGAGCTGAGCCGGATGCTGGGGCTGCCCCGCATCTGCTGCAGCCTCGAAGAATTTACCAGTAATGTGGAATGGAGAAAGGAGGCGGTTACGCATGGTGGAAACAGTCAAACGGGCACTTAACCGGATTTCAGTCGAGCAGATCAAGCTGGAGCTGCTTGGCAATGCTTACAACAGCAGCAGTACTTTTCTCGGCAGGCTGGACCCGCGCACGCTGCTGATCTGGTATGTATTCTTCGCGATTGCGCCCTGGTTTGTGTACAACCGGACGATATTGCTCGGTATGTTTGTGCTCGTGGTCATCACGACGATCCTGTCCCGGGTGAGTCCCTATATCATATTTATTCTCTGCCTGGGGTTGATCAGCCAGATCGGCTGGATGTTCCTGGTGTCACTGTTCTTCGGGGGCGGGGCAGAATCGCTGCTGCCCATGTTGACGCTGACGCTCAAGCTCTCCGTCATTTCACTGGCGAGCATTACCGTCTTCTCCAGTCTGGACCCGGAGCGGCTCAGTGATGGACTGTCCTCGCTAGGGGTACCGGATGCTTTTGCCTTCAGCTTGTCCTACGGTTACCGGATTCTGCCCACACTGCTGGAAGAGTTTCACCAGATCCTGCTCTCGTTCAGATTGAGAGGCCAAAGGCCGCTGAAGCATGGAATCCTGTACTGGCGCACTGCCGCTTATTATTTGCGGATTATCGTGCTGGTCTTCTATCCATTGATGCTGAATACAGCCAAACGTTCCCGGACAACCGTCGAAGCGCTGGAGACCAGAGGGTATACTTATGCAGTGAAGAATCCGCAGGTGCGAAAGATGAAGCTGTCATATCTGGCTATGAAACGAACCGACTGGGCTTTTATTGCAGGCTCTGCCGTGTATATAGGTTTGCTGTTTCTCGCGGGTTCTGCCTATCCAAATTTGCTCTATTAAACTCACCCTCAAGCACAAAGGAGAGAAATCCATTTATGAATATAGATCTGCACACCCATGGCAAGCTGTCCAAGAAATCAAGCTTCTCCCCGGATTACTTCCGGGGGATGGTCAGTGAGGCTATAGCGAACGGCCTGGATGCCATCGCCCTGACTGAACATTTCAACACTTCCAATTTCTTCGCGATGTATGAGACGCTGGACCGTATGTATCCTTACAATGGCCATTATTACGAGGCGGACGGCTTGAGAATTTTCCCGGGAATGGAAGTGGATATTGCCGAGACCGGCCATATTCTGCTGATCGGTCTGAAGGAGCATATTCTGGATGTCCGTTTCAGTCTTGAGGATTACACCAAAGAGGGGCATTTCATACCGTTCCGTCAGCTGCTGGATCTGGCTGATTCCCGGGACTTGTGGAAAATCGGAGGCCACCCGTTCCGGAGCTCCACTCCGCTGCATCATCTGGACCCGGAGCAGCTGGCCCGGCTGGATGCTTTTGATTTCAATGCCAAGGATATTTACATGCAGGGAGCAGAGGCGTACCGCGCATTAATTACTCCTTTTGCTGCCAACCTGGGTGTACCGGTCATTGCCGGAAGCGACAGCCATCAATGCCTGCAATATGGCAGCGTGGTGAATAAGCTGGAATACGCCTGCTCCACGATGAAGGAATTGAGGGAAGCAGTGCGTAAGGGCCATTATTCCATAGAAGTTTCACCCTGCCTGTACACCAAAGTGAAAGCCTCGGTCATGATGAAAAAGCTGCTGAAGCAAATGTCGGGCGAAGCCCCGTCCAGGGATGAGGCTGAGGAATACTCGGCTTAGCATGTAAAGATCTGAAGCCCAGTACGATCCCGCCGGGACTACAGAATCAAGCTTAGGATGCGTTTGTCATCTTAAACTTGTTGGCACGATCAAAGGTTGCCGCCATCTTGCAGCTTGCCGAAGAGTGACTTAATTTCTTCCACATCCTTGCCGACATAGACCAGGCGTTACCGCTCCTACAGTTCCAAACTTTTCCTCCATTCCTTTTCCCCTATGTTATTCTTTAGTTCAATCTTTATAGGAATAATGAATGAGACAGGACGACCCCTAAATAGACTGCTTTCTGTCGCTCTTGGCGGCGGCAAAGCAGTCTTGTTTGTTTTTTATAGCTTGTTAACGTTCCATTCATAATACTTTGATAACCTCTATAAGTGTTAGGGCGGATGATTATCCAATCCCGATAAATGATGAACGGAGGATAAATGATGTTTACAACGATGAAAAAAAGGCTAGTCACTGGTCTGGCCGTCTTGGCTGTTCTAGGTACCGGGTTAGGGGAAACCCTGATGTTTTCCGGGAAAATGGCCTCGGCCGAAACGGCTCAAGCCAAGCCAGAGGTGCATCAGATTGAAGCGCCAGGGAATCTTGATGACACTGCGGGGCTGACTACCTTCGTTGATGGAATCATGGAAGAAGATATGAACAGGCTGCACATTCCGGGAGCGGTCATCTCCATTCTGAAGGACGGCAAGATTATCCTGGCGAAGGGATACGGGAGTTCCAACCTGGAAAAAGCTGCACCGGTTGATCCCGCAACCAGCATGTTCCGGATCGCTTCAACCACCAAGCTGTTCACCTGGACGGCGGTGATGCAATTGATGGAGCAGGGCAAGATTGATCTGGATACCGATATTAATACCTATCTGAAATCAGTGAAGATACCTGCTACCTATCCTGAGCCTATCACAATGCGTCATTTGATGACACATACAGCCGGGTTCGAAGAAGGCGGCGTCGGCTATCAAATCACCACGGACCCTGCCAAACTGCCGGGGTCGATCTCCGAAACGCTCGACAAGCATATGCCGGCACGGGTAAGACCACCAGGCGAGATCAGTTCCTATTCCAACTATGGCGCCACACTCGCGGGCCTGATTGTGGAGGAAGTAAGCGACATTCCTTACAATGATTACATTAAAAAGTACATTTTCGATCCGCTGGATATGAAACATGCAACCGTAGTGGAGCCTTTGCCGGAGCAGTTCAAACCTTACGAAGTTCTGGGTTACACAAGCAAGAACGGCAGTTTTGTTCCCGGTACACCTACATTCGAAGGTGGCTTTCGTCCCGCCGGCTCAGGTACAGTATCTGCAGAAGACATGGCTCACTTCATGATCGCTCATCTGCAGAACGGGAAGTATGGTGACAAGGAGATTCTGAGAGCAGATACGGCTAATTTAATGCATTCAACGGCATTTCAATTCGACAAACGTATGCCGGGAGTGGATCTTGGATTCGCCGAGAAACGGTATAACGGCCTGAGTGTTATTGCCCATGGCGGTGCGGACCCGATGTTCAACACGGAATTGTATCTTGTGCCTGCCAAGAATGTCGGCATCTTCGTCTCCTACAATGGCGGTCAGGGCAGTGAGTCCGCAGAAGGTCTGGTTCAAGCATTCTTTAACAAATATTATCCTGCTCCTGTAACTCAGCAGCCTGTGATTTCCGCTTCTACGGAATCTCTAGAAAAGTATGCGGGCTCCTATCAATTTACACGCCGCAATTTCAGCGACATTGATAAATTTTTCAGTTTTTTCTCCCAGATTAATGTGACCGTCTCAGACAATAAACTTTCCTTGGGAAGTGGCAGTGAGCGACAATTATATGTCCCTGTGGACACTAATCTGTTCCAGCATGAGGGAGGCACGGAACAAATCGGATTCCGCACCGACGACTCCGGGAAAGTCACACATATGCTCTTGGAAGCTATTCCGGATATGCCGCTGGAACGCACACCGCTCATAGATAAGAACAAGTTCTGGTTTGTCCTGCTCGGCGTCTCGAGCCTGATTTTCCTCACTGCTCTGCTGGGACTACTGTTCTCCAGACGCAAGCTCAAGGCGATGACGAATCCTGAAAAATGGGCGATTCGACTCTCCGCAGCGACGGCGGGTTGGGGACTAATAAGCTTTTTTACAACATTTGCAGTGCTTATGTCGTTGGACACGCTGGAGAGACTCAGCAGTGTCAGTACCTCATTTTATCTCGTTTTAGCCATGCCTGTAATATTCGTTGGAATGACTCTGGCTTTGCTTGTCTCGGCTGTGCTGGCTTGGAAGAACAAGTACTGGACGGCTTTCACGCGCGTGCATTACACGCTTGTCGCACTTTCGGCTGTGGCACTTTGCCTGTTCTTCTACCATTGGAATCTGCTGGGCTGGCAGTTCGGCTAAGGCCATTTCTTGCCAAGAACAAATCATATATAATGTAAGCCTAAGAGAGGAGGATGATCGTGGCTACTATACTTATCGCGGATGATGATGCGAACATCCGAAAGCTGATGTCTTTGTACTTGCGAAAAGAAGGCTTTGAAATCAAAGAGGCCAGCGATGGCGTCCAAGCGCTGTCCATCGTGGAGAACTCGCGGGTGGATCTCGTTATTCTCGATATTATGATGCCAGGATTGGACGGTTGGGATCTGTGCAGAGAAATCAGGCGCTGGGATGCCAACCTCGCCCTCCTGATGGTAACAGCCAAAGCAGAGTCGGCACACAAGGTGAAAGGATTCCGACTGGGGACGGATGATTACCTGACCAAGCCGTTTGATCCCATTGAGCTGGTGATGCGGGTAAAAGCGCTGCTTAAACGCTCGCTGGTCATTTCTTCCCAGACTGTGCAGGTGGGCAATGTTGAGCTCAATCGCCGTACCTTTCAGGTTACCCGTGGAGATGAGTCGGTCATTATTCCTTTGAAGGAGTTCGAGCTTCTGTTTCTGCTGGCCAGCCACCCCGGACAAATCTTCACCAGGGAGCAGCTGATTATGCAGATCTGGGGTTTGAACTATGAAGGGGATGGCCGGACCGTCGATGTCCATATCAGCCGGCTGAGGGAGAAATTCACCGGCAACGACGAGCGATTTCAAATCGAAACGGCCCGCGGCCTGGGCTACCGGCTGATTCCTGAGCCATGATCAAGACCTTGTACGTGCGTGTCATTCTCACGTTTCTCGGCATCATTATTTTTAGCCTAATATGCTCTTTTCTCATTGGTCTATATGTCTTTCAGAAGCAAATAAGCTATGAGGGTCAGAACGAAATGATCGCAGTGGGCAAGGAAATCATTCATCGCTATGATGACGCCAAACCTAAGGATACGGATGAGTTCCTGAACAGCATGGTTAAGGTATCCGCACACCCGATCCACTTGTACAATCCTTCCGGAGAACATACCTTCTATGGGCTTAAAAATAATCCGGCTGTCATCATCACCCCCGAAGCTGTCAAACAAGTGCTGCATGGAAAGTTCTATCGTTCCAGCGCCGATGATAAGGATACATTCATTGGAATGCCGTTTCTGCTGAAAGGGGAGTGGCATGCGATGTTCCTGCAGTATTCCGCCGAGAACGAAAATATCGTTAACCGGATGATGCTCTTCGTGCTTCTACTCGTGCTATTGCTCGGCAGTATATGTATTCTCATTGCCGCCAGGTATCTGGTGGAGCCAATCAAAGCACTGACAAATGCAACGAAGAGGCTGGCAAAGGGTGATTTCGAAGTAGAGTTAAAAGTGAACCGCGTGGACGAAATAGGGGATCTGACGCAAAGCTATGTGGAGATGGCCGGGGAGCTCAAGCAGCTGGAGCAGATGAGGCAGGACTTTGTGTCCAATGTCTCTCACGAAATTCAGACACCGCTGACGTCTATTTCCGGGTTTGCCAAGGCTTTGCGAAGCGATGATCTGGTAGTGGAGGAAGAACGCAGCGAATACCTTGATATCATTATTGTGGAGAGTGAACGTCTGTCCAGACTCAGCGATAATCTGCTGAAGCTTGCTTCCCTGGACTCCGAGCACCATCCTTTCGAAGCAGGCTCCTTTAATCTTGACGAGCAGATTCGAACCGTCGTTGTGACCTGCGAACCGCAGTGGTCGGCCAAAGGCATCGTCATTGATCTTGAGCTGCCGGTGGCTGTCAAAATCAAGGGAGATGAAGATCAGCTTAAGCAAGTCTGGATGAATCTGCTTAGCAACAGCATCAAGTTTACACCGCAGGGCGGGAACATCCGTATCGGGATAGACGTAGGTGCAACAGAAATATCCGTTACCATTAGCGATAACGGGATCGGTATTTCCCCGGAAGAGTTCAGCGCGGTATTCCAAAGGTTCTATAAAGTCGACAAGTCACGGAACGGGAACAATAACGGCAACGGCCTGGGACTGGCGATTGTGAAGAAAATTGTCTCTCTGCATCAGGGGAGTATCGAGGTGGATGGTGCAGTAGAAGAGGGCACAACGATTATCATCAGACTGCCTTTCTCTCCATCTGCTGTGGCCAGCCGGAAGGGCCATAAGCCCTCTGGTGATGATCTGGTGGAAGGGAATTAAGCTGACTTCTGCAGATTGCATTGCCCCATAAGTACTCATGAAGCACACTTAAGGGGTTTTGTGATGGTGGGAATGCCGCACGCCCTGCATGATGAAATCTTTGAACTGGCGATCGTTAGCCTTGTCTTCTTCAGTGACTTCTCCGCCGCGTTGGTGGGCAATAATAACGGCTTTTTGCAAATACATGAAATACAGGTGGGTGGACTTCAGCAGAATGTCCATCCACTTTGTTTTTTCCCCGGGAGCTACCGGTACGGTCTCCAATTGCACTAGCCGCGTGTACCACCCCTGCATCGCTTGCTTGAAATCAGGCAGGTCAGCGGGATTCTTGGACAGAGTGCTATAGTAGACTCCAAAAATGGCATCGTAATAGATCAACGACTCTTGATGCTCCCTAAGCGCCAAATACTTGTCCAGAATAATCTCCAGAGATTCTTCGGGCTGCTCGAAACTAAAGTCAAACAGCAGCTGTCCGAACATCCGCTCCAGATTCTCAACATAGATCTGGGCGGCTAATTCTTCCTTGTCCTTATAATGATGATACAAAGTACGCCGGGAGACGCCGGTCTCTTCTGCAATCTGAGCCATATCGGTGCGCTCAATGCCTTGCGCACAGAATAGGTTCAGCGCTGTATCCTTAATCATCTCCCGCGTCATTTGCATCTGCTTTTCACGCAGCTTCATGTATCTTCTCTCCTGCCTCTTGCCATTTTTCCTTGTGCTAAATGTCTTTAAATCTTAATTGTGCTGAGCTTACTCTTACTTCTCAAGGAACTTGCTGCCCACCGAATAGGGCTTCTGATGGTTAACCGCATCCCCCAGCCATTTCAGCAGTGTAACTCCGTCCTGTTCTGCTTGAAAAAAAGTCTCTCGCGTTGCAAATGTGTGCGGGGTTGTGCCCTTCTCAGCATCCAGTCCATAGTCAGTCAGATAATAATAATAATTCGGTAACGCGGCGTCCAAAGAACGCACGGATGCCTGCATTTGCTGTGACCATTCGTTGATCTTCTTCTGGTCCTGTGGCCCTTTATAATCATTGATGTTGTTCTGAAAGTGAATCAGGATCTCGTCAAATAACGAGTAGGATTGTAATAGTACGGCATTGGGCGGCAGGAGATGTCCGTTGGCTTTAAAGGCTGCCCCGATGATATCCGCTTCAGCGGGATAACCAAATGTCTTGGTAAAGTCAGCGTGCCATTCCTGATCCACAACCTTCGGCCATTTGTCCGATTTCAGGAAGGAGCTGTCGGAATATTGATAAATCTCGGAGTCCTTATAATGACTGGCAATCTCCTCCGCCCAGAAGGCGGAGCCGAACCCGCCGGCACTTTCGCCTGCGATGAGCAGCTTGTCGGGCTTATCCGCATTAGCATAAATCCAGTCGAGGCTGCTCCGCACGTTATTGCTGCCGTTATAGCGCATAGTGAAGGGGGTGCCGTCTTCCTTCTTATATTCCGCATTGTGCTTGCCGATATGGAAGTCACCGGTCGAATAAGGCAGATATACAACATTCCAGCCGTTGAAGGGGTTGTCAGGGTTATCCGTGTCCATCATGCCTCTCAGCAAGGAGAGCATATAGAAGGGGATGTTGGGAAAATAATTGCCTGTATCCCCGCCCTTAATGAAATTCATGATCTTGATCGGATGCTCGGCGCTTTTGGCATCCCAACTGGCCCCGCCTCCGGAAAAGAAGATGATCCAGTTATTGTTTTCCCCTTTTTTATTCCATAGAAAATACTCTGAACCATCACTGGAGATGACATTTCCGTCCAGCTTGACTTTATTCCACTTGTAAGGCTTCACTTCTGCCAGTTCGGAGGTTGTGGTCGCCGGTCTCTTGATTACAAAAGCGCTGATCGCAAGAACGGCAATCAAAATAAGACTCAACAATCCAATTCCTGTGAACATCGTGATTTTCCCTATTCTTCTCATATCCATCTCTCCCTTAATGGGAGTATACGTCAAGTTAATTCGTTGCACAAGGTGTATACTTTAATAATGATGAATATAGTTGGTTGTCTCTATAAGGCTTGACGACTAGGCCATCACAAATTGAATTGCTCACTCTGAGATCTTAGGATGCGTTTGTCATCTTAAGCTTGTCGGCACGTTCAAAGGTTGAGTACTGCGCTTTTTGGACAAATATAATATTACAGCAATTACTGACCAATATCCTGCAATGGCAGCGGCAGAAAGCTCTACGCCGAAATTCCCTCCAGTCAGCAAGGTGGAATCCGAGGTTAATCTGTAAGAGAGAATAACATTCTTAATAGGTTTTGTGCCAATATGTAAAATATCACCAATCATAACCATGTTCCATACAGCATGCACTATCGCGCTGCTCCAAATGGAGCCGCTTCGGTACACGATTAAGGAGAACATAATGCCGACACTGGTCCCCCCGACGAAGAGCAGAAGCAGATCAGCGGCATTGAGGCCTGCGCCTATCGCATGGATCAAACCGAAGATGACAGACGGCACCCAGATTGCTACCGTTTTTCCCCACCGCAGTTCAAGCGATTTCATAATGATTCCCCTGAAGATCATTTCTTCAACGATACCTGCACCCAGCCCAGTGCCGACAATTGCTGTTACAATAATGAGGGCAGTCTCTCCTGCATCCATGTTGCCGGGAATATACTCACCGGGCAAGCATAACAGGATTGCCGATACAGCAACAGGCAGTGTAACGGCACACAGCAGCCATCTTGCAGCAGCACGCGGTCTATGTATGCGGCATTCCTGTAAAGACAGCTTCAGCATCCGTTCACTGAACAGCTTAACTCCCAGATAGGCAAGTGCAATATACAGCAAGTAATATAGAACAATGGATACCGTGTGCGGAAAGGGTACCAAGTAGATCAGACTTGCAATAACTTGGGCAAGGACCAGAACCAGGATTCCTCCAACGATAGCCAGTAAGGCTTTGCCTGTAGAGAGGCCGGCCCTCATGCTTTTTTCACTCATAATCAGTCTCCTTCTTGAATGTTGTCCCTTGCTAGTATATCTTCATACTAATTCCCGTAACAACGGACCTTAGTCTAGCTTTTTATCGAACAGGATTTCGCCTGCCTGACAGAGAAATACATAGAAACGATCTGCACATTCGGTTGACCGGGAAGGAGATGACATCTTATGCGGAGTGAAAAGTCAGTGATCGGACAGCTGGTGCAGTACAAGGCGATGAACGCAGCTCCTGTCGTTGTGATGATGTGCGGTGTGGCTGGGTCGGGTAAAACAACCTTTGCTCAAAAGCTGGAGAAAGAGGGATTCGTCCGTCTTTCAATAGATGAAGACATTTGGGCTTCTCACGGACGTTTTGGCGTGGATTACCCTGAAGAGAGTTATGAGCAGTATAAAGAACAATCCGAGATGAAGCTGCGCGGGGAGCTGGTCCGCCTGATCCAGGCGAAGCAGCATGTCGTCATCGATTTCAGCTTTTGGCAGCGTCAAAGACGGAACGATTACAAGCAGCTGATTGAACAGCATGGCGGCGTGTGGGAACTGATTCATTTGAAGGTTGAGCCTGAGGAATTACGGCAGAGGCTGCTAATCCGCAGTGAACGTTTTGATGCCAATGCGGCGTTTCCAATCACTGAAGACACGCTTACACGGTTTTTAAACGGTTTTGAGACCCCTTCTGGGGAAGGGGAAACAGTAGTCAAAGTATAGATCATTCTCACATCCCCAAAATGCTAAGTTTATAAAATATACCCAGTCCAACACTGAAATTTCGTGTTCTGACTGGGTATTTGCTTGTTGTAATCGTATAGGTTAAGACTTAACTTGCTATTCTTTCTTTTCTTTAGGCGTTACCCTAGCCGGTCGAACGACCCAATTGCTGCGGTTCATCGGTTTTACTGTATCAATCCGCGGATTCGGAATCTCAGGAGCGACCTCGGCTGGGTTGGTCGATTCTGCGGATTCATTGTCCGTTACATTTTTCTTCGCCAGTCCGCCTCCGTTATGCTTACCTTTGTTCCACACTCTGTTCTTGCCCATGGTTACACTCCATTTCTATACGCTGATTTATTTACCATATCACAACATCGAAAGGTAAGAAAGTACACTTGAGACTGCTATTTCAGTTACCGGGAGTCTTCATACAGCAAAAATAGTCCGGAAAGTGAGTTAATGTACCCCTAAGCATAAAACAAATGTTTTGACAAGTTATAAAATGTACTATTGATTCGTGCTTATGGTGACTATAATAATATAGAATTGAAAGGAGAGCACCCTGATGCCCATCAAGATAATTACGGATAGCGGTTCCGACATCCCCCTTGAGTACGTTGACCAATATGATATTACTGTAGTCCAGCTGCCGGTTCATTTCGGACATGAGCTGATGCCGGAAGATACGGAAACGAAGGCTTTTTATGCTAAAATGCGTGAATCGAAGGAACTGCCGACCACAGCAAGTCCCAGTCCGCAAGTCTTCCTGGATAAGTTCAAAGAAGTGGAAGCAGGCACTGACATTATGGTCGTCTGCATGTCCTCCAATATTAGCAGCACCTATCAGGCCGCGATGATCGCCAAGGAAATGTATGAAGAAGAAGGATTTCCGAATGCGATTGAAGTTATAGATACGAAGAGATTTTCCGGTGGACTGTCCCTGATTGTCGCCTTCGCGGCGAAATGGTCTGTGACCTGTTCAAGCCTTGCGGAATTGAAAGAAATGATTCTTCTCAAATCCCGGGAAGTGGAAGCATTCTTCACACTGGATACTTTGGAAAATGTAATCAAGGGCGGACGGCTGAACCGTTTGTCGGGCGCGGTGGCTTCGGTGCTGAACATCAAGCTGCTGCTCAAAATCAGCGAGGAAGGTACAGTTGAGGTGGTGGAGAAAACCCGCGGGCTGCCCAAGGCACTCAACCATCTGCTGGCTAAGCTTGAGGAGAAGCAGCATGATTACGAGAAGGCGGTTATTGCCATTGTGCACAGCAACTGCGAGAAGCTGGCCCTGGAGATTAAAGAACGCATTCTCGAAAAGCACCCCTTTAAAGAGGTCGTATTCTCCAGCATGGGACCGGTTATGGGCACCTATGCCGGCGAAGGCGGAATCGGAGTGGCTTTTTAAAGGGATGTAACCCTAAATAAGATAAACAAGCCGTACATGGGAACTAGCCCCGCGTGCGGCTATTTTGTTTTCCGGGAGACCTGTCTGGGGCGGCATTCTATACGATATGGGAGGGGAAGACACCTTACTATAGGCATCAGCATAGACTGAAGCAAAACCAATTACGGAGGTCAACCAACATGTCGACATATAATTCCAGCCAGCAAGCGACGGTTATCTATCAAGCCGACCCTGCTGTAGTCCAGCATCTGCACGGAGTCCGTGAATCTCTGCACCACACCTGCAAGCCCTACTTAAACCACAAAGTGAAAGTACAGACGATTGACGGACTCAAGCATGAGGGAACTATTGCGGGAATGGACAGTAAAAATCTGTACCTGACAGTTACCGCTACCACACAATCTGTACGCGGATACTATAATCCCTACTACAAACCATTCCCGCCGGGTCCGGGCTACTATCCATATCCCGCGCCGATTAACAATAATGTGATCTTGCCGCTTGTGCTGTTCGAGCTGCTCGCCATCTCTTTGATCTAATCCCGGGCCTATCACGAATAGAAGACATGATCTGGATCATCGGCAGCTCTGCCGTATGTTCTGGTCATGTCTTTTGCCGTTTGTATCTGTATAAGATAAATCCGGGCTTCCGAAGACTTGCTATTCGATGTAGAATCAAAGGTGGATTGCGGGAATTTTTTCAGGAGGTAGAAAATGATTACATACCCTTTATTGAACGACGGGGCAGCGATCGGTGTGACGGCTTCTTCATATGGCGTAAGTCCACTAGACCGTAAGCTGTTCGAGCAAGCCTGTGAGCGGATGAAAGAAAAAGGATACCGGGTGCATTGCGGCGAGACGGTATTTAAACAGAATAAAGCCAAATCAGCTTCAGGCAAAACACGTGCCGAGGAATTTAACTCCATGATGCAGGATGACGCCATCGACCTTATCATTCCGCCATGGGGCGGGGAATTGTTGATTGAAATGCTGGAATATATAGATTTCAGCCTGGTGCAGGAGAAATGGATATTGGGTTTTTCCGATATCAGTCTGCTTCTGCTTGCCATTACGCTGCAGACTGGTCTGGCAACAGCGCACGGTCCAAGCCTGGCAGATCTGAGAGGGAAGCAAACCGATAACACTACAGCTATGTGGCAAAAGGTAATGTCCACGACCCGTGGAGGTTCGATTATGCAGAAATCTTCGGCAAAGTATCAGCAGGAGGGGGGAGTGGACGTCAATTCCCCCTTTATCTTTCATTTGGATGAGCCGACGGTTTGGAAATCGGTGACTGCTGGTGAAGTAACACTGTCCGGGCGTTTGCTTGGCGGATGCATAGATGTGATCCGGCATATTATCGGGACACCTTTCGGAAATGTGCAGTATTTCCAGCAGAATATGATTCATAACGAACCAATCCTGTGGTATTTGGAGAATTGTGAATTGAACACGGTGGATTTGCGCCGGTCTTTGGTGCAGATGAAACTGGCTGGCTGGTTCGAGCATTGCTCCGGTATTATGTTCGGGAGAAGCGGTGCCAATCGTCCGGTGGACAGCTATACGGTGGAGGATTGTTACAAAGAGTTGTCCGAGGAGCTTCAATTGCCGGTAATCTATGATGTTGACTTCGGCCATGTTCCGCCGCAGCTCACTTTAATCAACGGGGCGTATGCGGAGGTGAAGGTGCAGAACGGTGCGGGGACAATTACCCAGTACTTTAAAGATTAGCGGAAAATGATTAAGGGACAGCCCGGCGGCTGCCCCTTTTTTGTTCAGACTGTTGAATCCACTTCGCCGCTATTCTCAAAGCTGATGTTGTCAATCATGACAGAGATTTTCCCAGAAGGGACTTCAAGCTCATACTCAAGATTGCGCTGGGCCATCAGCAGCTGCATACCCAGTGGCGACAGCCAGGAAATCTTTCCTTCGGCCGGGTCGGTGTATGCAGGGAACACAATGGTATAGGTGTCTATATAACCATCCGCCAAATAGCGGAGGTCCAGCCGGCTTCCAATCAATACACTCGAGCATAGTTTCTCTTCACTATAGTCTGAGAGAAGCTGCTCTAGAACAGTGCAGTAGCGGTTAATCAGTTCCTCCGCCTGTTTTCTCTGAGGATGTTTGCCAGGGTAATAATGATTGAGAAATCCATTTCTCTCTTCATCAAAATATAACAGCTGCTTTACCAGTTGAGTCCGGGAGGTTTGCAGTAGAAGACTATGGTTCATAGTAGATTTCACCCCCTCTAAGAAAAACATCCCCTGCTGCCATCTTGTAATTCGTAATCATGTCCAGCCCTCCTCAAAATTTGGTGTACCGCCCTTAAAAAAGGGTGTGCAAATAGAGATCTCCTTAAATGGAAACCTTCACAACAGTATATCAGCTTCTTAGCAGAGAACCAAACGATTGTTATACAGGGCTGCCATGGATTTTTTCATAATTATGGAGTGAAAACATTTGACCCTTCTTCCATAGGATGTTAAGCTTGACTGATATTAAGGCATTTCGCAGTTTACTGCGAAGTGCCTTGCTGTATGTTTAGAGGTTTCTTACATTAAATGTTACCAGAGGAGTGATGCGCCATGAGCACTTCATTGTTTTCTTATATAGAATTCGAACTATCAAATAATTACATCTGTTAAAGGAGAATATTATGATTCAAGTTAAAGAGTTTGTAGATGCGGATAATTCCTATGCTGAAAATAAGGCAAATGAATTTCTGATGGGATTGCAGGAAGAACAAGTGGTGAAGGTGTGCTACGGTTCCGTAGTCAAATCTTCGCGGGACGGGGCGGAGCATCAACGAAGCACCATTCTGATTGTGTATAAGACGAATGAAAAGCTATAACTGGAGTTTGTTTTTTACGTGGTTGTCCGCCCTTTCCACGTTATGTATAGTGATCATCTTACTTTATCATGCGTTCAGCATTTAGCCGTTCACATTAACGGAAGAACAATAAAGGGACAGCCCGGAGGCTGTCCCTTTAGTTGTTGCAATGTAGTAATAGAATCAAGTACTGACAATTGCTGTTATTTCTTCATCCAGCTCCAGTCTGAGATCTTCGCGGTAAGCCCGGATGCCATACTCACTGTGCATATAGCGGAGGATCGCTTCAGTTATATTGGATTCCACCAGGTATTGGCTTCGGCCTTGAATCCACACCTCTGCGCTGTACCCGGTATCTTCCTCCCAACTGAGCTCTACCTGAACATCTTCCACACGGACTGCCTTGCGTTCAGCCATATGCAGGCAGATGGCGTTAATAATTTCATCCATGCTTAGAACAGTTGTTGGCATTAGTAACGGCCATCCCTTTCCTCAAGCCTGCGTCTTTCTTTTCTGCGACGGAAGAAGGACATGATCAGTACCACTACAAGATAGATGGCAAGCATATTAATCATTAGGCCAAGGAAATTCCCGAAAGCGCCCATTCCGCCGAACATGCCCCCGAAGAGGAAGCCGGCGATTCCGCCGATCATCAGGCCTTTCATCAAGCTGCCTCCGCTGAAGAATCCGCGTTTTGCAGTGCCGGCTGTTGTTCCTTTGGTGCTATCGCTTTGTTTCACATTATTGGTTGTAGATTTCTTTGGAGTGGTGGTGAATCCGCGGGCTCCGGATTTAAAGCCGCCTCCACGTCTTGCATCCGCAAAGTCAGGAGCGGTTACGGCAAAAAACAGGGTAAGGGCCATTACAATCATCATTACGCGTTTCATGGGTTTCATTGAGTACAAGTACCCTCCTAAAGGTTGTCTTGGATTTTGTGGTGTCTGTCCGGTAATACGTAGTATGCCCTAGGAGGTTTCAATTTTAAATATAATAATTTAGAGATTAAATGCCGGAATACAAATTATGGCCAAAAAAAAGTGCGTGGATCCAGGATCCACGCAAACAGCAGTTTCAGAGAGTTGCCTTGTTCTCCACATACCCGTCCGAGACAAGCTCAAGCGCTCCGGTTGCCGGATCGATGATCATGCCGTGCACAGGCACGTTTGGGGGGAGTAAGGGGTGGCGCTTGATCAGCTCCACAGTCTGAATTACCCCTTCCTCCACATTGTCAAACCCGCGCAGCCACTTGGTTAATTTAATCCCTGAGTTCTCCAGGGTCGAAAGGACCTGTTCGGAAACGCCGCGCTCTTTGATCGAGTTGATCATCTTGTCTGCATTCAGTGAAGCCATGCCGCATTCGTAATGGCCGACCACAATAACTTCGTCCGCATCCAGCTCGTATAACGCGACCATTACACTCCGCATTACGCTGCCAAAGGGCTGGGAAATGATCGCACCGGCATTTTTAATGATTTTGACATCACCGTTTTTGAAATTCATCGCTTTGGGGAGCAGCTCTACGAGCCTGGTGTCCATGCAAGTGATAATCAGCATTTTTTTATCAGGGAAGCGGCTGGTCAGATAGGCTTCGTATTCTTTTTTCTCGACAAACTGTTTGTTGAACTCCAGGATATTTGTAATTTGAGTCATGACCATGCTTCCTCCTAAATGTTTTGTGAGCATAGCTTCCTAGGTTTAGGAATATATGCTTAAGGGTTAACGGGGAGTTACTTCGCAAGCAATTCCAGCCCCTGGCTGGGGTACTTCGGTATTGCGCAAGTCTCTTACAAGAATATTCTTGCCATAAATCTGTGAATGACTGTCCAGCTTGAACGAAGAGAAGCGCTCCTCGGCATCAAGCCGCATTTGCTCTTCATAAAAGATCTCCTGCTGGCGGCTGATGATAAAAGGCAACTCGTCTGCATCAATGGAAACATCGCCGGATTGTGCTTCATTAACGATCAGCAGAACATTGATTCCGTCGCAGCCGCAACCCTCCGTATCATAAAAGAGTTTAAAAAGCCCCGGCTGATCCCCAAGCCTTTCCTTCAGCTTCCTCTCGGCCAGAGGTGTAATCTGAATCTTCATGTTCTGTTCACACTCCTATCGGCTTAATAATAAAGTATTTCAAATTAGAGATGTAAGGCTCTGAAGTTGATTATACTTATTTAAAAAAGTATCATCAAGAGGAGACGCTAAAACAGAGAAAGCAGGTGCTCGGATATGGAACAGACGATTAAAGAAGAGTGGAAGAAATTTGAAGAGCTATTGTTAAAAATCAGCGGGTATTCTGAAACAATCGGACTTTTGCATTGGGATCTGCGTACAGGCGCACCTCGTAAAGGGGTGGAGATCCGTTCAGGAACGATCGGCATGCTTAGCGGTGAACTGTTCAGACTGCAGACCTCGCCGGAAATGGGAGAGTTCACTGAATTTTTCAGCCGCCCGGCAGTCAGCAGCCAGCTAAGCGACAACCAGAACAAAATCGTGAAAGATTGCCGCAAGGAGTTCGAGCGCAGCAAGAGCATTCCATCCAAGAGATTTGAGGAATATTCGGTTCTGTCGGCTCATTCGCAAACCGTGTGGGAAGAAGCCAAGGAAAGCAATAATTTTACCTCCTTTGAGCCGTTCTTAAGTCAGATTGTTGCCTTTAAGCAGGAGTTCATTGATTACTGGGGTGTCAAAGGCACCCGATACGATACGCTGCTGGATATGTACGAACCAGACCTGACCACTGAAAAAGTCGATGGAATTTTCGATCGTCTGCGCAGCCGCCTTGTTCCGCTGGTGGAAGCAATCAATGCTTCGCCTAACAAGCCGGACACAAAATTCCTGAGCGAAATCTACGCCAAAGAGCAACAGGAGAAATTCGGCCTCTTTGTTCTGGGGCAGATGGGCTATGACTTTGAAGCGGGCCGGCTGGATGAAAGTGTACATCCTTTCGCAACCGGGCTGAATCCGGGCGATGTGCGCATCACTACCAACTATTTGCTGGACAACGTTACTAGTGCTATTTTCAGCTCGCTCCATGAGGGTGGACATGCTCTGTATGAGCAAAACATCAGCAAGGATCTCGTCGGCACACCGCTGGCTCAAGGGGCTTCTATGGGCATCCATGAATCCCAGTCGAGACTGTGGGAGAATATGATCGGCCGCAGCCGGGCCTTCTGGCAGCGTTATTACGGCGATCTGCAGCAGCATTTCCCTGAGCAGCTGACAAATGTGGAAGTAGAAGATTTCTACCGTGCGATCAACAGTGTGGCGAATTCCTTCATCCGCATCGAAGCCGATGAGCTGACTTATAACCTGCATATTATCGTCCGTTATGAAATCGAGAAGCTGATCTTTAATGAAGGACTGGAAGTGAAGGATCTGCCAAAAGTATGGAATGCCAAATATCAGGAATACCTTGGCATTACACCGCCGACCGATGCGCTTGGCGTACTCCAGGATGTCCATTGGTCCGGCGGCGACTTTGGTTATTTTGCCTCATACTCCCTTGGTAATATGTATGCTGCGCAAATTTTGAACACTCTGCGCAAAGAGCTGCCGGAATTTGACGCTCAGATCGCCGAAGGCAATCTGCTGCCGATTAAGGAATGGCTTACAGACAAGATCTACCGGTACGGCTCGGCGCTGACGCCTTCACAAATTATCGAACAGGTAACCGGCGAACCGCTGAACCCGGATTATCTGGCTGATTATCTCGAAGCGAAATATACGGAGCTTTACAAGCTGTAACACCCAAATGAGGCTATAGGCTGGAATGAGTTCCGGGAACACGATATAATAGAAGGAAACCGCAAACGGAAGGATTATATTATGGCAAACACGCATACTTACAGCCGCAGGGAAGAGGTAGCCAATGCAATTACTCATGGTATAGGTACGGTACTGAGTGTAGCTGCACTTGTTCTGCTTGTTGTATTTGCCAGTCTGAAGGGGACGGCTTGGCATGTAGTCAGCTTTTCCATTTATGGAACGACGATGCTGCTTCTGTATCTGAATTCCACACTGGTTCATAGTCTCAGGGAGGGCAAAGCGAAGGATCTGTTCGAATTCTTTGACCACTCCTCGATTTATCTGTTTATTGCCGGTACCTATACACCATTTTTGCTGGTAGCCATTCGTGGCACGCTTGGATGGAGCCTGTTCGGCGTTATCTGGGGAGTGGCATTCTTCGGAGTATTGTTCAAGGCCTACTTCGTCAAAAGGTTTCTGTTCATGTCCACTGTCTTCTACATTGCGATGGGCTGGCTGATTGTGATCGCCTGGAATCCTTTGTCGGCTGTAGTGGCCGGTGGTGGCATGACCCTGCTGATGGCCGGTGGAATATTGTACACGCTGGGGACCATCTTTTATGTATGGAGAGGTTTCCCGTTCCACCACGCCATCTGGCATGTGTTTGTACTGGCGGGCAGTGTGACCCACTTTTTCGCGGTGCTGATTTACCTGCTTCCCATCCGTTAATTCAGAGCATTTCGGGACAGAAATTATGGTTTGGGCCCAAAGAATAAGATGACAAGCAAAAAGGCTTGACATCTTTCTTTGTTTTCGGTATCATAAGGGACGTTGTGAAGCTGTAAAGTGTTTTTCCTTGACGAAGGGAGTGCCCTTAATGAGTCAGGAGAATAGGCTCGAGAAAACTAACCGGATTAACTTGTTATTTGCTTTCTATGAACGCCTGCTTACTGACAAGCAGCAAACGTTTCTTAAATATTATTTTCACGATGATTTCTCACTCGGAGAGATTGCTGCGGAATTTGAAATCAGCCGCCAAGCCGTTTATGAACATATTAAACGTGCCGAGCAAGTGCTGGACAATTATGAAGAGAAGCTTGGGCTTCTTGCCAAGCATGAAGACCGCAACCGATATTTAGAAGAACTGCGCAGACTGCCGGACAATGGGATGCTGCCTGAGCAATATAAACAGCGGTTCACGGATATCCTGGATCGTTTGCAGAGGTTAGAGTAGCATGAAGGGAGACAGCCGCATATGGCGTTTGAAGGTTTAACCGGAAGATTGCAGAATGTGTTCAGCAAGCTGCGCGGCAAAGGAAAAGTAACTGAAGATGACGTCAACGAAGCGATGCGTGAAGTGCGGCTGGCGCTTCTGGAAGCCGATGTTAACTTCAAAGTAGTCAAGGACTTCGTGTCCAAGGTGAAGGAGAAGTCGATCGGCAAGGAAGTGATGGACAGCTTTACTCCCGGCATGGTCATCATTGATATCGTTAACAAGGAATTAACCGACCTGATGGGTGGAAGCCAAGCGAAGCTGGCCAAGTCCAATAAGCCGCCGACAGTCATTATGATGGCGGGTCTGCAAGGGGCCGGTAAGACGACCACTTCAGGCAAGCTGGCCAAGCTGCTGCAGAAGGGCAATCACCGTCCTTTGCTTGTAGCGGGGGATATTTACCGTCCGGCTGCGATCAAGCAGCTGCAGGTGCTGGGCGAACAAATTAAGGTTCCAGTATTCTCCCTGGGAGATCAGACGAGCCCGGTGGAGATTGCCAGACAAGCGGTCCAGCACGCGAAGGACAACGGACTGGATTATGTGATCATCGATACTGCAGGCCGCCTGCATATTGATGAAGAGCTGATGGAAGAGCTGAAGCAGATCCATAACGTCGTGAATCCTGACGAGGTGCTGCTTGTAGTGGATGCCATGACAGGTCAGGATGCCGTAAATGTAGCCGACAGCTTCAACAAGCAGCTTGAGCTTACCGGCGTAGTGCTGACGAAGCTCGACGGCGACAGCCGCGGTGGTGCAGCATTGTCCGTCAAAGCAGTAACCGGCACTCCGATCAAATTCGCCGCACTGGGCGAGAAGATCGATGCGCTGGAGCCGTTCCATCCGGAACGGATGGCTTCACGGATTCTCGGCATGGGCGATATGCTCTCCTTGATCGAGAAGGCTCAGGCCAACATTGATACCGAAAAAGCGAAGGAAATGGAACGTAAGATGCGTAATGCGGAATTTACGTTCGACGATTTCCTGGAGCAGATGGATCAGGTCAAGAAGCTTGGCCCGATCGACCAGATTCTCGACATGCTGCCTGGCATGAATAAAGCCAAAGGCATGAAGGACCTGAAGGTCGACGACAAGCAGATGGGCCGCGTCGAAGCAATTGTTCATTCGATGACCAAAGCTGAGAAAGCCCAGCCTGAGATCATCAATCATAACCGCCGCAAGCGCATCGCCGCAGGCAGCGGAACCAACGTAGCCGAGGTTAACCGTCTCATCAAGCAGTTCGATGAAATGCGCAAGATGATGAAGCAGTTCTCCGGTATGATGGGCGGCGGCGGTGGTAAGGGTGGTAAGAAAAACGCCATGAAGCAGCTTAAGAGCCTTGGCGGCGGCAAGGGCATGAAGTTTCCTTTCCGTTAATGTTAGTAGTCTTTAAGGTTTAAGCTTTACCCTTAGATCAGACATTGTACAACATCAGATGATCGAGAAGGTCTTAATCTTTTGATCTTAATCTTTTGATCTTAATCTTTTGATCTTAATCTTTTGATCTAAAGAGTCTGTAAAACCAGTTCCCAGGTACCGCCCGTTGTTAAGCGGGTCCCGTCAGGGACGAAAAGCGATCCTGCTCGAACTATCCCAGATCCCGCCAGTCTGAATGCCCACGCCAATTGCACTTAGCCGGGTGTCCAGAGGGCAGAGCCCTTGGGGCCCTCCCTTGGCTAAGGGAGGGTTTGGGAGGGATCGAAAAAAGGTTTCCGGCAAACTCTTCCCAATCTTTCGATATTCTTTTAAGGAGGTGAATTTCGTGGCAGTACGTATTCGTTTGAAAAGAATGGGTGCACATAAAGCGCCTTTCTATCGTGTAGTGGTTTCCGATTCCCGGTCCCCTCGTGACGGTCGTTTCATCGAGGAAATCGGTTATTATAATCCGATTGAACAACCGGCAGTAGTTAAGATCGATGAGGAAAAAGCTCTTAAATGGCTTCAAACAGGTGCACAAGCATCTGATACCGTCCGCAACTTGCTTTCCAAAGCAGGCGTGATGAAGAAGTTCCATGAGCTGAAGCAACAGAAATAATGACTGATTGCGAGGGTCCTCTATGGAAGAATTAGTTGGTGTTATTGCTAAGGCTTTAGTGGATCATCCAGAAGATGTGATCGTGCGGACTGTGGAGAAGGATCACCTGATTGTATATGAGCTCTCCGTACATCCTGATGATGTCGGCAAGGTCATTGGCAAGCAGGGGCGGATCGCCAAAGCGCTTCGCACAGTAGTCACATCTGCAGCAGTCAAGAGCGATAAACGCGTTACCGTGGATATTTTATCTTAATGGATGCGTTCAATGAGGGGCTAGGGATAGTATATCCCGGCTCCTTTTTGTTCAAATATAGCAGTATAGATTAATGTACAAAGAACCAAAATAGGCGTTGCCGTGCCATTTATGTACGAGTCCTACTGCAGCAGTAACGCTGATAATATTTGAAGGAGAGGATTATATGACCGAAGAGTTAACCGTAGGCAGGCTGGTCAATACCCACGGCATTCGCGGGGAGGTTAAGATTTTATCGCATACCGATTTTCCGGATGTCCGCTTTGCGCCGGGCAAAAAGCTGCTGCTTATCCCCGCTGATGGAAGTCCGAAATTCGAGGTGATCGTGGAATCCGCCAAAGAGCATAAAGGGATGTTCATTGCCAAACTGAAGGGCTATACCAACATCAATCAGATCGAGAAATATAAAGGCAGCCTGCTTAAGGTTCCTAGTGATGATCTGGTCGAGCTTCCGGAAAATGAATATTACTTCCACCACATCGTTGGCTGCGAAGTATACACTGATGAGGATGGAAGCCAGCCGCTGGGCACGATTACAGACATCCTGCAGCCTGGAGCCAATGACGTCTGGGTTGTTAAACCGGCCAAGGGACAGGATATTCTTATTCCGGTCATCAATGATGTTGTGCTTGACGTGGATATTGCAGCCCGGAAAATCACCGTTCACCTGATGGAAGGACTATTGCCATGATGAGAATTGATGTGCTGACGCTCTTCCCGGAAATGTGTGAGGGCGTATTTGGCACAAGCATTCTTGGCAAAGCACGTGAAAAAGGCATCGTCTCCCTAAACGCAGTCAATTTCCGTGATTTCTCAGGCAACAAGCATAACAGTGTGGATGACACGCCCTATGGCGGAGGCGGGGGGATGGTGCTGAAGCCTGACCCAATCTTTGCTGCCGTGGAACATGTGCTGGGCATCTCACAGGACGGAGAGCAAGCTGAGGAGATCACTGCGGGAAGTTTTCCCGAAAACGACGATGTAAACGGAGATGAGCGCGAGCATGGTACTGAAGCAATAGTGGAACGTACGTCTGCTTCTCCTGTGAAACCGCGTATTATCCTTATGTGCCCGCAGGGAAAACAGTATAACCAGCACATCGCTGAGGAATTGGCCCAGGAGCAGCATCTGATCTTTATCTGTGGCCATTATGAAGGTTATGATGAACGGATCAGAGAGCATCTCGTAACGGATGAGCTTTCCATTGGGGATTACGTGCTGACTGGTGGTGAGCTGCCCGCCCTGACGGTGATTGATTCGGTGGTGCGGCTGCAGCCCGGGGCCCTCGGAAATGAAACCTCAGCGATAACAGATTCGTTCAGCACCGGCCTGCTGGAGTATCCGCATTATACGCGTCCGGCTGAGTTTCGGGGATGGAAGGTGCCGGATATTCTGCTGAGCGGTCACCATGCCAATATCGAAATTTGGCGGCGTGAGCAGGCTCTGGAACGAACCCTGGAGCGCAGACCGGATCTCCTGGATACCGCCGAATTAACGGTGAAGGATAAGAAGTCGCTGGAGCGTTTGCGCCAGCAGCAGAACAAGCCTGAAAAAAATAATTAATGGCACAAGGCATATCACACGTCTTTTTAACGTATATTACGTTGAGGAGGCGTTTTTTGTTATGTAGTGAATAATTTTACAGACACATAAGCTTCACAAAAAAATAAGAGCAAATGTGCGTAGTTATCCTTTTTTTAGGGTAATAGTTAGAGGTGCCGCAATAAGATATGCAACTTAGATGCAGTTAGCTTAACAATTGAAAGGAATGAACTGAAAGTGACTACGAATACGCGTGAAGAGTTTAAACCGGACGTGGACACTGTCCACAAGGAAGCGGAGCCGCTCCGCACAGTAAGCGATATTATCGATTTTTATACGAATCGTAAATCGTAACCCCCTTTCTTGAGTAGAGAACAGACCCTGGCAACAGGTCCAATAGGAGAAGTGCTATAGTAATAGCAGCAGTAACCCAAAAAACCATTAGAACAGACGGATCAATGACCCGCTGCTTTAATGGTTTTTTACATGAAAAAGACCGTCCGAAGACGGTCTCTCTACCCGAGGCGCTGTTTTATTACCTTGATCCGTATCCCGCGCCACCAAAGCCAGTTGTTCAGCCGTTGGTCCGGGTAAGGGATACGTTCAGCATGTCATGCTTGATGTGAACGCACCTCCTTTCCTTGTGCCAAGAGTATAGCATAACGTGATTTAAAAATCTATAAAATTTTAAGAATATATTAAGAACTATTTTCACAGAAGAAAGCATTGCTTTGATGAGAAGTCGGAGATCTGCGCTTGTTTTCGTTTTAAAACGTCAATAACCGCCGCATAAGTTCCGCAGCTTCCTCCGCAACCTCCGTATCCGGGATCGCTAAGTCACCGATGCCAGCCTGGCATTGATAACGAATCCGCAGCGTGCCATCTATGTGCTGTTTTTCTATAATGCTAATTCCGCTTTGATGTGCTTGCTCCTTTATCATGAGATCTTCTTGCGTTAATCTTTCCCGGGCCTGCGTCAGCCACGCGACGTACGGGTCAAGTGTGTGCATCGAGAGGAATATCTGGGAGTCCCGTTCGAATGCGGCTTTCACCATCGGAAGGATCGCGTAAGGGCGGATGAAGTTACGGACTTCTACGGTGGTACATGCGGGTGATGTGCGTATTGCGGACATTACAGTGCCTCCGTTCAATTGCGAATATATGTTCGCATTATATCTCAAATGAAGAAGTTTGTATAGGTGCGCGTTATTTTATTGCATAGGTGCGCGGGCATACGCTATAATAAACGCAGATTGGTAAAAGCTGTGACGACCGTATGGGCAATCGTTGACAGAACGTGATAATGGCGCGGAAGTTACGGAGTAGCCGTCGGGGTATAGCGCAGCCTGGTAGCGCGCACCCTTGGGGTGGGTGAGGTCGCAGGTTCAAATCCTGTTACTCCGATACGACACTAAAAAAACCGCTTCATACGGATTCAAGATTCCGTATGAAGCGGTTTTTTGTCTTTCCACTTGGTTATCGTCGCTCTAGTACTTCACTGTCACTGCGGGTAAGCTTAATGATCCCAGTAACCAATGCATATAATGCAACAACCGTGAGTACGATAATGGCCCAGACGTAGTTTCTTACTGTGTAAGTAAGTGATGCAAAGATTAGGAACAAGGCGATGCGCAGTATTCCCTCGTTAATAAAATTTCTCCCTGCTGTACTCATGATTCCTGCCTCCTTAAGTTCGGATTAGTACATATACAAGCCCGTAAGCGCTTTACTGTTTATAATCTTATTATAAACCTTTTCTAACGAAAAAGACACATATTGTTCACAAGTTATTTATTTCACATATATTTCACAATGGTAACTTAGCCGTTACCGGCTAATCCCTCCAGTCATAAAATAAATCACTACAGTAAAGGAGGAGTTACGGGTGGAAGCATATTATAATTGTCTGCAATGCAAAAACAAAAGGGTACGGATTATGACAACCGATGGAAAACAGCATGAAGGTATCATCGTGGATGTGGATCGTAACAATGTCTATCTGAAAACGAAGGGCAACGGAAAAATGAAAACCTCGGCATTTTACCCAGGCAATTATTACGGCGGTTTTTACGGGTACGGCAGTGAAATTTTAACTTTAAGCTTGTTTACGCTGCTGGCAATCGCGCTGATCTAAAAGGCAAAAAAGTGGGCCTCCCTAATCTGGGAAGCCCACTTTTTGCGTATATACGTAAATTTTGATATTCGGTTCGGTATCTTTCATTTTAGTTCTGTATGGAGATGGAGCCGATTTCCGTGGATAGTGACAATAGCGGTCCACCCCCGTTTAAATCATGTTTGCCGGAACCTGTACCGGAAATATGTCCAAGCTCGCTGGAGGCCTCCACGGTGCATTTGAGACTGCTGTCCAAAGAGGCGGATATTTTGCCTATGTCACTTTTAGCTTTGAGACTGCTGCCGTTTTTCATCTCATTGATATTTAGCCCGATGCTTCCGGTATCTGTCTCTACCTTGGACTTGCCGGTGATTTCAACATCCCGGAGTGTGATGGCTCCAACATCGCTCGAAATGTCAAAGGTTCCCTGCAACTGACTCAGCTCAATAGAACCTACATCATTATTGATTTCAAATCTGTCGACACTGGCTGGAAGCTCAATCAGGTAGTTGATGCTGAAATCTGAATAGCCGTATTTTTTGTGCGCCCAGGACCATAAATCCTTTTTGGGGCTGTCCTTGGCGTAGGTGGATACTTTAAGCTCGTCACCGCTAATTTTTACAGATACTTCAGCATTGTCAAACAACTCTGGAGCATATTTGCTGGAGGCATGATGGGCTACGATAGTAGCGGTTACGTTGACGGTATTTCCTGTAGAGGAGATGACCTCAACCTCACCCACTGCATTGTCTAGGGTAAGTGTAGAGGAAGACCCTGGTTTCGAGGTGGCAACAAGTTCTTTGCTGACACTGTCAGCTGTGATCTGTTCTGCCACGATGGACGCAGTATTCTGAGCGGCTTGCTGCACATTTTCCATGGCTTCTCCGATATCCTGCCCAAGGTTTGCTGTTGCTTCACTTAAGCCCTGCCCTAAATCTGATGCTGCTTCGCTGATTTCCTGCCCGAGTTCACTAGAGAAATCTTCAAACTCCCCATTGCTGTCAGCAACTTCCTGTTGGGAGTTGCCGGATAAGCGCTGTTCAAGTTGATTATCAGCAGCTTCCTTGCCAGGCAATTCTCTGCAGCCGGCTAATAGTACAATGGAGAAAACAGCCAGTGCTGCAATCTTCGCTGGTTTATAATTTTTTTTCAAATGGAGCCCCTCCTAAAAGTCTGTATGTTGCTTATGTATATTCGTTATTATATATTATGGTAAATAATTGAATAACAGGCTGGAGACCGGTTGCTGTGCTGGACTAAAGTCCAGTACCTATGGGCGTGACTACAAATCAATAAACGATTGTGTTAAAATTAGCTGTAGATGATATGTTCAGTAAAGCTGAAACGGCGGGTTGGAAATCAGAGCAATGGAAGTGTAGAAGTGTAACGGAGCTTGGCAGCAGAAAACAGACCGACTCTCAGGCACCACGAAGGGCGGTCTATTACTATTTTGACTGTAAAAAGTCAAGGGAGCGGATGAGCCTGATGCGATATGCAACAATCCTGATCGTATTGTTATTTGTTGTGGTTGTTTATTGGCTGTTTAGCAGACGGCATAAGAGGGCCGGAAGTCCGAAGACTGCAACGGCCAGCAATGTGATCTCGATGGACAGACACCGCAAAGCTAAGCAGAGTTCCACGGAGCAGCTATGCTCCTCATGCAAGAAGAGAAACGGCAAACTAATCTTTTATGCCCAGGATAATGGAAGCGTAGTCGGACTATGCAAGGATTGCAAAACCAAAGCCCAAAAGAAGGATATGCTGCCGCTATAAAAATATAGTTGTATTAGCCTACTCTTTATGTTATTATTATTTCTGTTGTGTGGAATACGGTGGTCCTCTGCGGATAATGAGGGAGAGCGATGGTCTCTCCGGAAGAGGCATGAACACCTGTACGGAAGGAGGAAGTCCTAAATGAATATCCTACAAGCAATTACGCAAGAACAAATCCGCAAAGATATCCCGAGTTTTCGCCCGGGTGACACTTTGAAGGTACACGTAAAAGTTATCGAAGGAACTCGTGAACGGATCCAGTTGTTCGAAGGCGTTGTAATTAAACGTCGCGGCGGTGGAATTGGTGAGACTTTTACGGTTCGTAAAATTTCTTACGGTGTTGGTGTGGAAAGAACTTTCCCAATCAACTCGCCTAAACTCGAGAAAATCGAAGTGGCTCGCCGTGGTAAAGTTCGTCGTGCGAAGCTCTACTATCTTCGTGAACTGCGCGGTAAAGCTGCAAGAATTAAAGAAATCCGTCGCTAGAATAGTGACAAAGGAAAGGGGCTTGAGTTCAAGCCCCTTTCGTTTATTCTTGTTGCTATATCCGGTTCTTCTCGACCCCAATAATGGACATTAAAATAGTTGCCTTAGGATCAGCTTCTCCGAAAAGGCCTCCTGAAGGAGTAATCGTGGAGGAGTTTTTGGCAGGAGTTTTTTTGTGTTGTATAGTGAATATAGGATGAAGAGAGGACGGTGAATTATGCAGCAGGATTTGCAGCAGGGACAAGGGGAGATCGTGGAGTCCGGCGGACAGAACCCCAAGAAACAGAAGAATGAAGTGTTGGAATGGATTAAAGCGATAGCAATTGCATTGGTTCTGGTGATTCTGATACGCTGGCTTTTATTTAAGCCGTTTATTGTGGATGGACCTTCCATGAAGCCTAATTTCCATACCGGTGAACGGGTAATTGTAAATGAAATCTTGTATGACATCCGCTCTCCGCAGCGTGGCGAGGTGATTGTGTTTCATGTGCCTTCAGAGGGCAAGGACTTCATCAAGCGCGTAATTGGAGTGGCTGGAGATACGGTGAAAGTCGAAGGGGATGTCGTTACAGTTAACGGAGAACCTGTGAACGAAACTTACATTCAAGGCGCGATTGATGAAGCGCATAATAATAATGCTTTGTACAATAATAAAGATTTCCCTAACGAAGATTTTACTGACGGCACAGTGCCGGAAGGACATGTATTCGTAATGGGGGATAACCGCTCAGACAGTACAGATAGCCGGATGATCGGTTATGTGCCGCTTGGCGATATTGTAGGCCGTGCAGATCTGATTTTTTGGCCGGTCAAAGACATTTCAGTAATTAACCATTAAGCTGACAGAAGTCAAAGGAGGTGACGGCTATGGCCATTCAATGGTTTCCGGGTCATATGACGAAGGCTAGACGGCAAATTGAGGATAAGCTGAAGCTGATAGATGTTGCAATAGAACTGCTCGATTCCCGTCTGCCGCTTTCCAGCCGCAATCCGATGATTGACGATATTTTACGGGACAAGCCAAGATTGATTATTCTGAATAAAGCGGATTTGGCTGATCCAGAAGCGACGCGCAAATGGTTGGCGTACTTCAAAGCCCAGGGGCATGTCGCCCATCCTGTAGATGCGTCTACCGGAACAGGTGTGAAAGAAATTCCTGAACAGGTTAAGCTGCTGCTGAAGGAGAAGATTGATCGGCAAATTGCCAAGGGAATGAATCCGCGGGCGATGCGCGCACTGATCGTGGGGATTCCCAATGTGGGCAAATCGACGCTCATTAACCGGATGGCAGGCAAGAGCATCGCTGCAACCGGTGACCGCCCAGGGGTCACAAAGGGCCAGCAATGGATCAAAACGGGCGGAAATCTGGAACTTCTGGATACCCCGGGTATTCTGTGGCCAAAGTTCGAGGATCAGGATGTAGGCTACCGCCTTGCGGTAACCGGCGCTATTAAAGAGGAGATTCTGAACGTCGAGGATATCGCCTTTTATGCTGTCAAATATCTGGTCTCGGATTATGGTTCCCGGTTTAAGGAACGCTTCGGGATTGATAAGCTTCCTGAGGATCTGGAGAACCCCGATGAGATCGTTGCCGTTCTGGAAGCAGTAGGCCGTAAACGCGGCTGTCTGATCAGTGGCGGACGTGTGGATCTGGAGAAGGCGTCACGTACGTTACTCCATGAACTGCGGGCAGGAAAGCTTGGAACCTTTACCTTGGAGATGCCTTAAGCACGGTAAAATAATGATTGGATTATAAGCCATCCACTTTTTGGGGTGGCTCTTTTTGTTGTTTTTGTTTTTGAAGCATGATAGAAATGGGTCCTATGCAGATTTATTTTATTAACTTAAAGAGGGATGCCCCCTGAAGGCTTCATATGATAAGCTAAACAGCAGTAGGATTGAATATAAGTGAAACTGGCGGTGGATGAACAGTGAGTACTACAGATATGTTGTTATACGAAAAAGAAGGCTGGGAGCAGTCGTTTTGCCGGATTGCCGGTGTAGATGAGGTGGGCAGAGGCTGTCTGTTCGGGGATGTTGTCGCTGCAGCGGTGATATTGCCAGAAGGCCTTATTATAGAGGGTGTTGACGATTCAAAGAAGCTGAGCGCGAAGAAGAGAGGTGTTTTGTTTGAGCTCATTATGGAGCAAGCGCTGGCGGTTGGTGTTGGCCACGTTGACTCTGCGGTCATTGATGAAATTAACATTAAACAGGCTTCGCGGCTGGCGATGAAGAAGGCGGTGGAGGGCTTGAGCCATACGCCGGATTACATGCTAATAGATGCGGAAAAAGTAGATCTGCCGCTTCCTCAGCGTTCAATTATTAAAGGAGATGCCAATAGTCAATCTATAGCTGCGGCATCCATTGTGGCGAAGGTGACCCGTGACCGGCTCTGTGAAGGCTTATGGGAGGAATTATACCCGGACTATGGGATTAAAATACATAAAGGCTACGCGACCAAGCTTCACCGCGAGCAAATTGTGGCCCTGGGGCCAACGCCTATGCACCGGCGGAGCTTCATCAGCCGGATATTGGCGGAGCAGCAGACGTTATTTTAAAAAAAGAACTCAAATGTCGATATACTAAGAAGACATTAAACGAAGGGAGGAGGAAACGGCATGAATATCGGATCTTTGATTCGAGGATTGCTCGGAGACAGTAAACCGGGAGAAGCCAAGTCTTTGGAACTGAAGGAAGGCCAGGTCGTTCGTGGTGTAGTCCTCAGTGTGTCGGAATCCGGCAAAGAAGCGGTCGTACAGATCCAAGGCACGCCTGTCCGTGCGGAGCTGGAAACTCCGCTGCAGCCTGGACAAACCTTAAATCTGCAGGTTCCCCCTCCGGGTGAGGGCGGGCTGCCCGTATTGAAGCCGGTCTCCCTTGGCGAATCAGCTCTTGCATCAGCTCAGAGCATGGGGGAGGCACTGGAATCACTTGGGCTGTCAGATTCCAAGGCAGGACGGGAGATTATTCAAGCCATGCAATCAGGAGGCCTGCCCCTGACCAAAGAGACGGCGGCGAAGCTCGATGCGGTGATGAACGCCAAGCCGCAAGGCGTACCTACTTCGGAGTGGCTGGAAGCGGCAGTGATCTCGGTGAAACGGGGACTTCCTGTGACAGCGGAGAGCGTGAAGGGGCTGCAGCAGGCTGTATTTGGTCCGAAACTGCATGAATTGCTGACCAAGCTTGAAACGGAGCTTACGCTCTGGGCACAGCAGGAAAGTGAAGGGGAGGGTGGAAAGGCTATAGGTGGTTCGGAGAAGCTTACGGCTCCTTCCGGATCTGCTGCCCCTTCTTCTACCGGCAATACTGGTACTGGTCTCGCTGTGGCAGGCGGAGAGCTTGATGTCGATCCAGCAGACGCTAAAGCTGCCCTAGCGGCTTCTGCTATGCCGGACGAAGCTGCTGACGGGGCCAAACCAGCTGTGCAGTCTACGGCAGCGCAGGCTGGCGCAGGGAAGGGTGAACAGGCTGCGGCAGCGATTGCCGCGAACACACCCGAAGCCGAAGGTACTAATCCTGAAGCCGCAGCCAAGAACGTGGCAGGTACTGCTGCGGCTGTGCCGGCAGACAACGAATCTGCCGACGCGGGTGTTCTCCCTAAGGCAGCAAATGCGGCTTCAGGGAGTTCCGCTGAAGGAACTGATGCGCAGAATCCTGCGGCGCGGCTGAAAGAGAGTGGAGCAGATCCTGCGGCGGTACGAATCGGCACAGGATCTGCTGGATCAGGGGCAGAGCCTGCGGCGAATGCGGCAAAGCCGGGGACCGCAGCTCAGCCGGAACGTGCACAAACTGCCACAGGCAATGCTGGTGGACCGGCAGCGCAGCAGTCCGGCACGGCCCTGCTCACGAAGCTGCAGGGCGTGCTCAGCGAGCTGCGCGGCACACTGCCGCAGCTCGCCGCTTCGCCGCCCGCTAACGTTGCGGGCGGAAGCCCCGCGCCAACGCCGGCGGCACCACCAGCGCCAGCGGCGGCACTAACGTCGGCGGCAGCACCAACGCCAGCGTCTACGCCAGCGCCAGCGCCACTGGCTGCGCCAACGGCGGCAGTGCCAGCGCCTGCGGCTGCACCGCCGCAGGGCAATGCAGCCCCGCTGACGCAGGCGGGGCAAACCCAGGCCCCCGCGGCGGCTGCGCCACGCGGGGAGAGCCCGGCTGCTGCGTCAGCGCCGCAGCCGGGGCCCGCTGCCACCCAGGACACGGAGTCCTGGGTGGGGCGGGTGCTGAAGCTGCTCGGTGCGGAGCACGAGCAGCAGGCGGTGCGCGGCAGCTTCGCAGCCGGCGCAGAGGCGCGGCCTGTGCCAGCGGCCGCGGGAACGCGTGAAGCAGCGCTGCCGCTGGCGGCGCTGCAGGGCGGTGCGGCGGCGGCGGAAGATGCCGCCGACACGCTGAAAGGCGTGCTGCTGCAGGTGATGAGCAGCGATGCGCCGCCTGCGGTGAAGGAAGCCGCAGGCCAGCTTGTGCAGCAGCTGACCGGACAGCAGCTGCTGCTCAACACGGACCGTACGGCACCGTTCGCACAGGTGACGCTGTTTCTGCCGCTGCGGGGTGAGGATGGACAGGAAACGGCTTCTGTCCATATTCAGTCGCGGCGTGGCCGCAAGGGTGAACTGGATGCGGCGAACTGCCGGCTTTGGTTCGATTTGGACATGAAGCAGCTGGGACAGACGCTGGTTGACGTCCAAGTGGTCGACCGGATCGTAAGCCTCAAGGTGCATAATAATGATCCTTGGGTACTTGAACTGCTGGAGGATCGGCGGGAGGATGTCCAATCCGCAGTGGAGTCAATAGGCTACCAGCTTTTAAGCTTGCGTACAGAGCCCTTGCCGGAGCCCAGCTCGCTTGCGGCATCCGGTATGAAGACTGTGTCCAAGCTGGCAGACTATGTTCCTGACTCCTACAAAGGAGTCGATTACCGGATATGAGTGAGCCAAATGAAGTTTCACAGAACCTTAAGAAGGCTGTTGCACTGAAATATACTCCAGGCCAAAGCGAAGCCCCGGTAGTTGTGGCTAAAGGGCAAGGCGCTGTGGCGGATATGATTTTGCAGCGGGCCAAGGAGAACGGGGTCGCCGTTCAGGAGGATGCAGCACTGGTGGAGGTCCTGTCGAAGTTGGACCTCGATCAGCAGATTCCTCCTGAGCTGTATCATTTGGTGGCGGAGATTCTAAGCTATATCTACCAGAGTGACCGTTCTGCAGGAGAGCGGAGGCTCAAGTGAGGGAGACCGGCACAGGCGGGCGGTATACCCGCAAACAAAAAGGAACTGCAGCTGAGCAAGCTGCTGTAATGTATTTGACTTCCCAAGGTTACGATATAATAAAATGCAATTGGCGCTGCCGCAGCGGCGAGATTGACATTATTGCTGAGCTTGAAGGCAGGCTGATCTTCGTGGAAGTGCGGAGCCGCAGCGGAAACCCTCAGCAGGGGACACCCGAGGAATCTGTGAACACCCGCAAAATACGGCAGGTGCGTAATACGGCAGAGGTCTATTTGCATGCCACAGGTCAGGAAGAACGGCAGGTCTCCTTTGATGTGATTTCGGTATTACTGAATGACGATACGAGTATCGCTGCTCTAAGGCACATTCGCGAGGCATTTTAAGTAGTTTTTGTCGATTTAATGTCCATATTAGAGCTTATGTCTTGACATTACTTCCGTGTCATGGGTCATTTCTTAAGGGAAATGGGTAAACATTATTGTAACTTTTAATGCTGCCATGAGGAGGGTTGTCCGCATGAGGAATCAACCATTTGATATACAAGTAAGTTTTACATGCCAAGAATGTGAACAGAAGATCGCTGTAGATTTAGGCGGAGAGCCTTTATCCGTTGTCTGCTGCAGCCAATGCAACAAAACCTTCACCGTTATGCGGCCAGCCATTGCCGAGGAGATATTGATTGATTGGGAGAATGAGGCGCTTATCCAAAAGATTCGGGCCGAAAAGAGCCAAAACGACAGCAGCAGCCTGTTGTCACTGGTTATTAAAGTGATAGAGCTGCTAACCTGGCGGGATAAGGGCAATGGACAGGTGGAGGCAATTAGGGAAATGCGTAAATGGCTTATTGATCATGAAGAAGTCCCGCCACTCGCCGAATTGATTCAACTGGATGCAAACCAGCGTCCCAACAAACGGGAATGGCGTAAATAAAATTAAGTGCAGCGTAATTGGGAAATCAGAATATAAAGAGTTTCCGTGAAAGTTGGGTGTGCGCAAATGTCTAAAGTATTTTTTACCTCAGACCACCATTTTGGGCATAAGCTGATTATTGATTTTGAATCACGTCCCTTCAGTGGTGTGGAGGAGATGAACCGGACGATGATCGAGAACTGGAATTCCGTGGTGGGGGAAGGGGATACGGTATTTCATCTTGGGGATTTTTCATTTATGAATCTGGAAGCGACGACGGGGATAGTGTCTTCACTGAACGGCTACAAGATACTGATTCTCGGCAATCATGACCGCGGGCGAAGCCGCAAATGGTGGCTGGAGGCGGGCTTCGACGAGGTTAGTGAATACCCGATGATCTACAAGGATTTCTTCTTTCTTTCACATGAACCGATGTATATGAACAAACATATGCCTTACGTGAATGTGCATGGTCATATTCATGGGCAGAAATATGAAGGAAACAATCATTTTAATATTTGTGTGGAGCATTGGGGCTACAAACCGCTCTCTTTTGAGCAAATTAGGGATGCTGTGGTGGTAAGTGAAGAGGGTTAATTCATCACCTTTTTAAATGCCCTTTCACATTTGTGCAAATAAGCTCGAGGGTAATCTCCGTTCAGCTATTGCGCATGGCTGCAGATCATTTGTATACTGGTTATAATATAATCTCGGAAAATGAGGAAGCACCCTTTTTCTTGAAACGACAACGCTCAATGTTGGGCGTATTTCAGGAGAAGAGGTGTTTTTTTATGTACGGAAAAATGCACAGCGCCTGCCTGTATGGGATTGAGGGTGTGATGATCGGTGTTGAAATTGATCTGGCCAACGGTTTACCACAGACGAATATCATTGGATTGCCTGATTCTGCTATTCGTGAAGCTGTGGAAAGAGTGCGTGCAGCGGTCAAAAATTGTGGTTATCGTTATCCTCAGCAGCGTGTTACGGTCAATTTAGCCCCGGCTGATCTGCGTAAGGAAGGTTCGGCATTCGATCTGGCTATTGCCCTGGGCATTCTGACGACAAGCGGCCAACTGGTGATGCCTGAAGCAGAAAAGCTGCTGCTGATCGGCGAACTGGCGCTCGACGGCAGCCTGCGCCCTGTGACAGGTGTGCTGCCGATGGTAGAAGCAGCGCGGCGTGCCGGATTTCGTGCTGTATTGGTGCCATTGGGCAACGCAGCTGAGGCCGCTTTAATTAGCGGGATCACAGTGTATGCTATAGAGCATTTGCGGCAGCTGCCGCAGCCTGAACAGCAATCGGTAGTGAACCTGGCGGGTATGAAAGAGAGTGCAGCAGTTCACTGTCCGGACATCGCAAAGAGAAGCGAGGTAGAGCAGCAAATAGTAAGCGTGAATACAATGGGTGTTTATGAATCGAATGGCTCAGTCGAAACTAAATCTTCTCTGCCAGTAGGGTTGGCTGCTGCTGAAGCTATAGCTGTGACAAAGGAGACTGTCCTGCAAAATCCGCTGCCGTTTCCGGTTTCCGTCAGCAGCGGTCTTGCGAACAGCGAGCGTCCTCCGGTCATGGCGCTTACGCTGGATCATTTAAAATATATACCGGCAGTGATGTATGAAGGATCTGCCTTAACTGCAGACGACGGTATGCTGGAGGATTACAGTGATGTTCTAGGGCAAAATCATGTGAAGCGGGCTTTAACCATTGCGGCGGCGGGGATGCACAATATTATCCTGATGGGGCCACCGGGAACGGGGAAAACGATGCTCATCAAACGGCTTCCTAGTATTCTACCGCCGCTGAATGACCGTGAATCCCTGGAGGTGACCAAAATTTTCAGCGCGGCGGGCAAGCTTAAGGATGCCCACAGCGGGCTGCTGCGGGGGCGCCCGTTCCGTTCGCCCCATCATACCATCTCTGCGGCAGGGCTTATTGGCGGTGGAGGGATTCCCAAGCCGGGTGAGGTCAGCTTAGCCCATCGCGGTATTCTCTTTCTGGATGAGCTGCCGGAATTCTCGCGCAATGTACTAGAGGTTCTGAGGCAGCCCTTGGAGGACCGGGTAGTGACGATCAGCCGTGCCCGCGCTGCTTTTACTTTTCCCGCCCAATTTTTGCTAGCCTGTTCTATGAATCCTTGCCATTGCGGGTATCTTGGGAGCGGAGGGTTGCAGCAGAGATGCACCTGCAGCCCTGCGCGGATTGCACAATACCGCTCTAAGATTTCCGGACCGCTGCTGGACCGGATTGATATGCAGGTGGATGTTCCCCGTCCGAAGGATTGGGGCGGTGAGGGGTCTTCATTATCTTCGGCAGAGATGCGCGCAGAGGTCCTGAAAGCTCAGGCTATTCAGACAGAGCGATATAAGGCTCTGCCAATATCCTGGAACAGCGAACTATCCGGTGCGGCTTTGCGCCGTTATGCCAGTTTGGGCAGGGAAGGCACATTGATGCTGCATACCATTCTGGAAAGTCTCGGCTTAAGCATGCGGGCCCATGATCGGATTATTAAGCTGGCCCGGACGATTGCCGATCTGGAGGGATCCGCAGACATTGCTTCTGCACATCTGGCGGAGGCGGTGCAGTACCGCAATCTGGACAGGCAGATCATGACAGAGGACTAGCGATTTTTAGTATATAGTCTATTACGAATGATGAGATATATTAACGGCAAACAAGCCGCCCATAGCCAACGGACGGCTTGTTCTGTTCTCACTTCGAGAATGGTCGGGAAGACGCAGATTCTTTACAGTACGTTGATTTCCACTTCAATGTTACCGCGGGTAGCGCGGGAGTATGGGCAGGCACCGTGGGCGGCTTCTACAAGCTGGGCAGCAGTTTCATGGTCAACGCCTTTAACCAGAACATCAAGCTTCACAGCGATGCCAAAACCCCCGTCTTCAACTTTGCCGAAGCTTACAGTAGCGGTAACTTCGCTGCCTTCAATCTTCACTTTGCCCATCCGGGCCACCATGTTCAACGCGCTGTCAAAACAAGCGGAATATCCGGCAGCGAACAGCTGCTCAGGATTTGTGCCTTCACCGCCGGCGCCACCCATTTCGCGGGGAGTGCTGATCGTAAGCGCCAGCTTAGGGTTCTCCGACTCAATAGTTCCGTTTCTTCCGCCTACTGCTTTAACTGTAGTTTCATACATTTTTTGTTGAATAGTCATCATTATTATTCGCTCCCGTTCATTTGATAATGTATTGTACACAACTTAATTTATCACAATTAAAATAATAGTCAATCTATTTTTCGCTATTAACATGATATTACGGATGAATTGTGATAAAATAATGTCATAAAGGCAGGTGAAGAAGAAATGCAAAAGACAACCACAACTCCTGAGCTAATGCTTGATAATCAACTTTGTTTTACCATCTATGCTTGCTCGCGCGAATTTACGAAGCTGTACCAGCCTCACCTGGACAAGATCGGTTTAACGTACTCCCAGTATCTAGTAATGATCGTGCTTTGGGAAAGACAGCAGTGTACGGTTAAAGAGCTGGGCGAAGCCCTGTTTTTGGACTCCGGTACATTAACGCCGCTATTGAAACGGCTGCAGGCAGCAGGTTTGATTCTGCGTGAGCGTTCCTTGCAGGATGAGCGGAAGGTTCTGATTTCCCTGACAGAAAAGGGCTGGGCTCTGCAAGGTGAAGCGGCATGCATCCCGGGGAAAATGGCGGAAGGAACGATGCTCTCGGCAGATGAATTTGTTGCTCTGCTGGGTCAGTTTAAAGACCTACTGGCTCGTGTACACGAAGCCAACATTAATGCCTCTAAATAGCTCTTGAAAGCTATGTCAATATAATCGTTCGCATTCCGGCATGAAATCAAGCGAAAATGTGTGTGCAAATAGTGAAAGTTTTTGAGGAAAGCGCTTTTAAAACATGTTACAATATTCTGGGTTTCCTTTTCTGACATATAGCTAAATATAGATGAAAATCTGTATTTCAAAGCTTGTGTCACTGCAGAAGCCACGCCGTTTCTATTAGATGCGGTTAGGTTTTCTGCTTGTGCCGGAATATGTAGCAATAAACCGGTCTGGACCCGGCTTTGGACAATCAAAACGGAAAGCGGAATGGCTGCAGGCTGCCTGTTTAAGCCACCGCAACACTTTAGGAGGCTTCCGGTATGAATATCCACGAGTATCAGGGAAAAGAAGTACTTAAGAAGTACGGCGTAGCCGTACCGAACGGAAAAGTAGCTTATACAGTGGAGGAAGCAGTAGAAGCTGCAGTATCGCTGGGTACACCGGTAGTGGTGGTAAAAGCGCAGATTCATGCAGGCGGACGCGGAAAAGCCGGCGGTGTGAAGGTAGCTAAGTCGCTTGACGAAGTCCGGTCTTATGCCGGAGAGATTCTTGGCAAGACACTGGTGACCCATCAAACCGGTCCTGAAGGCAAGGTTGTAAAGCGGCTGCTGATTGAAGAAGGCTGCCAGATTGTGAAAGAGTATTACATTGGAATCGTTGTGGACCGTGGCTCCGGCCGGGTGGTCATGATGGCTTCTGAAGAAGGCGGAACGGAAATTGAGGAGGTAGCGGCCACTCATCCGGAAAAGATTTTCAAGGAAATCATTGATCCTGCAGTAGGCTTGCAGACTTTCCAGGCCCGCAAATTGGCGTACAGCATTGCTATTCCGACAGAACTGGTGAATAAGGCTGTCAAGTTCATGCAAGCGCTATATTTGGCTTTTGTGGATAAGGATTGCTCCATTGCGGAGATTAATCCGCTGGTCGTTACAGCTGACGGGAATGTAATGGCTCTGGATGCCAAGCTTAATTTTGACTCTAACGCATTGTTTCGTCATAAGGATATTCTGGAGCTGCGGGACCTTGATGAAGAGGACGAGAAGGAAATTGAAGCCTCGAAATACGATCTCAGTTATATTGCCCTTGACGGCAACATCGGCTGTATGGTCAACGGCGCGGGACTTGCGATGGCTACAATGGATATCATTAAATATTACGGCGGCGAACCGGCCAATTTCCTGGATGTAGGGGGCGGTGCGACGACCGAGAAGGTTACCGAAGCTTTTAAAATCATTTTGTCCGATGATAAAGTGAACGGGATCTTCGTCAATATATTCGGTGGAATTATGCGCTGCGATGTTATCGCCACGGGTGTCGTGGAAGCGGCCCGGCAGCTTGGTCTGACCAAACCGCTCGTCGTGCGTCTTGAGGGAACCAATGTGGCACTGGGCAAGCAGATTCTTGCCGGTTCCGGACTGAATATTGTTGCTGCCGATTCCATGGCGGACGGTGCCCGGAAAATTGTTGCTCTTGTGTAATCGCGGCTGGGCCTTTGAGCGCCAGTGCTCGTATTCGACAAACTAAGTAGGGATGTGACCTAATACATGAGCATTCTTGTAGATAAAAATACGAAAGTCATCACGCAGGGCATAACAGGTTCGACGGGCTTGTTCCATACCAAGGGAGCGCTGGATTACGGCACGCAAATGGTGGGCGGGGTTACACCGGGCAAAGGCGGCACGACGGTGAATATCACGCTGGAGAACGGCAGTGAGGTCAGCCTTCCTGTATTTGATACGGTGATAGCAGCCAAAGCAGCGACCGGGGCAACTGCGAGTGTAATCTATGTGCCACCGGCGTTTGCTGCCGATTCCATTATGGAAGCAGTGGATGCAGGGCTGGAACTGGTTATTTGCATTACAGAAGGCATCCCGGTACTGGATATGGTGAAAGTATCGCGTTACATGGAAGGTCGTTCTACGGTTCTGATTGGTCCGAACTGTCCGGGTGTGATCACACCGGGAGAGTGTAAAATCGGCATTATGCCGGGCTACATCCATACTCCGGGGTACGTAGGGGTTGTTTCACGCAGCGGAACTCTGACCTATGAGGCGGTGCATCAGCTAACTGAGCGCGGCATCGGCCAGTCTTCGGCAGTAGGGATAGGCGGAGATCCGGTTAAGGGATCGGAGTTTATTGATATTCTCAAGCTTTTTAATGAGGATCCGGGAACCAAGGCGGTCATTATGATCGGAGAAATCGGCGGTACGGCAGAGGAAGAAGCTGCTGTATGGATCAAGGAAAATATGACCAAACCGGTAGTTGGGTTCATCGGTGGGGTTACTGCACCTCCAGGCAAACGAATGGGCCATGCAGGTGCGATTATTTCCGGAGGAAAAGGGACGGCCAGCGAAAAAATTGCCGTGCTGGAATCCTGCGGTATTAAGGTGGCTCCTACTCCGGCAGAAATGGGCTCTACACTTGTAAGTGTGCTGGAAGAGCGCGGCATTCTGAGCGCCTTTACCGGAAGCTAAGTTTCTACTATTATATTTATCAGCATACGTATGTTCTTTAGCAGGGCATCGTGTATAATATGTTCAAAGGTAAGCAACCTTTTGTTCCTGTTCATGGGGATAAAAGGTTGCTTTTTTTGCGTTCAAATCTGCTGCCGTATAGACGTTTAAGGAACTGTAACTTGCATTTCTGACACAGGTATCACAAAATAGGGAAGGCTGACCTTCCTCACGAGGGAGAATGTGCATATGGATTCGCGATATTTGTTGTTTGGATTAAATGAAGTGGAAGGCATCGGCTGGAAGAGTATCGACAAAATTCGTCGAGCGGGTATGTTGACGGATTTGGCTTTTACCTGTGGTGCCGGTGATTGGGAACGTGTCGGAATCAGCGGGAAAATGTCGCAGCGTCTCGAAGCGGTATATACTTCCGAGTGGATTCACCGTCGTCACATTCTAATGAAAGAAAGCGGAGTAGAAATGGTAACTCTGCTCGATGAGGAGTATCCCGGGCTCCTGAAAGAGACGCCGCAGCCGCCGTGGGTGCTCTACTATCGAGGCAGCCTCGCCCTGGCCTCTCGTCCGGCGATTGCCATGGTTGGCACCCGTGTGCCTACGGCATATGGCCGTAAGGTAGGGGAGACGCTGTCAGAGCAGCTGAGCGGGGCAGGCCTTACTGTGGTCAGCGGACTGGCCCGGGGGATCGACAGTGTATGCCATGAAGCAGCCCTGCGTGGATGCGGGAGTACGATTGCGGTGGTCGCGACGGGACTGGATAAGGTCTATCCCGTAGAGAACCGGGAACTAGAACATCAAATCGCACAGGATGGACTAGTAATCAGCGAATATCCAATTGGCACTAAAAGCCACCCAGGCTTGTTTCCACAGCGCAACCGGATTATTGCCGGCCTTGCCCTTGGGACGGTGGTCGTAGAGGCGGACAGCCGCAGTGGCTCGCTAATTACTGCCGATGCGGCCCTGGAAGCTGGTAGAGATGTTTTTGCCGTGCCGGGTCCAGTGACTTCACCCAAAAGCAGGGGTGCGAACGACCTGATCAAACAAGGGGCAAAATTAGTGACCGGCGCTCACGACATCGTGGAAGAATACATATCCTATCTGCCTGTAAAGTCGGTAGAACAGAGAGAGAAAGAGCTCTTTAACCCGGAAAACGGAGACAAGCTGGCAGAAAAGAAATTGACAAGTGAGGAGTCTCACCTATACCATATACTGCATCAAGGCCCATTTACGTTGGATGAGCTGTTGGGTAGAACGAGATGGGATTTTGGACATTTGCATTCAGTTCTGTTATCTTTAATCATAAAAAAAGCGGTAACACAATTACCGGGTGCAATTTATAAGGTAATTTAATATAGAAGAGATTGTGTTAAGCGTATGCTTTCGGATTCAGATATGCCCGAAGCAGTTCTAGGAAGCTTATGCTTACAAAACTTTTAGGAGGAACAACCTATGGCGGATGCATTAGTTATCGTCGAATCGCCTGCAAAAGCGAAGACCATCGGCAAATATTTAGGCAGTAAATATATCGTAAAGGCCTCAATGGGACATATCAGAGATTTGCCAAAGAGCCAGATTGGCGTGGAAGTAGAGAATGATTTCAATCCCAAATATATCACGATCCGCGGTAAGGGTTCCATATTGAAGGAACTCAAAGACGCCAGCAAAAAAGTGAAAAAAGTCTATCTGGCGGCTGACCCGGACCGTGAAGGTGAAGCCATTGCCTGGCATCTGGCGCATGCGCTGGATTTGGATAATACCGAGGAGTGCCGTGTTGTCTTTAATGAAATCACCAAACAAGCCGTCAAGGATGCTTTTAAGACACCCCGCAAAATCAACATGGATCTTGTGAACGCACAGCAGGCCCGGCGGATTCTTGACCGCCTTGTCGGTTACAAGATTAGCCCACTATTATGGAAGAAAGTCAAAAAAGGCCTGTCCGCCGGACGGGTTCAATCGGTTGCAGTCAAGATCATTATGGACCGGGAGAATGAAATTTCCGCTTTCGTCCCTACTGAATATTGGAGCATCACCGCAAAGCTCGGCATTCGTGATTCCAGTTTTGAAGCGAAGTTTCATAAGCTGAACGGAGTGAAAAAAGAGCTGGGCCAGGAAAGCGATGTTCAGGAAGTTCTGGAAGCTATCAAGAACGCTGCTTTCAAAGTAAATGAAGTGAAAGAGAAGGAGAGGCAGCGCCACCCTTCTGCACCGTTTACGACAAGTTCGCTGCAGCAGGAAGCTGCACGTAAACTGGGCTTTCGTGCAGCCAAGACGATGTCCGTGGCACAGCAGCTCTATGAAGGTGTGGAGCTGGGCAAAGAAGGCACCGTTGGTTTAATTACCTACATGCGTACTGACTCCACCCGGCTGTCCACAACGGCACAGGATGAAGCCAAGGAACTGATTGGGGCAAAATACGGTGAGAAGTTTATACCGGAGTCGCCTCGCCAGTATTCCAAAAAAGCCGCAGGTTCGCAGGACGCGCATGAAGCGATCCGCCCTACTTCAGCATTCCGCGAGCCGGAGACCGTCAAAGAATATATGAGCCGCGATCAATTCCGCTTGTATAAGCTGATCTGGGAGCGTTTTGTATCCAGTCAAATGGCTTCTGCGCTCTTGGATACGCTCTCCGTGGATATTGCCGCAGGCGATGCTGTCTTCAGAGCCGTAGGCTCGAAGGTTTCTTTCCCGGGCTTTATGAAGGTTTATGTAGAAGGTAATGATGATGGAACAACAGATGAAGAGAAGTTTCTGCCTCCGCTCAAAGCCGGAGATGATCTGACTAAACAGGATATTGAACCCAAACAGCATTTCACACAGCCTCCACCGCGTTATACAGAAGCACGTCTTGTTAAGACGCTGGAGGAGTTGGGTATTGGGCGTCCAAGTACCTATGCACCAACGCTGGAAACGATCCAGAAGCGTGGTTATGTGGCTATCGAAGAGAAGAAATTTATGCCTACTGAACTTGGTGAGCTAATTATAGAGCAGATGGAGGAGTTTTTCCCCGAAATTCTCGATGTGGAATTTACAGCACATATGGAGGGGGATCTTGACCATGTAGAAGAAGGCGCGGAGGATTGGGTGAAGGTACTTGCCGAATTTTACGAGTCTTTCGAGAAGCGGCTAATCTTCGCGGAAGAAGAAATGAAAGAGATCGAGATTGAAGATGAGGTCTCCGACGAGCTCTGCGAGAAATGCGGCAAGCCGATGGTTTACAAGCTGGGGCGTTTCGGGAAATTTCTGGCATGCTCAGGATTTCCGGATTGCCGCAATACCAAGCCGATCGTGAAGGATATCGGAGTAAACTGTCCGAAATGTCATGAAGGCAAGGTTGTTGAGCGGCGCAGCAAAAAGGGACGCGTCTTCTACGGCTGCGATCAGTATCCAGGCTGTGATTTTGTTTCCTGGGATAGACCTTCCATTAAGCCATGCCCTGTATGCAACTCCTGGATGGTTGAGAAGCGCAACAAACAAGGGACCAAGCTGCAATGCACTTCGTGCGATCATACAGAGGCCGTATTGGACAACGAAGAATTAGCAGAATAATAGTCGCTACAGGAGGAAAGGAAATTGACAGAAACAGCTAAAGTAACAGTAATAGGCGCTGGTCTTGCCGGCAGTGAGGCTGCATGGCAGATCGCTTCGAGCGGAGTGCCGGTCAGACTTTATGAAATGAGACCTGTTGTAAAGACGCCTGCGCATCACACGGATCAGTTTGCTGAACTGGTATGCAGCAACTCCCTGCGTGCAAATGGTCTTGGCAATGCCGTAGGTGTATTAAAGGAAGAAATGCGGCGGTTGAATTCGCTGGTCCTGGGTGCCGCAGACCGGAATGCGGTTCCTGCCGGCGGCGCGCTTGCCGTAGACCGGGACGGATTTTCGGGTGAAATTACTTCGACGCTGCATAATCATCCTTTGGTGGAAGTCATAAATGAAGAACTTATGCATATACCGGAGGAAGGGATTGTCGTTATCGCGACTGGTCCGCTGACTTCTCCGGCTTTGTCTGCTGAGATTAAAGCGCTGCTCGGTGAAGAATATTTCTACTTCTATGACGCTGCAGCGCCGATTGTGGAGAAAGACACCATCGACATGAGCAAGGTGTATTTGGCCTCCCGTTACGACAAAGGGGAAGCAGCCTATCTTAACTGTCCGATGACGGAAGAGGAATTTGATGTTTTTTATGATGCGCTGATCTCGGCCGAGACCGCAGCACTTAAAGATTTTGAGAAAGAAATTTATTTTGAAGGCTGTATGCCGATTGAAATCATGATGAAGCGCGGCAAGCAAACGGCATTGTTCGGCCCAATGAAGCCGGTAGGACTCATGAATCCTCACACTGGAAAATTGCCTCATGCAGTAGTGCAGCTACGTCAAGATAATGCTGCAGGTACACTTTACAACCTGGTTGGATTCCAGACCCATCTTAAATGGGGGGAGCAGAAACGTGTTTTCTCGCTGATTCCGGGTCTTGAGAATGCGGAATATGTCCGTTATGGCGTAATGCACCGCAATACTTTTATTAATTCTCCCAAACTGCTGCATCCCACTTATCAGATGAAAGGCAAGGAAAGATTGTTTTTTGCCGGACAGATGACGGGGGTCGAAGGTTATGTGGAATCGGCTGCTTCCGGAATGATCGCCGGAATCAACGCAGCCAGAGCTGCGCTTGGCGAGGAAGGTTTGATCTTCCCGGAGGACAGTGTACTGGGCAGCATGCCTGCTTACATTACTTCCGCAGATCCGGAGCATTTCCAGCCAATGAATGCCAACTTCGGCCTGCTTCCTAAGCTTGAGAAGAAAATCCGCAGCAAGAAGGAAAAAAATGAATTACTGGCTCACCGTGCACTGGACAGTATTGCCGATTTCGCTGCCCGCACAGGACTTCCCTACACAGAACCGGAGATCACTGAACCAAGCCCGACTTAAACTAGGGTGTGTTAAGCCGTTCTTTTGCAAGTGGCATCTCACAAAACTTAAGGTATATGCTTTCGAAGCCAGTTTTGTTCGAAGGGATTCAAGGTGCGAAGCTCACAAAACTTAAGGTAAATGCTTCCGAAGCCAGTTTTGTTCGAAGGAACTCAAGGTGCGAAGCTCACAAAACTTTTAGGAGGTTGCAAAATCATGTTACCCAGCTTTCATGCGACTACAATTTGTGCGGTTAGACATAATGGCCATGCGGCAATAGCCGGCGATGGTCAGGTTACTTTTGGAGAAAGTGTCATCATGAAGACGACGGCTAAAAAAGTCCGCCGCCTGTACAGAGGACAAGTAATCGCTGGTTTTGCGGGTTCCGTGGCCGATGCGATTACTTTATTCGAGAAGTTTGAAGGCAAGCTGGAGGAGCATCACGGCAATCTGCAGCGGGCAGCTGTGGAGCTGGCCAAGGATTGGCGCCAGGACCGCATCCTGCGCAAGCTGGAAGCCTTAATGATTGTGATGGATAAAGAGGGGATGCTGCTGATCTCCGGTAACGGTGAAATCATTGAACCGGATGATGATGTGTTGGCCATTGGCTCCGGAGGAAACTTTGCACTGGCGTCAGGACGTGCGCTGAAACGCCATGCTCCGAATTTAGAAGCTGCCGAAATCGCCAGGGAAGCACTGCAAATCGCTTCCGAGATTTGTGTGTATACCAATTCCAATATTATTGTTGAACAATTATAGGCATGGAGCCGCAGAAAGAGGGAGGAAGTCATAATGGGTAATCAATCGCTTACACCGCGTCAAATCGTAGCAGAACTTGATAAGTATATCGTTGGCCAGAAGCAGGCAAAAAAATCGGTGGCAGTTGCACTGCGTAACCGATACCGCCGCAGTTTGCTTGCTGAAGAGCTGCGGGATGAAGTTGTTCCAAAAAACATTCTGATGATCGGTCCTACTGGGGTAGGGAAGACTGAGATCGCCCGCCGGCTTGCCAAGCTTGTAAATGCCCCGTTCATCAAAGTAGAGGCTACGAAGTTTACCGAGGTTGGTTATGTGGGGCGCGATGTGGAATCCATGGTCCGTGATTTGGTGGAGACCTCCATCCGTATGGTTAAGCTTGAACGGACAGAGAAGGTGAAAGACCGGGCTGAGGAATTGGCAAATGAACGGATCGTCTCGATTCTCGTTCCGTCTACCTCCAAGAACAAGTCACAGCGGAATCCCTTCGAAATGATTTTCGGCGGCAATAACGCAAGCTCCGAAGATACAAAGGAAGAGCCCGAGGATGGTTCGCTCAGCGAACGCCGGCGTGGTGTCAAATTCAAACTGCTGGCAGGGCAGCTGGAAGACGACATCATTGAAATCGACGTGGAGGATACCGCCCCTACGATGCTGGATATGTTTGCCGGGCAAGGCAATGACCAGATGGGAATGAACATGCAGGAAATGTTCGGCAGTCTACTGCCCAGACGGACCAAAAAACGCAAGCTGCCGGTCAAGGAAGCACGCAAAGTGCTGATTCAGGATGAAGCGGCCAAGCTGATTGACATGGACGACGTCATTCAGGAATCCGTGTCCCGTGCCGAGCAGTCCGGTATTATTTTTATCGATGAAATCGATAAGGTTGCCAGCCAGGGCAAAGGTTCTGGACCCGATGTTTCCCGTGAAGGGGTGCAGCGTGATATATTGCCTATCGTCGAAGGATCTACGGTGATGACTAAATACGGACCTGTGAAGACGGATTATGTCCTGTTTATGGCAGCGGGAGCCTTTCATATTGCGAAACCTTCCGACCTTATCCCTGAGCTTCAGGGGCGATTCCCGATTCGTGTGGAGCTGAGCAGTCTTACACTGGAGGATTTCGTCTCCATATTGACTGAACCGGAGAATGCGCTGACGAAACAATATGTTAATTTGCTCAAGACGGAAAATATTGAAATTCAGTTCCAGCCGGAAGCGATCCAGGAAATCGCCAAAATTGCAGCCTCTGTGAACCAGAACATGGAAAATATAGGTGCGCGTCGTTTGCATACCATTCTCGAGAAACTGCTGGAAGACCTATCTTTTGAAGCTCCTGAATTGACTCTCGATACAATGGTAATCACTCCGGAATATGTTCGTGAAAAACTGTCAGAAATCGCACAAGACCGCGATTTAAGCCAGTATATCCTCTAATCCGACAGCCTCCAAAATTACTTCAAATTAGGTATATTGAAGTAGTGACATGACAAAAGTCGATGGAAATCAACCTTTTTATGTCACTAAATGCTAAATAAAGTTAGATATTGGAACGAAAAAGGTAAATAATTGAAAAACCATGCTTTAAGCCCTCTCTTTTCAGAAAAGATAGGGCTTATTTCTTATTGTAATAATATACAATTTCTAAGAGAATCAATGTATATGAGATTGACATTTTAAATCTTCATCGACAGCTTTCGACCTGCACTTCATGAAAAAAAGTTAAAAATTTAGCTTTATTTGTCGAAAGTAGCAGGATTTCGGAAGAAGTTGTGGAATTCTTTTCATTATGATAGCTTTGGAAGGGAGGGATTTGCATGGGTTTGCTAAACAATGTCAGTTTTCAAAGACTACAGGCAGGCATTGATGCCGCCAATAAACGACAAAGTGTTTTGGCCAACAATGTGGCAAATAACGACACACCGAATTTCAAACGCTCCGACGTTTCTTTTGAAAGTTTGCTTAGGCAACAGGAAAGTGGACTGAAGTCAACGCTTAACGCGAAGATATCGGATTCCCGCCATTTCCAATTCGGATCGGCTACAGCCGTTCCGTCTGCAGTAGTCACTACAGACCACACCACCTCGATGAACAACAATGATAATAATGTGGATATGGATCGCGAGATGGCGTTAAGCGCTGAGAATCAGCTTCGGTACAACTCTTATGTACATCTGTTAAACAGTGATATCACTAAAATGCGCACAGCAGTTGAGGGGAGGTAGCAAATAGTGAATTTTGGTAGCAGCTTTGGAATAAGCGCTTCAGCTTTAACCGCTCAGCGGCTGCGGATGGATGTAATATCCTCCAACATTGCCAACGCTGAAACAACCAGAGCCTCTATAGTGGACGGCAAAGCCGTACCTTACCGGAGAAAGCTGGTGGTGCTGGAGACAGCCGAGAACAAAAGCTTTTCCAACATATTGAATGCTAAGATGAATGGTGAAAGCGAAGGGGTTAAGGTACAGTCGATTATTGATGATGCCTCACCTATGAAGCCGGTATACAACCCCAGCCATCCTGATGCGGATGCCGAAGGTTATGTGTATATGCCTAACGTAGATGTCACGAAGGAAATGGTGGATATGCTGTCTTCCTACCGTTCCTATGAAGCTAATGTTACGATGCTGAACGCATCCAAGGCTATGGTAATCAAAGCGCTTGAAATTGGACGGTAATTTTGAAATGACATCTTAGGAGGAAAACAGTTGATACAGAATTTAACTATCGGAACCCAAGCTGTTCAACCGCTTGCTATGAAGCCAGTAGCTACAGAGTCAGAAGCGGTTAGCGGTTCCAAACAAAGCTTTGGTTCTTATCTGCAGGACGCACTTAATCAAGTGGCAGAGCAAGAGCAATATTCCAAGGATATGAGTAATAAATTCGTATTGGGAGAAGTCAACATTGATGAGGCTTTGATTTCTTCCCAGCAGGCATTGCTGAGTTTGCAGCTGACTACACAAGTCCGGAACAAAGTGATCGAAGCCTATCAGGAAATTATGAGAACTCAAATCTAAATAATCCTTAGCTTAGTTTCGGATGGGGTGACACTGTGAATGAACGATTGGCCCAGTACCGGGAAAAAATCACCCAGTATTGGAACAGATTTAGCGCTAAACAGAAGATTTTATTTTTTTCTACATTGTTTATCATTATTTTAATAATCGTAGTTTTGACCATGCAGCTTTCGAAGACGGAATATGAAGTGGCATTTCGAGATCTGGACAGCACGGACTCCGCTGGAGTCATGACTTACCTGGATACAAAAGGAATTTCATACCGTTTAAGTCCGGATGGACACAGCATATCCGTACCAAGCACAGAGGCCGCTCGCATTAAAGTGGATATTGGCTCGCAGGGAATCGTGCAGGGAGGTTCCATCGGGTATAAAGTGTTTGAAGAATCTTCGTCGATGATCGGTACGACGGACAGTGAGTTTGATGTTAAATACAACAATGCTTTAAACGGTGAAGTGGAACAGCTGATGAGACGGATGCAGGGAATCAAGGATGCTAAGGTACTGATTAATTTGCCCAAAGAGACGGTCTTTGCCGCTCAAGAGGGTCAGGAACAGGCTTCGGCTTCCATTGTACTTTCCTTTGATCCAGGATTTAGACCATCACAGGACAATATTGACGGTTATTTCAACCTTGTAAAGACTGCTGTGCCGAATTTGCCGATTGACAACATCACGATTGCAAATAACGAGATCGAGTTGATGCCGACAGCTAAAGGCGGACAGGCAGGAGTTACCAACCAGGTTGAAGAAAACTTTGCTCTTCAAAAGAAATTTGAAGAAGAAGTTAAGAAAAATGTGAAACAGTTCCTAACTACGCTCACAGGACCAGATAAAGTCGATGTCCTTGTCTTCTCCAAGTTGAATTTTGACAAAGAGAACCGGAAAGAAGATCTCGTTACTCCGGTAGATACAGAGAATATGAAAGGGATTGAAATCAGTTCGCAGATTATCAGCAATTCCTATTCGGGGCAAGGAAATACTACCGGAGGCGTTGCGGGTACGGGCTCAGAAGATGTCTCAGGTTATCCGTCTGGAACTAATACAGGCACTTCTACATCTGAAGAATCATCAGAGACCCGAAACTACGAAGTGAACCGGATCACCAAGGATATTATCGCTAGCCCGTATACTGTAAAAGATTTAACCATAAATGTTGCGGTTGAACCACCTACAGGAAAAAATATTTTGGATGATACTACTTCAGCAGCAATTAAGAATATTCTGATCAATATTGTAAGAGCAACTCTAGCAGATTCAGGAGTCACATATACAGACGCGGATTTGACCAAAAAAGTTTCGGTATACTCGCAACAATTCGGAAATACAGCTGCTGAAACGGGATCTGGCGGACTTGCTACGTGGATGATTTGGGCCATTGCTGCGGCAGCATTGCTGGTTGGCGCAGGTGGAGGATACTTCATTTACCGCAGCCGCAAGAAAACAGAAGAAGAAGAAGTGGAAGATGACATTCCGCTGCAGGTTCCTACCGAGTTTCCTTCTATTAACTTGGAGAACGTGACGAATGAAAGTCAGGTTCGTAAGCAGTTGGAAAGTCTGGCGAAGAAAAAACCGGATGAATTCGTAAACTTGTTGCGTACATGGCTTGCAGACGAACAGAGGTGAACTAATGGCAAAAGCTAGCCAGCAGGGTCTCAGCGGCCGCCAAAAAGCGGCGATCCTGCTTATCACACTAGGCCCTGAGGTATCGGCACAAATATTCAAACATCTAAGAGACGAGGAGATTGAACAACTGACTCTGGAGATAGCCAATGTCCGTAAGGTGGACAGCGGCGAGAAAGAGTCAATCATGTCCGAGTTTCACCAAATATGCCTCGCTCAAGAATATATCTCTCAAGGTGGTATCAACTATGCCAAGGAGATTCTGGAGAAAGCGCTTGGTTCAACCAAGGCTATGGAGGTCATTAACCGCCTGACGGCAACGCTGCAAGTCAGACCTTTTGATTTTGCACGTAAAGCTGATCCGCATCAAATATTAAACTTTATCCAGAATGAAAATGTACAAACCATTGCCCTTGTATTATCTTATCTGCAGTTTGAGCAGGCAGCTTCCATTCTTTCTTCCTTGCCACAAGAGAAGCAAGCCGAAGTTGCGAGAAGAATCGCGATTATGGATAGTACTTCACCAGAGGTCGTTACGCAAATCGAACGCGTGCTGGAGCAGAAGCTTTCTGCAACGGTAACGCAGGATTATACGAATGCAGGCGGTATCGAATCTATCGTACAGATCCTGAACGGTGTTGACCGGGGTACGGAACGTACGATTCTGGATTCCTTGGAAATTCAGGATCCGGAGCTGGCCGAGGAGATCAAAAAACGGATGTTCGTATTCGAGGATATTGTCAATGTGGACAACCGTTCCATCCAGCGCATTATTAAGGATATCGAAAATGCGGATTTGCAGCTTGCTCTCAAAGTGGCCAGCGAAGAAGTACGCGATGTTATTTTCCGCAACATGTCCAAACGGATGGCCGAAAGCTTCCGCGAGGAAATGGAATATATGGGTCCGGTGCGGTTGCGTGATGTTGAGGAAGCGCAGACCCGTATTGTAGGCACGATCCGCAGACTCGAAGAGTCAGGTGAAATTATCATCGCCCGTGGTGGAGGAGATGACATCATTGTCTAAGCTGATTAAACATTCTCAATATGTTCCCGTAGATGTGCTTAAGCGGCTGGAACAAGCCAGGCAGCATGCAGGGCTTGTTGTAGAGCCGGCTCACGAAGAAACAGCAGCAGCAAGAGAGGTTCAATATCAGGACCCGGCCCGTGAAGAGGCAGAGCAAGCACGCAAGCAAATGCTGAAGGACGCCCAGGAGTTCGCTGAAGGACAGGTCCGGAACGCATCGCAGGAAGCTGAGAATATTGTGGAATCGGCACGGAATGAAGCTGAGGAATGGTGGCGGCAGCGCAGGGAGCAGGATGAGCATCTTATAGAAGCTATCAAGGCCGAGGCGTTTCAGCAAGGTTATCAGGAAGGCGTCACACAGGCTGAACAGGATATGGTGCAAAAGCTTGCGGAGATGATGGAAGAAGCACGTAATGTTCTTCAAGAAGCATACCGCGGGAGAGACGTCATTATTCAGGAAGCTGAACCTTTCCTGGTGGAGCTTAGCTGCAGTATCGCCGAGAAAATTGTGGACAAGCAGTTGACGGTTGAGCCGCAATTCGCACTGGATCTGATCCGCAAGAATCTGGCCCGCAAACGTGAACAGGGACTTATCTCCCTCTGCGTTTCACCTGCGCAGTTCGCTTTCGTCAATGCGGCCAGGGAAGAATTGGCGCTGGCGGTGGATTCGCAGGCCGAACTTCAAATCCTGCCTGATTCCACGGTCAAGGATCTTGGGTGTGTGATCCGCTCTTCCTTCGGCAGCATTGATGCACGGATTGACACTCAGCTTGCAGAAATCAAGAAAGAGCTGGTTCGAATCGCATTGGACACCGAGGAGCACAGAAATGGGGAAGGCGATGCTTGACAGTGGGCGATATAAAGAACAGCTGCGTAATTTCGATCCTGTAAGAATTAACGGGAAGGTTACCCAGGTGATCGGGCTAATGGTTGAGTCAGAAGGGCCGGATGCCAGCATCGGTGATGTCTGCTACATCTATCCTTCAAAAGGCAATAAGCCGCTGCAGGCTGAGGTTGTAGGCTTCCGCGATAATAAAGTGCTGCTGATGCCTCTTGGAGAATTGCAGGCGATAGGCCCCGGCTGTGATGTTGTAGGTACAGGCAAACCTCTGAGTGTTCAGGTTGGCTCTGAACTGCTTGGCAAAGTGCTTGACGGATTGGGCCAGCCGCTCGACGGCTCGCTGATCCCGGCGCGGATGCCGCACAGTTCAACCTTTAATATTCCGTCCAATCCGCTGAACCGTCCCCGGGTGCTTGAGCCCATCAGTATTGGCGTCCGGGCGATCGACGGTTTGCTTACGATCGGCAAAGGTCAGCGGGTTGGGATTTTTGCAGGCTCCGGCGTTGGCAAGAGTACTCTAATGGGCATGATCGCCCGCAATACTTCGGCGGATGTGAATGTAATTGCCCTTATCGGGGAGCGGGGCAGGGAAGTGCTGGATTTCATTGAACGTGATTTAGGGCCGGAAGGCCTGCAGCGTTCGGTAGTTATTGTTGCAACATCCGACCAGCCGGCTCTCATCCGGATCAAAGGTGCACTGATCGCCACAACGATTGCTGAATATTTCCGCGACCGTGGACTGAATGTGATGCTGATGATGGATTCGGTAACACGTTACGCCATGGCACAGCGCGAAGTAGGGCTGGCGGTAGGCGAACCTCCTGCAATGAGAGGTTACACTCCTTCCGTATTTGCCAGTTTGCCCAAGCTGCTGGAACGGGCGGGAACAGGGCCAACAGGTTCCATTACCGCTTTTTACACAGTGCTGGTGGATGGTGACGATATGAATGAACCCATTGCCGATGCTGTGCGGGGTATACTCGACGGACATATTGTGCTCAACCGGAATATCGCCAATAAAGGTCACTTTCCTGCAATTGATGTACTGGCCAGCATCAGTCGTGTAATGAAGGATATTGCTCCCGAGGAGCAAATTGACGCGGCCGAGAATGTAAAACGACTTATGGCGGTATATAAGGATTCAGAGGACTTGATCAATATCGGTGCCTATCAGAGAGGCTCCAATGCCCAGATTGATGAGTCGATACATTATATCGACAGCATCTGGGATTTCACGAAACAGAAAGTTAACGAAAAAGTGACGCTGGCCGAGGTTCAACAATCATTAATTTCACAGTTCTCGAGGAGTTGATCAGCAGTGAGGTTCCATTATACTTTTCAAAAAGTTGTGGACTTGAAAGGCAACGAAAAAACACAGGCAGAGTGGATGCTTTCAAGTGCGCTCGGAGAATTGCAAGCCCAGGAAAAAAGTCTTGATGAATTAATCTCTCAGCGCAGCACACTGATGCTGTCCCTGCAAAGTGCAGCCGAACAAAAGACACCGATGGCCAAGATACGAGAGATGCAGGTTTACATGGACTATCTGGATACCTGTATCGCCCGCAAGCATTTGGATATCCGCCGGGCTCATGTAGAGGTGCAGCATAAGCAGGATCATCTTAGTACTAAGGTCCTTGACGAGAAGGTCTGGCTGAAAGCCAAAGACAAGGCTCAAACTACATTTCAGCAGAATATGATTTTACGGGAACAAAACGAACTGGATGAGATGGCTACCGTCCGCTTCGCGATGAAATCCCTCTAACCCGGGAGGTTTCCGCTAGTGGCTAACAATGATATGGAATTTGAAAATGAAGAGTCAGCAGGTAAATTCGAGCGGTTTTTGTTCTTAATGATTCCGATCATATTCACTCTCGTACTGCTTGGTGTGTTGTTGACTCTATTTAATATGGATATCCGCAACAACGTGCTGGCAATCGGAAACAAGATCCCTTTTATCGAAAAGGTGATTCCTGATCCTCCCGCCGAACCGGGGAGCGAGACTGCCGCTGATCCTGAAGCGCAAAGCGAAGAGCAGGAGGCAAGTTCGGAAACAACGATCAAAAAACTTAAGGCCCAGGTTGCTGAGCAGGCCAAACAGCTGCAGCAGGTGATCGAAGAAAAAAAGACTCAGGAAACACAGGTTCAGGCGCTCCAAAAGCAGATTGACGGTATGAAGGAAGAAGCTGCAGCTGCGGAGGTTGCTCCTGAGGAGACAGAAGATCCGTATGAAGTGAAGGTCGCTGAATTAGCCAAACTGTATGCGGGAATGAAAGCCTCCAAGGCAGCTCCGATTATGGAGAATTTAACTACTGAAGAAATGGTTCAAGTTTTCAGCGCCATGAGTAAAGCCAGCAAAACAGCGATTCTGGAAAAAATGGATCCTAAAAAGGCTGCAGATGTCTCGATTAAGCTAAAAGAAACGACAGATTCTACCGATATGGCTATTGCAGCCCTTCAATCGAGGTTGAAGCAGAATGAGGCTAGTGTGGCCACAACAACTTCAAGCGCTAATCTCAATAAGGACAAGCTCAGCCAGACATTCACGTCCATGCCTGCGACAGAAGCGGCAACCTTGCTTGGTTCCATGTACAGTATTAGCCCTGATAAGGTGATTACGATATTGAACACGGTGAGCGACAGTGTAAGATCCTCGATCTTAGGCGAGATGACGAAGAAAAACAGCGCTCAAACTGCCAAAATTGTAAATCGGCTGATGGGTGGTAAATAACACTTGAAAGGAGGTGAAAAAAATGAATTTAGTCGTTCCATCACTTTCTGGCGGTAACCTGACAACATCGGCAGGAACTTCTTCTGCTGCGAGTGGAACAACAACGGCAATGCCTTTTGCCCAGACTCTAGTTCAGAGTATGACTGGAGGAACTGCAAAGGAAACAGAGACGCCTTTACTGGGCAATCTGGCTTCCTTGCTGCAGGGTTTGCTGAATAGCGCAAGCTCGACGGGGGAAGAAGCTGGTCAATCGCTGGGCGGTAAGGATGCAGAAAGTTCCGAGAGCTCTAAGCAGCTGGAAGGGCTTTTGCAGGATATTGAGAAGCTGGATGACAATATCAGCACTGACCCTGCTTTGCTCGCTGCCCTGCAAGGCTGGCTGATTCAGGTATCGGCACTGCTGTCCGGCAGTAACAACCCTGCTGAGACTGGTGCAGCAAACATGGACATTGACCCTGCATCGGGCTTATCTCCGCTTGCCCAGAATTCAGAGACTGTGCGTTTTGTTGTTCAGGATGACCTTACTAGTCTAGTGAATCTGATTCAGCAGTCGTCCGTTACCGGGAATGAAAAAAATGCGGCCGAGGGTATTGAGCTGTTGAACGAGCTCACGGTCATTATGGCCCAAGCTGCCGTTTCTGAGAGTAAACTTAAATCAAAACCAGTTATCCATGCGGAGGGATCAGCCGTAGAAAATAACGTTATTGCTAAAGAGTTAACTCGGGCAGGAACTTCTATACCGGACAATAAGGCAAAAACGGTAGAGGCAACGATCCTTAGCAATACTCCTGCTGTGACTTTGAAACAACAGGCTGCTGCAGAGAATAACAAGCTTGTATTTCATTTCGAAGCCAAGGCACCTGTACAAACTGTCGGCAATGCTGCCGCCACAACTGCCGCTAACGTTGAGAGCGCAGATCCGCTTACGCCTGTAACAAATACAGGTGCTGCTGCGGCAGAGGTGATCACAACACCGGCCTCCAAGACTGGAGCGGAGGTTAAACCAGCCGGAATTTTAGAAGAAGCTTTGCCCGAGATCAATGGGACTGCAGATGAGAACAATGTCGTGACTGCAGGACAATTGTCGCTTAGAGGCGGTATTACAGCGCCGCTGAAGGCAGCGACAGTCCAAGTGCCCGTTCATCAATTTGCTCAAGAAATGGACACAATGATCACGGGGAAACTTGAAATTCTAAAAAAAGGCGGGGTAGCTGAAGCTACAATTACGCTTTTTCCGGAAAATTTGGGACAAGTAGATGTTAAGATTACGATGCAAAACGGCAATTTGATTGCCCAGTTCTTGACTGAGCATTCCGGAGCCAAAGATATGCTTGAGCAGCAGATGAGTCAATTGCGCAGCGCATTGCAGTCTCAAGGACTTCAGGTCGAGAAATTGGAAGTTTCGCAGAATTCAGCGCTTCTCTCCCAGTTCAACGGGCAGCAGGGACGTCAATCGGCTTCCGGAGGGCAACAGCAGGATGGTCGCTCCAAGGAACGTCGTGAGGAAATTGCTGATGCGGTGCTTGCCGCAGAGCTTAATGGGGAATGGAAGGATTGGGTAGCAAACGGCCAGGAGGATATCCGTAACGAAGGCGGAGGCTTCTCAGCCAAAGCTTAATTTTTGAAAAAAAGTGAGGTGAAATGAAATGGAATCAACGACTCCGATAACGACTACCAAAGATCAATGGAATTATGTAGTTCCTGACAGCAGCAAGAAAACAACAGGCAGCTCCGTCCTGGGCAAGGATCAGTTCTTGAAAATCCTCATGACTCAATTGCAGAATCAGGATCCCACGCAGCCTATGGAGGATAAAGAATTTATCGCCCAGATGGCTCAATTCTCATCGGTAGAGCAACTTATGAATATTTCGACCCAAATGACGGCTATGAGTCAGTCGCTTGGTTCGGTCTCCGGATTGATCGGCAAGGATATCACCTGGAATGATACGGAAACCAAACTTCCAAAGACAGGAAATGTGGAATCCATCGTTGTCAATAAGGGTGTGCAATATGCAGTTGTAGGCACCGAGCGAATTGCTTTAACCGATATTACACAAATCCAGAATGCAGCATCTAAAGTGGAAACTGTGAGCGACAAGACTCAAGGCGACGCCGGGGAGAGCGGGGGGACAATATGAGCGACAGGTTGACTATAGGACAACTGTATCCCTCAAGTGTACATCCGCAGGCTCTACAGCGACAGCAGGCAGCAAAGAATACGGTCAAAACAGAAGCTTCATTTGAAAGTGTGCTTCAGCGGAATTTACTGAAATTCAGCAATCATGCCGCGAAACGACTGGAGCAACGGGGGATTGAACTTGGAACCCGTCAATTGGATGAGATCTCTTCGGCAGTGGATAAAGCTGCAGCCAAGGGTAGCAAAGAATCCTTGATATTAATGAAGGATATGGCTCTAATCGTCAGTGTGCCTAACCGTACTGTAGTCACGGCTATGGATGGAAGCTCTATGAAGGACAATGTGTTCACACAAATTGATAGTGCAGTTATTATCTCATAAACCGGCCGGTCCTATCGGGAGAGCCGGAGTAGACGCCGACCGACTGACGTGTCTACAGCTCAATTATGAATTACATTATAAATTATGGGTCAGCTGACTCTATAATCCGGGAGGATATTAATCATGTTAAGATCTATGTATTCAGGTGTTTCAGGTATGCGCGGATTTCAAACCAAGCTGGATGTCATCGGCAATAACATCGCCAATGTGAACACAGTCGGTTTCAAATCGGGCCGCGTAATGTTCAAGGACATCATGAGCCAAACCGTATCAGGCGTTACTGCTCCGGTTGAAGGCGGTCAAGGCGGGGTCAATGCGCAGCAGATTGGCCTTGGAGTAAGCATCGGTTCCGTAGACACCATGCATCTGGCGGGCAGTGCCATGACTACCAACAATCCTACCGACCTGCGGATTGACGGAGACGGCTTCTTCGTGGTTAGACTTTCGGATGATCAGGAGACTCCTTTTCTGACCCGTGCCGGTGATTTCCATATGGATGCAGCCCGCAACCTGATCACTTCCGATGGACTGCATGTTCTGAGTTCCGAGGGCGAGGCTATTCAACTTGCTCCGGAGGTAACGGCATTCTCAATCTCGAGCGACGGCACCATCGTACAGACGATGGCTGACGGAACAACTGAGCCGGGCGTTAGAATCGGTATGGCTAAAGTAAGCAATCCGCAAGGTTTGGAGAAAATCGGCGGCAATCTGTATCGCATGACACTGAATGCGAATGCCGATGGTGAGCTTGTGATAACGACTCCGAATGATGCGGAAGCAGGTACAGGGAAAATCGTCTCCGGTCAGCTAGAAATGTCCAATGTCGATCTGACGGGTGAGTTTACTGAAATGATCGTAACCCAGCGCGGTTTTCAGGCGAACTCACGGATTATTACAACTTCTGATGAAGTCCTTCAGGAAGTTGTTAACCTTAAGCGTTAATTTTTAAACCATAATCATAAACTTGCTGTATTGTGAAGTCTTGGGGGAGGAACTCCTCCCCCTATTTTTGTTAGGAGGCCTGTTATGATTTCGGTAACAAGATTGAATGGAACGCCAATGTTTTTAAATGCTTTGCTGGTAGAAATGGTAGAGGAAGGCCCGGATACTTACATTACACTGGTAACCGGAAAAAGACTGATCGTGCTTGAAAAAGCCGATGAGGTCATACGTAAGATCCGAGATTATAACAGGGACATAGGCACATATGCTGCCACCATTAAAGTCCAGTCTATGGAGGAGCTCTCATGAAAAAGATGATGCCGTGGCTCATTACAATTTTACTTGCGGTAACACTCATCGTAGTAGCTGCATTTTTACTAATGGATAAGATTTTCCCAAGCGATGCGAATGATGTGAAAGCGGCAGTTCAAAATGTGGAAACCAACAGAATGAGTGCTGATCAAATCGTCGAACTGACGGCGCAAATCACCGATATCAAAACTAATCTTGCCGATCCCGATTACATCCTTTCAGTAGACATCGCGTTCCAATTGGATACAGCGAAGTCCAAGGAAGAATTCGAAAAGATAAAAGCTATTAAGATCACGCCGCTAATTATTAAGGCGATTGCCGATACCAAGCCAGAGGATCTCAATGGTGCTAGCGGCAAAGATCAAATCAGCAGCAAGCTGGTGAATATAATCAACAAGAATTTGACTGAAGGGTCTATAACCCAGATCGAATTCACTAAATTCATTATGGCTTCTATTTAGCTGCTGGCGGGTTTAATTGTTTGATGGGGGGTGATTGAATTGGTTGATGTACTATCACAAAATGAAATTGATGCTCTGCTTGCCGCACTTTCATCCGGTGAAATGGATGCCGACGAACTTAAAAAAGAAGAAACCCAGAAAAAAATCCGCTCTTACGATTTCAAACGGGCCGTGCGCTTCTCGAAAGATCATATCCGCAGCCTTACGCGGATTCATGATAACTTTGCCCGCTATCTTACGACGTACTTTTCGGCCCAATTGCGTACCTTTGTGCAGATCAGTGTCGTTCAAGTAGAGCAGCTCCCTTATGATGAGTTCATCCGTTCCATTCCAAAAATGACGATTTTGAATATCTTCGAAGCGGAACCGCTGGAGGGACGAATGGTCATGGAGGTGCATCCGAATATTGCCTTTGCCATGCTTGATAGGCTGCTGGGCGGTTTTGGAACGGCACCAAGCAAGATTAATGCACTGACCGAAATTGAAACAACCATCATGGAGAGAATTTTCAGCAGATGCTTTGAAAGTCTACAGGAAGCCTGGAAGACGGTTCTGGATATTAATCCACGGATGGAAGCTCTGGAGACGAACCCGCAGTTCATGCAGATTGTATCACCGAATGAAACGATTGCGCTGATCTCGTTAAGCACCAAAATAGGCGACACTACCGGGATGATCAATCTATGTATCCCTCATGTCGTACTGGAGCCGATTATGACAAGGCTGTCCGTGCACCAATGGTTTGTTTCTGAGAAGAAGGTGCGGGACGAGGTTGAACTTGAATCTATCCGTTCGAGAGTTCACAGGGCGCAGCTGCCTATAGTTGCAGAGCTGGGTGAATCCAGATTATCCATAGCTGAATTTCTCGGGCTTAGCGTCGGCGACGTAATCTCTCTCAATAAGACCGTGGATTCCGGGCTGTCGATCAAAGTAGGGGACAAGCTGAAATTCATTGGAAGTCCAGGGATGATTAAAGAGCGTGTAGCTGTACAAATAGACGAGATTGTCAGTGAAGGAGCTGAAGAGTTTGACGAGTAAAGACTATTTATCCCAAGAAGAGATCGATGCTCTTCTCAGACAGTCCGCGGGAGGCTCAATGGAACCACAGGAAAAGACAGTTGATGATTACCTGACACCATTTGAGCAGGATGCGCTGGGGGAAATCGGCAATATTACTTTTGGCAGTGCAGCGACTGCACTTTCCACTTTGCTGGGTAAGAAGGTTGATATTACGACTCCGCAAGTGTCCATCATTACCCGTGGGCAGTTTGAGGAAGCTTTTCCTAAACCTCATGTTGCGGTACATGTACAGTACGTAGATGGTTTTGAAGGCATTAATTCATTGGTAATCAAGATCAGGGATGCGCAAGTCATTGCCGACTTGATGCTTGGCGGTGAAGGAGAACCCAAGGATGAAGAGCTAAATGAAATTCATATCAGCGCCGTGCAGGAAGCAATGAACCAGATGATGGGCTCATCTGCTACCTCCATGTCAACGATCTTCAACCGGTTTGTCAACATCTCGCCTCCGGGAATTGATATCCTGAATATGTCGAGTGGAGAAGGGGTAGGCAGTCTTCCAGATGACGAAACCTTGATTCAAATTTCCTTCCGTCTGAAGATCGGGGATCTTATCGACTCCACAATTATGCAGCTTTTGCCGGTTCAGTTCGCCAAGGATATGGTCAGCATGCTGCTCGGTGATGTCAGCCAGGCGGATCAGGAAGCGGCTGTGTCGACAGCGGATAAGTCTGCTGCACCAGCGCCTGCACCTACACAGGCTCCTGCAGCACCTCCAGTGCAGCAGACACCGCCTGGACCTGGTGAAGTGCCGCCGCAATATCCGCCTCAGGGAATGCCGCCTTATCCGGGGATGCCTGAAGGAGGCTATTATTATCCACCGGCAGGAATGCCCGCTTATGGAATGCCGGGCGTGCCGCCATATGGAGTACCGCCTCAGGGAATGCCTTACGGACAGGTTCCACCGCAGGCGCCGCCTCTTGGACGCAATGTAAATGTACAGCCTGTTCAATTCGCTAATCTTAGCGCAGGAGCCTTTGGCAATATTGATGAAAATAATTTAAATTTATTGATGGACATACCACTGAGAGTGACCGTAGAATTAGGAAGGACCCAGAAGCAGATCAAAGATATTCTGGAAATGTCGCAAGGTTCGATTATCGAGCTGGACAAGCTGGCTGGTGAGCCTGTTGACATTCTGGTGAACAACAAGCTCATTGCCAAGGGTGAAGTCGTAGTTATCGACGAAAACTTCGGAGTTCGCGTTACGGATATCGTCAGCCAGTGGGACCGAATTCAAAAATTACAATAAGCATACTTAGGGAGGATTTTTTAAAAATGGCTAACCGAATTCTAATCGTGGACGATGCAGCATTTATGAGAATGATGATCCGGGATATTTTGTCAAAGAACGGATTTGAGGTAGTGGGTGAAGCCCAGGACGGTTCGCAGGCTATTGAGAAGTTTAAAGAACTGCGTCCGGATCTGATCACGATGGATATTACCATGCCTGAAATGGACGGAATTGCCGCCCTTAAAGAAATTAAAAAAGTAGATGCCAATGCCAAGGTCATCATGTGTTCAGCCATGGGTCAGCAGGCTATGGTCATTGACGCGATTCAAGCGGGTGCCAAGGACTTTATCGTTAAACCGTTCCAGGCAGACCGTGTTATTGAAGCAATCAACAAAACGCTGGGCGTGTAGGAATCAGACATGCCGGCTAACAGCGAACCGCTGGGAAACAGTAACCCCCTGCTGAATTTGCTCAACGTTATTTTTGTCCTTGCGGCAATCGTCATTCTTATAGTGCTGCTGATCCGCTTTCTTGGCCGCCGCAATCAGACGTTAATGAGCGGGCGCTCCATCCGAACGCTGGGTGCGCTCGGACTGGGCCCCAATAAGTCTGTGCAGATTATTGAAATCGGCGGCAGTCTCTACATGATCGGAGTCGGTGAGAATATATCCATGCTGGATAAAATCACGGACCCGGCGGAAGTGGCACTTATCATTTCTACGTTTGAAGAAGAGTCGTCAGGACAGAACAACTTTCTGGTGCCGCTCATTTCAAAAATCAAAGCCAAGGTGCGCGGTGAGGTTCCATCTCAGGAAATCGAACTTAGTGAAACATCCTCTTTTTATGAGACCCTGCAATCCAAGCTTGCACTTGCACCTGAGCGCAACGAAAAAATGGAAGAGCTTCTCCGGGATGATGCACTTAAAGATGAGTCGAGGGATTTATGAAAAAAAAGCTGATTCTTTCTTTTCTGCTGCTCGGTATGTTCAGTGTTTTGCTTTTGCATCCGATACACGCTGATCCTATACCGAACATTAATATTCAAGTAGGCGACAGTAACGGCTCAAGCAGCGGGGGTACCAGTTCCATCTCTATTCTGCTACTTGTGACAGTTCTGAGTGTAGCCCCGGCTTTTCTTGTTCTAATGACCAGCTTCACACGGATCGTTATCGTATTGGGTTTCGTCAGAACCTCACTCGGTACACAGCAGATGCCTCCGAACCAAGTGCTTGTAGGATTGGCGCTTTTTCTTACTCTCTTCATAATGTCGCCTACACTTGCACAGGTGAATGAAACGGCGCTGCAGCCGTACATGAAAGGTACCTTAACTCAGTCCGAAGCGCTTAACAAAGCAGCCGAACCGATGAAGGAATTCATGTTCAAACAGACGAACACCAAAGATCTGCTTTTGTTTATGAATTACACGGGCAACAATGCCACGGTCAAACCCGCCACGTACAATGATATTCCGTTGACAGTGATGGTGCCGGCTTTTGCCATTGGTGAAATGAAAAAGGCGTTTACGATGGGCTTCATGATTTTTATACCTTTTCTGATCATTGATATTGTAGTTTCGAGTACACTGATGGCCATGGGGATGATGATGTTGCCTCCGGTCATGATTTCATTACCGTTCAAAATAATGCTCTTCGTACTGGTAGACGGCTGGTACTTAGTTGTAAAATCACTGCTGATGAGTTTTAACACCTGACGTATAAGAGGAGGCATAAGGGATGAATACGGAGTTTATTATCGGTCTAGCCGGCCAAGCCGTATATTTGGTGCTGGAAACAAGCGCTCCCATGCTGATTCTTGGTCTGGTGGTAGGACTGATAGTCAGTATTTTCCAAGCTACAACCCAGATTCAGGAGCAGACGCTTGCGTTCGTTCCCAAAATCGTTGCCGTAATGCTTGCATTATTGCTGTTCGGCCCTTGGATCATTACGAAGCTGGTAGACTTCACCAGTCAAATTTTGGGCAGTCTCTACATGTATATCGGTTAAGACTATGGATATGGAGACCCTTCTGCAAAGTTTTCCCGTCTTTCTGTTGATTTTTTGTCGAATTTCCGCCTTTTTTGTTGTAATACCAGTGTTTTCTTCTCAGAGTCTGCCGGCAACTTTCAAAATCGGATTGTCCTTTTTTGTCGCCTTAGTTGTCTTCAGCTCAAGGGGGACCGGCATTGTTGTTCCGCAGGACCTCACCTACATTCTGCTAGTGGCCAGGGAAGCGTTGATAGGTTTGCTGCTCGGGTTCATCGGCTATCTGATGTTTATGACGATTCAGACGGCCGGATCCTTCATTGATATTCAAATCGGATTTGGGATTGCCAACGTCATTGACCCAATGACTGGAGCATCAGCCCCAATCATAGGTAACTTTAAGTACATGATCGCCCTGCTGCTGTTTCTGAGCATGAATGGACATCATTACTTGCTGAATGCGATCGTATACAGCTATAACTGGGTACCTCTAGATAACGATTTGTTTGTCAAAATGATCAATGGCAGCCTTTCAGAATTTCTGGTTCGCTCTTTTGCCCAATCTTTTATGCTGGCCTTTCAAATGTCGGCACCTTTGGTTACCGCACTGTTTCTTACGGATATCGGTTTAGCCTTTCTGGCAAGAACCGCTCCGCAATATAATGTATTCGTCATCGGGGTACCGCTCAAAATTATTATAGGTCTCTCGCTGCTTCTTATTCTGATGCCGAGTCTGGCTGCGTTGTTCCAGAATCTCTTCGACATTATGTTTGAGTCCATGCAAAATTTGCTGGGGCTTATGGGGAAGAGTCCTTAGGTGACTGTAAGGAGAGAGTGTAATGCCGAAGCCGAAACGATATAAACTGGATCTTCAGCATTTTGGGGGGGACAAGACAGAGAAAGCCACCCCGAAAAAACGTCAGGATGCCCGTAAAAAGGGTCAGGTAGCCAAAAGTGCCGAACTTTCCGGTGCGGTTGTATTGTTTTCGGCGCTGCTTAGTCTGACGATGTTCGGAAGTTTCATGAAAGAACGTTTTATGAGTCTATATTTGGATGTTTTTCAGAATCGCATGATGATGGAAGTGACAGCGGAAAATGTGTCCAAGATGTTCAACGAGTATGGTCTGCAGATACTGATTCTGCTGGCCCCACTGCTCGGGATTACCTTCTTACTTGCACTAGTCGTAAATTTTGCACAGGTTGGCTTTATGGCCTCAGGTGAGGGGATTACGCCTAAGTTCAGCAAGCTTAATCCAATCAAGGGGCTCAAAAATATATTTTCCATGCGTTCGTTTGTGGAATTCCTGAAATCGGTCTTTAAACTGGTGCTGATTGCCTATCTGGTTTACAGCACGCTTTGGGGAGAGAAAGAGAGTTTTGCCGCTCTTTCACATGTGAATGCGGAGGGTGTATACCGTTTCACTGCAAAGATGACCATGAATCTTGGCATCAAAATAGCAGCTGCATTGTTCATTATGGCAATTCTCGACTATATATACCAGAAGTACGAACATGAAAAAAGTCTGAAAATGTCCAAGCAGGACATTAAAGATGAATACAAAAAGATGGAGGGCGATCCCTTAATTAAAGGAAAGATCAGGGAGCGCCAACGCCGAATGGCAATGCAGCGGATGATGCAGGAAGTGCCAAAGGCGGATGTGATCATTACGAATCCTACGCACTTTGCCGTTGCCCTTAAATATGACGGTTCCAAAATGGACGCTCCGCAGATTATAGCCAAAGGCCAGGATTATATGGCGCTCCGCATTCGAGAGCTGGCTAAGGAGCATGGTGTTGTGACTATGGAGAACAAGCCGCTGGCACGGGCATTATTCCAAAGAGCAGAAATTGGCGATGTCGTTCCTGCCGATCTGTTCCAGGCGGTTGCCGAAGTGCTGGCCTATGTATACAAGCTTAAAGGTAAGAGGAGATAAGCCGGGGGAGGTAAAGGACATTGAAAGCTAAAGATCTAACAGTTCTACTGGGCGTTATCGGTATTGTGCTTATGATGATTCTGCCCATCCCGGTCTGGCTTCTGGATGTACTGCTGATTGTCAATATTTCGATAGCACTAACCATTATTTTGGTCGCAATGAATACAAAGGATCCGCTGCAATTTTCGATTTTCCCTTCTTTGCTGTTGATCACAACGTTATTCCGTCTCGCACTCAACATTTCCACTACCAAGCTGATCCTTAAGGATGGTCATGCGGGTGAAGTTGTTGCCACGTTCGGCAGTTGGATTGCCGGGGGACAAATCGCTATCGGATTCATCGTCTTTCTAATTCTGGTTGTTGTGCAGTTCATTGTTATTACCAAAGGTTCGGAACGTGTTGCTGAAGTAGGCGCCCGGTTTACATTGGACGCGATGCCCGGTAAACAAATGAGTATTGATGCTGATTTGAATGCAGGGATGATTAATGAACAGCAGGCACGGGAACGCCGCCGGAATGTTGAACGCGAAGCTGACTTCTTCGGATCAATGGATGGTGCGAGTAAATTCGTCAAAGGTGACGCAATTGCCAGTATCATCATCTTGCTGATCAACCTGATCGGCGGTTTCGTCATCGGGATGACTATTCATGGACTGTCGTTTCAGGATGCACTTTCGACATATTCCGTACTGACAATTGGTGATGGACTGGTCAGCCAAATTCCTGCTTTGCTCATTTCAACCGCTTCCGGTTTGATCGTTACACGGGCGGCGTCAGAAGGAAACCTGGCAGAGGATTTGACAGGCCAATTATTGTCCTATCCGAAGCTCTTGTACATCGTTGCGGCGACAATTGCATTCCTTGGATTCTTCACTCCGATTACAGTAATGTCTACCTTGCCCCTGGCAGCACTCATGGGATATGCGGCTTACAGCATGGGCCAGAAGGCAAACCAAAAACAGATTGCCGAGGAACAACTGGTTGAGGAGAAGCAGATTGAAGAAGTGCGGAGTCCGGAGAGCGTCATAAACTTGCTTACAGTGGATCCCATTGAATTTGAGTTCGGTTACGGACTTATTCCTCTGGCCGATACAGGTCAGGGCGGAGATTTACTCGACAGAATTATCATGATTAGACGGCAATGTGCCCTAGAAATGGGACTTGTGGTACCTGTTATTCGTATTCGCGACAATATTCAGCTAAAACCGAATGAATATGTCATAAAAATTAAAGGGAATAATGTCGGCGGTGGTGAATTATTACTTAATCACTATCTTGCCATGAGTCCCGGTTATGATGATGAATCTATAAACGGTATTGAGACTGTTGAACCATCTTTTGGACTTCCGGCACTTTGGATTGACGAATCGGTGAAAGAACGGGCGGAATTATCCGGCTACACCGTAGTTGATCCGCCTTCCGTGGTTGCTACGCATTTGACGGAGCTGATCAAACGTCATGGGCATGAGCTGCTAGGACGTCAGGAAACCAAACAGCTGGTCGACAATCTCCGGGAGAATTACCCCGTGCTGGTTGATGAACTTATTCCTTCGGTACTGGCAATTGGTGATGTTCAGAAGGTGCTCGGCAAGCTGCTGCGTGAAAAGATTTCGATCCGCGATTTGGTGACGATCTTCGAAACGCTGGCTGACTATGGTACTTACACCAAAGATCCTGATATCCTGACCGAGTATGTCCGCCAGTCGTTGTCGAGACAGATTACACAGCAATTTTCCCAAGCGGGAGAGACGCTGCGTGTAATTACTGTCGGGCCTAATTTGGAGAAGAAAATTTCCGAAAGTGTGCAGCAAACGGAACAGGGCAGCTATCTGGCACTGGATCCGGTTTCGACACAAACCGTGTATCAGCGGCTTACGGAACAGATCAACCGTTTGCTTCAGTCCGGACAGCAGCCTATCGTACTGACTTCACCGACCATTCGTATGTATTTGCGGCAGGTTATTGAGCGGACGATGCAGGATATTCCGGTGTTGTCCTACAGCGAACTGGAACCTAATATCGAAATTCAAAGCGTTGGAGTGGTGAACTTATGAGAGTGAAGCGTTATGTGGTCGATACGATGCCTGACGCCATGCATTCCATCCGCAGCGAGCTAGGAAGCGATGCCGTCATCCTAAGCACCAAGGAAGTTAAAGTCGGCGGATTTATGGGCATGTTTAAAAAGAAAAAAATTGAAGTTGTAGCCGCAGTGGAAGAGGTGCGAAAGCCGGCTGTACCTGATAAGGCCCCTGTACAATCGCTGAATGTTCCGCGTAGTGCAGTGCCACAGGCCTATCAGAAAGCCGCCACAGCATCATCACCGCCAGCATCGCTCACGAAGGAGCCTGCTGCTGGCCGGAGCTTTGCTGAAATTGCCGCTGCCATATCGGAAGCCTCCGGGATTTCTGAGGCAGGAGGGAATGTAGCCGTTCTGCCTTCAACTGCAACTGCAACCGTAACTGCTGTTGAGGAACAGAAAGAGGAATTGGATAGAGAGCTTGCATATGCAATGCAGGCCTCTGCACCGAAGGAACAGCCAGGTTCCGTCACGGCACTTTACGAGAACTTTGGTGCTGACCCCAATCCTTCCACAGTCTCGGTAGCGGAAAGTGATGTCCTTCGTGAAATCAGGGACATGAAGCACTGGATGGAACGTATCGCCCGCTACTCTTCAAACGGAGTGGAATTGCCTGAGCAGCTGGAACAGCTTAAAATCCGTTTACTGGACCAGGAGACTGACCCGGTGCTGGTGGAGGAATGGATCAGCAATGTATTTACCCGCTGGAATGATGAGGGGCGTACCGGAGCTCCCGATCAATTCGGTGAAATGCTGAAAGCTCAGGTGGATGAATTTCTGTCAGGCCGTATTGCAAGCGGGATTGCGGCGGATACGCGGATTGTTTACATTGCCGGGCCAACCGGAGTGGGCAAAACAACAACAATCGCCAAGCTGGCGGCAGAGCAGCTGTTTAAACAAGGCAGGAAGGTCGGCCTCATTACCTCCGACACTTACCGGATTTCCGCGGTGGAGCAGCTGCGTACGTATGCATCGATACTGAATATTCCGCTGGAGGTTGTTCAGTCCCCGGGAGATTTGCAAAGAGCGTTGTTCCGCCTGGAGAGCTGTGACCTCGTTTTGATGGATACGGCAGGACGGAATTACCGCAATGAGATGCTCGTCGCTGAACTTCAGAGCCTGCTGGCCAAGGAACTTAAGAGTGAAACTTTCCTTGTACTCAGCCTGACCTCAAAAAGCCGCGATATGAAGACGATCGCCGAGCATTTCGGCCGTTACCAGCTTGACAAGGTTATCTTCACAAAGCTGGACGAGACAGGAAGCTATGGTCCGCTATTTAATGTTCTGAATGACTTCCCTCTTATGCTGTCTTATATAACGAATGGCCAGAATGTGCCAGATGACCTGCTAATGGCTACCAAAGAGCATCTATCAGGGATGTTGCTGGGAACAGGAGGGGCGTAATGGATCAGGCGCAGTCCTTGAGACAGCTGGTGTCCAACAAGGACACCAAACTCGTGCCTAAAGACGGGGTTTCCGCCAGAATCATCACTGTATGCAGTGGAAAAGGCGGTGTCGGAAAGTCGAATTTCACGCTGAACTTTGCATTAGCGTTGAAGGCAATGGGCCGTAAGGTACTATTGTTCGACGCCGATATCGGAATGGCCAATATAGACGTGTTAATGGGTGTCTCTTCTAAATATAATTTGTACCATCTGCTGAAAAGAGAGGCGGATATCGGACAAATTATTCAGACGGGCCCAGGCGGTCTACAATTCATTGCAGGCGGATCGGGTATGGATGAGCTGTTTTCTCTCTCGGAATCAGATTTGAATTACTTTACAACACAGATTGCGCAAATTGCTGATACTATGGATTTTATCCTGTTCGATACGGGGGCAGGACTTTCCAAAGAAACACTCAAATTTATTAGCTCGGCGGATGATTGCCTTGTGGTAACAACCCCTGAGCCTACAGCTATAACTGATGCATATGCATTGATGAAGGTAGTGCACAATTCCTTTCCCGAAACTTCCTTTAGACTGATTGTGAACCAAGCAGGAGACGAGAGGGAAGCGAAAGCAACCAGCGACAAAATCCGTATGGCGGCAAGCCGCTTTTTACAATTAGATATTCCTTTTCTCGGGTATATGAGTAGTGATGCACATGTTGTTCAGGCAGTTAAGAAACAAGTTCCATTCTCAGTGGCTTTTCCGAACAGTGCAGCAGCCAAAGACGTACAGCGGCTTGCCCAAAACTATTTGGCCGCAGATTCAGCGGAACCAAGCAAGGTAGAGGGCATAAAGGGATTTATCAACAGGTGGTTGAAGCGTAAATAATAATTGTTCTGAATTAGAGGAGCAGAGGTGGAAATGATATGAAGCCATATAAAGTTTTGGTTGTTGATGATTCTGCATTTATGCGCAAGATCATTTCCGATTTAATTGAAAATGACGCGAACTTCCAGGTCACCGCTACGGCTTCAAACGGCCGTGAAGCTATTGAGAAAGTGAATCAGCTTTCTCCGGATCTGGTAACGATGGATGTGGAGATGCCGGAAATGAACGGCCTGGAGGCGCTGAAAATAATAATGGCCCAGCGTCCGCTGCCGGTGATCATGCTCTCAGGAATCAATGAGCAGGGCATGAAGGAAACGATTATGGCGCTGGAGTCAGGAGCATTTGATTTCATACGTAAGCCATCCATTTCCAACTCCCAGGATATTATTGCTGTAGGAGAATCTCTGCGGGAGCAAATGAAAGAAGCGATGATGGCCCGTGAGCAGCGTGAAGCTCGAGCATCTGCCTCCAAGAGTGAGGACAAGCCGCCAGCTGCGGTTATTCCAAAACCTCTGGCAGATCCTCCTGTACGCAAGCAGGAACTTCCCAAGAAAGCAAAAGCCGCGGAAGTTCCCGGCACATCAGCACGAGACAAGCTGAAGCCGGAGGCAAAGACCGCGTCCCCTAAGGAAACGGGCAAGAATTTGCTTGATAAGCAGCCAGGGAATAGCGGATCCCCGCGAAATCCTGTCAAGCCTACTGCAGCTCCGGTAACCCCGGCATCTTCTGAAAAAGCAAAAAACCGCTCCAAAGCGACCGCTACTCCAGTCACACCTGATGTACGTCTGCAACTGGATGGTGTTCCCGGTACTTTCGTCGAACCTCCTGCAGCTTCGGCTGACCGGAAGTCCGGCAGTACTAAAGGGCTGCGCAAGCTTGTTGCTGTAGGCTGCTCTACAGGCGGGCCACGTGCGCTCAAGGCGTTTTTGGAGAACATCCCGGCTGAATTTCCGGCACCGATAGTCATTGTCCAGCATATGCCGCCCAATTTCACCAAATCATTAGCCCAGCGGCTTAATACCTTTAGCCCGCTTGAGGTTGCAGAAGCGGAGCATGGCATGATCCTTCGCCAAGGAGCGGCTTATATCGCTCCCGGAGGTTATCATCTGAAGGTTGTTCCAGCAGCGGGCGGACAATATGCGATTGAGCTTACGAGTGAGGATGCCCGCAATGGGCATCGTCCATCTGTGGACATGATGTTCGAATCACTATTGCCGCTTACCACGCTGGAACGGCATGCGGTGATTATGACGGGTATGGGCAGCGATGGTGCCAGAATGATGAAATCCCTATATGATTCGGGTGTAACCTCAACCTTCGCTGAAAGTGAAGAAACCTGCGTTGTATATGGAATGCCGCGATCTGCGGTGGAATTGAATTGCGTTAAACATATCCTGCCTTTGCATGAAATTGCTCCAAGGCTGGTGCAAGCCGTTAAATAATGGAAAAGCGAACTTGAAGGGGAGGTGCTCGTTAGTGGACATGAACCAATATTTATCCATGTTTATTGATGAGTCAAATGATCATCTGCAGTCATTGAACGAAAGTATGATGGGGTTGGAAGCAAATCCTGATGATCTGAGTATTGTACAGGTAATATTCCGCTCTGCGCACACCTTAAAAGGTATGGCGGCTACGATGGGTTTTGAGGATTTGGCTTCTCTTACCCACCAGATGGAAAATGTTCTGGATTTAGTGCGCAATAACAAGCTGCGGATGCAGGATTTCATTTTTGACACACTGTTCAAAAGTCTGGATGCCCTGGAATCAATGGTTGAGGATATTACGGCTGGGGGCGAAGGTAAGGCGGATGTCTCGGCAATCGTGACTTCTCTTCAGGCCATTGTTCGAGGTGAAGTTCCTACTGCGGCCGGTGCCGCTGCCGAGGTTACAGCTGCAGCTCAAAAGACTGGAGACGCTCCGGTGTTTTTAGATGAATTCCAATACTCGGTTCTGCAGCAGTCGCTGCAGGAAGGCCATCAGGTGCTTTATGTGGACGTAGCGATCCGTCAGGATTGTCAGCTTAAAGCGGTGCGGGCATATATGGTTTTCGATCTTCTGGAACGTTCAGGAGAGGTGGTCAAATCCTTCCCTTCGGTTCAGGATATAGAGCAGGAAAAATTCGATTACGGCTTTTCCCTCTATTACATAACCCAAAAGGACGCAAGTGAAATTCAATCCATGATTCTAAACTTATCGGAAATTGATAAGGTTACGGCTTTAGCCCTTGATCAAGAGACACTGGAACAGATGGTGCAGGATATGGCTGCCGCTACTGTGGAAGCACCGGTTCAAGAGGCGGCTGCTCCCGCAGCGGCACCGGCTGCAGCGCTGGTCAGAGAAGAAGCAATCAAAGCGGCAGCTGCCAAAACAGTTGCAGCGCCTTCCCGGACGATCCGCGTAGATATCGAACGCCTGGATGTGCTGATGAACCTGTTCAGTGAACTGCTGATCGATCGTGTCCGTCTGGAACAGCTGGCTACAGAAGTGCAGAATAGCGACCTTACTGAGACTGTTGAACATATGGGACGGGTCAGCGGCGATTTGCAGAACATTGTCATGAAGCTGCGCATGGTACCGGTCGACACTGTATTTAACCGTTTCCCCCGCATGGTTCGTGATCTTGCCAAATCTCTGGACAAAAAAATCGATCTGATCGTTACTGGTGCTGAAACAGAGCTTGACCGTACTGTTATTGATGAGATCGGTGATCCGCTGGTGCATTTGCTCCGTAATGCCGTTGACCATGGGGTTGAAGGCGTACAGGAGCGTATTGCTGCCGGCAAACCGGAGACGGGTACGATAAATCTGCGAGCTTTCCATAGCGGCAATCACGTCTTTATCGAAATTGAGGAGGACGGCGCCGGAATCAATCCGCAGAAAATCCTGAAATCTGCTGTTAAGAAGGGGATTCTTACTCAGGATCAGGCTGCTGGCTATTCGGATGATGAAGCCATTCAACTTTTGTTCTCACCGGGCTTTAGTACCGCAGAGGTTATCTCTGACGTATCGGGGCGCGGAGTTGGACTCGATGTCGTGAAATCCAAGATTACTTCTCTTGGCGGCAACGTAGTTGTTTATTCCACCTTCGGCAAAGGAACTAACTTTTCAGTACAGCTTCCACTAACCTTATCAATTATTGCGGCCATGCTGGTGCGGCTTGGTTCCGAGAAATATGCCATCCCGCTTTCTTCCATCGTGGAGACTGGGATTGTGAAGAAAACTCAGATCCGCACGATTCATAGCAACAAAATGATTGAATTCCGTAACGGTCATATCCCTCTGCTATCACTGAGCAAATTCTTCTCGGTGCCTGATTTTGATGAAAGTACTGAAGAGGAAACGGAAATAGTAGTAGTCCGCAAAGGGGAACGCCTCGTAGCCCTAGCGGTTCAGGATTTTATTGGGCAGAACGAAATCGTCATCAAGAATCTTGGCAAGTATCTGCCTGAGGTTCAAGGCATCTCCGGGGCGACCATACTTGGTGACGGTCAGGTTGCACTTATTATTGATCCGAATGCTTTTATTAAATAATCAGGATAGAACAGGGAGGTTCATTCCATGGCTGAAGATATCAAAGTAATCGTGTTTAAACTAGGCTCTGAAGAGTACGGCATTGAAGTGGAGAAAGTCCAAACTATTGAACGCATGATGCCAATTACCCGTGTGCCGAAGACCTACTCCTTTATTAAGGGAGTTATCAATTTGCGCGGAGTGGTTATTCCGGTAATTGATTTGCGGGGCCGTTTCGGTATTGAGGAAGCTGATCATACTGATCAGACCCGTATCATTATCGTCAATGTAAATGCAATGGAAGTCGGCTTTATTGTGGACTCGGCCAATGATGTTATTGACTTGAACCGCGATTCCATTGATACACCACCTGAGGTTGTGGGCGGCATCAGAGCGAAGTATCTGGACGGGGTGGCCAAAATTGGAGAAGAACGGTTGCTGATCATGCTCAATTTGAACGAGGTGCTGAACAAGGGCGAAATCGTGCAATTGGAAAGCCTAGAGGGCTAACATATGGAGCTTTTCAAAAACTTCAAGGATTTTAAAATGGATGTCCTTAAGGAAGTGGGCAACATTGGAGCTGGTAACGCCGCCACCGCGTTATCTCAGCTTCTTGGCAAGCCGATCGACATGGCTGTTCCGAAAGTGCAGCTGCTGAGCTTTGAAGAAATCACTGAAAAGGTCGGAGGAGCAGAAGAATTGGTATATGCGGTTTTCCTGCGGGTCGAGGGTGAAGCACCGGGCAATCTCTTTTTCATTCTTACTCCGGAAGCGGCTATAAGCCTGCTTAACCGGGTTGCCGGTATTGAGATTTCTCCCGAGCAGGAACTGGGTGAAATGGAGCTTTCGGCATTGAATGAAATTGGCAACATTCTTGCCGGGTCTTACCTGTCTTCCCTTGCCGACTTCACCTCGCTTTCCATGTACCCTACAGTGCCTGCACTGGCCATGGACATGGCCGGGGCCATTCTGGGCTACGGTCTGCTGCAGTTCGGTCAGATGGGCGATGATGCTTTGCTGATCGACACGACTTTCCTGGAAGGCAAGGACGAAATTGAAGGACAGTTCTTTCTTATTCCCGATCCAGAATCATTCCCGAAGATCTTTAAATCATTAGGAGTACCGTTTGATAATGATTGAAGAAAAAAGCATTATTAAAGTAGGTATGGCAGATCTTAATGTAGGAAGCCAAGACAGCCTTGTGCGCACAACAGGTCTTGGTTCCTGCGTGGGGCTTACATTGTTTGATCCTGGGAAGAAGCTGGCGGGGATGGCGCATGTGATGCTGCCTTCGTCGGATATTGCACGTGAGGGACAAATGAACATTGCCAAATTTGCAGATACCGCAGTGCCGGAGCTTCTGAACCGCTTGCTTGCACTTGGAGCAATGCGCAGCCGGATCGTGGCCAAGATGGCCGGAGGCTCTCAAATGTTTGCCTTTGCCGGGGGGAATGACACCATGAGGATCGGGCCTCGTAATGTGGAATCCTGTAAGCTTGCTTTGGAGGCGCTAAAGATCCCTTTGATTGCTGAGGACACGGGCGGCAATTTTGGCCGCACCATTGAAATTTCCTGCAGTACCGGTATACTCTATATCCGCAGCGTGCAAAAAGGCACTAGGGAAATATAACCATGAGCAGAAAAATAGTAGTGAACATCATCGTCGGAGCGATAGGATTTTTGTTTACCTTTTTTGTGAACTATGGGCATAATTTACTTGGAACAAGTTTAATTCGGGCCAGTTTTGGATTTATTATTTGGTTTGTGCTTGCATTCCTCTTAACATGGGTATTGGGTTTTATTGCTGGACAGTCCGCAGAGCCAGAAGATGCTGAGACAAACTTAGAGGGCAACGAGGCGCTGGGTGGCAATTTCGATGTCATTACTCCGGATGAGGATGAAGAATTAATAAACCTGCTGAAACCGAAGCCGGCCGAAGAAAGCGGAAGCAGTGAAGGTTTTACACCGCTGCAGCCGCCTAAACTGGTCTCTATGAAAGATCCTGAAGAATTGGCCAAGGCCGTTCGTCACCTGAAAGAAGAATAAGCGTGTGCTATTGCGGAAGTGGCTCACCTGTTCCGTGTTATGCCCGCTGACTAAACTTTGGGAAGGGTGAAAGCCGTTGAACGAGCATAAAGCTTCTCAATCGGAAACTGACGGGCTCTGGGAACAGTGGAAAGAGCAAGGTAATCCCGAAGCCAAAAAAAAGCTGATTGAGAATTACCTCCATATTGTAGATTACGTGTCCAGCCGCTTGGCAGTCGGATTACCCAAAAATGTATCTAAAGATGATTTGGCCAGCAACGGTGTCATGGGTTTGATTGATGCCATCGAGAAATTCGACTATAAGCGGGGGCTCCAGTTTCAGACTTATGCTTCCTGGCGTGTACGTGGAGCGATTCTTGATTCATTGCGCCAGAGCGACTGGGTTCCCAGGTCCGTGAGGGAGAAAGCCAAAAAAATCGAAGATGCTTACCAGCAGCTGGAGCAGAAATACCTAAGATCAGTCAGTGACGAGGAAATGAGCGAATATCTGAATGTTTCGGAGACGGAATTTCAGAATATGCTGCAGGACGTAGCAGTAATGTCGCTCTGCTCACTAGAGGATCCTATTCGCGAGGAAGAATCAGAGACACGCTTGTCCATCCTGGTGGATGATAAAGCCAAAAATCCGGATCGCAAAGTAAATGAGTTTTATTTGCGCGATACGCTCACTAAAGGCATCGAGAAACTAACGGTGAAAGAAAGGACCGTTGTGTCCCTTTTATATTATGAAGATTTATCATTAAGCGAGATCGCCGAGGTGATGTCACTGTCGCCTTCACGGATTTCGCAGCTTCATTCAAAAGCTATTTTGCGGCTGAGAGGAACACTTGAGAAAAATCGCGATCTTCTCATGCAAAACGATTAACCGGGCGACGGTGACAAGGGGGAGCAAAATTGATCGGTAATTATGCTTTGAACCAGTACGTGAGTATCACGTTTTCGGAGGATAAAGGGATTGCGTACCTCCAATTTTCCAAGAGGGATGAAAACTTCTCCTGTTCGAGTGAAGATCTCGAAAGCTTCCTAAACAGTCACAATATTCGTTACGGTATTCAGCGGGATATTGTACAGCGAATCAGCAGCAATCCAGAAGAGTATTTCTTCAACAGGGTGCCAATTGCGATTGGTGATCCCGCGGTGAATGGTACGGATGGGCGTGTGGTCCTTACTATTGACATGGAGGAGGACCGCAAACCGCTCGAAAAAGCTGATGGCAAGGTCGATTATAAGGACCTGGTCCGGCTTCACAATGTTAAAAAAGGCCAGTTGATTGCCAGAAAAATTCCGCCGATGCCCGGCAAAAGTGGCAAGATGGTTACCGGCGAGGAAATTCCGTATAGAGCGGGTAAAGATGCCCACTTTAAAGTCGGTAAAAATGTGCTGATCGATCAAGATGAAACTTCGATGTATGCCGCGATGGACGGACTCGTTACTCTGACGGAGAAGGGCAAGGTCAATGTTTTCCCGGTTTATGAAGTCAACGGTGATGTTGATTACAGTACGGGGAATATTGATTTTGTAGGGACAGTTGTTATTCGTGGCAATGTCTTGACCGGGTTTACGGTTAAATCTGCCGGAGATATCCGTGTGGTTGGCGGAGTGGAAGGTGCTGAACTGATATCCGGGGGATCGATCGAGATTGCCGGCGGAATTATCGGATATAACAAGGGAATCGTTAGTGCAGGCAAAAATGTAAAAGTATCGTTCATCCAGGATGGAAATGTCGTCGCCGGAGAGGATGTTATCGTTTCCCAAAGTATTATGCACTCTAATATCCGGGCAGGCCGGGATGTGCTTTGCAATGGTTCAAAGGGACTTATAGTAGGTGGAGTTGTACAAGCCGGTGAAAGAGTTGTAGCAAGAACCATCGGAAATACAATGTCTACGGCGACGGCCATTGAGGTTGGCGTTGTACCAGAACTCCGAAATGAGATTAACGATCTGCGCCTGGAGCTGCGGCAGCTGCTTGAAAATGAGGATAAAACCAACAAAGCGTTGTACCTGCTGAATCAATTGGCGAACAATGGTCAGCTTGCTCCTGATAAGGTGGCTTTGCGCGTGAAACTGAATGCCACCAAGCAATCGCATATGCGTGAAGAGAAGCGCATTAAAGAGCGTGTACTGGAAATTGAAAGAATGCTCGAGGATACGGTTAGAGCCAGGGTGGAAGTAGTTAAGACCATCTACGGAGGTTCCAAAATCGTAATTGGCAGATATACACGTTTTGTCAAGGATCCTACGGAACGGGTTGTGTTTATTTATAGTGAAGGCGATATCACTTTGGCGCCGTACGTTTAATCAGGCGGGCAGCGACAGGCGGCCGGCCATCCTTGATGTCTAAATACAGCAGGCTTCGGAAGGATTTGCGAATCTTGGGACGGCCCGTCCGTTTCTATTTATGAGAAGAGGGTTGCTATGAGTCTGAAACCGGTGGAATTGCAGATTGCCCTGCCCCGGACAACTGACGCGGGCAAAGTCCAGCATGGGCTGCAGCATCGTCCTGCTGTGGATCAGCAGCAGCTCGCAGGACAGAATGTCAAGCAGAGCTCGGAGCTGGCTCATCGCAGCACTGAGGTTGACGAATCTGCGGAATCTGCGCTGCGCAATGATGATAGCCAGGGAAATCATGCGGGAAGTCATTCCTCTTCCCATCAACAAGAGAAACAGCAGACGTCTCATGACGCTGAACATCCCTATAAGGGCCGACGGATCGATCTCAGTCTCTGAGAGGATATAATTTGATATGTAAAAGGAGATAGGGCACTTGCAACCATGGGTATATATCGTGCTGGTAGGCGCTGTTGCTATCGTTTATGCCCTGAGACTGCCGGCGCGTGCAAAAGAAGACTCAGCCGATAAGCAGAGTCTAAAGGCAACAGAAGCGGCGCTTGAACTATATATGGCGGACATCGAGCGGGAAAATGATAAAATGCTGCAGCTTGTCAGCAGCATCAAACAGCAATCCCAGAACAACAGAACAGCAATGCAGGAGGAGATTGATTTACTTCGGGAGCAAGTTGCCGATCTGCAAAAGAACTCAATGCTGCTTGAAACGCGTCTGACGGCTGAAGAAAAGGGCCTGCTGCAGCTAACAGCTTCATTTGCCAAGGAATCTTCAGCCAGCCGCGCTTCAGAAGCTGTGAGACCGCCTTCAACAGAGCACGCTGCAGAACAGCCGGAGCCGAAACCAAAGCCGGTCAACTCGATCAAATTGCGTTATCCGCGATTGTTCGAGCTACATGAGCAAGGAAAGTCTATTGACGCTATCGCTAAGACAGCAGGACTTCAGCGTGGAGAGGTTCAACTGATTCTGCAGCTGGCCAAGCAGGAGGAAACGGTATGATCAAGAATCGTTCCTTCATGTTCGGACTAGGTACAGGCCTGATTGCAGGTGCATTGCTGCTGCAAGTGATGATCACCGGGGGGTCCGCTCCCTTGTCCAAGGAGAAGCTAATCAAGGAAGCTGCGAAGCTGAACCTTACCATAACCGATCCGAGTGCGACACCTACTGCCACTAGTAATACAGGTGAGACAGGAGAGGGAACAGAAGGATCGGGGAAAGAGGGGACAGCTGCGGTTGTTCCGTCAGCAACTGAATCCGCCGCTCCAGCTTCGCCTGCTTCTACGCCGCAAGCAGCGGTGGAGCCAAGCGCTGCCGCTGCTCCTTCTGAGCCAGCTACCCCGTCAAAGCCTGCAAGCGAGAAGAAACCATCCAGTGCCCCAGTTGCGCCAGCCACTCCGGAGGTTGCCGTAAACGGCTCGATATCTGTTACAATTCCTACCGGCAGCACACTTACGGAAACTGCCGATTTGCTGGTCAAAGCAGGTGTAATTACGGATAAGAATAAGTTTCTTCAGACGGCAGTAAGCCGTAAAGCCAATACGAAAATTCAATATGGACGGTACAGCTTTACTAAAGGTGAGAGCAATAATGTTATCATTGACAAGCTGATTACAGTGAAATAATCTATCTTAGAACTTTGAAATTCACAAAACTTTTCATGAATCGTTGCATACATTATTTTATTGTGGTATAGTAATTGACGGTGTTAAAACACACGCCGGTTGATTTCGACAAGGGGTGCTTTCTTCTGAAGAAAGTCTTGTAGAAAAATGACACGCGGCGGAGGAGACACACAATAAACCAAAACTAGGAGGTGTGTGAAGATGGCAGTAATTTCCATGAAGCAGCTTCTCGAAGCTGGGGTACACTTCGGTCATCAGACTCGTCGTTGGAATCCAAAGATGGATCGTTATATCTTCACTGAAAGAAACGGAATTTACATTATTGACCTGCAAAAAACGGTTAAAAAGGTAGAGGAAGCTTACAACTTTGTAAAAAGCGTCGCTGGCGACAACGGCACAATCCTGTTCGTAGGAACAAAGAAACAAGCTCAAGATTCCGTAAAAGAAGAAGCTGAACGTTCGGGTATGTTCTTCATTAACCAACGTTGGCTGGGTGGTACCCTGACTAACTTCCAAACTATTCAGAAGCGTATTGATCGCCTGAAGAAACTGGAAGCTTGGGAAGAAGACGGTACCTTCGCAGTTCTGCCTAAGAAAGAAGTAATCCTTCTCCGCAAAGAGAAAGATCGTCTTGAAAAATTCCTGGGCGGTATCAAGAACATGAAAGGTCTGCCAAGCGCGCTGTTCATCATCGACCCGCGTAAAGAGCGCATCGCTGTTGCGGAAGCTCGCAAATTGGGTATTCCTATCGTGGCTATCGTTGATACTAACTGTGATCCGGACGAAATCGACTATGTTATCCCGGGCAACGACGACGCAATCCGCGCCGTGAAATTGCTTACTGGTAAAATGGCTGATGCCGTTGTCGAAGCTCACCAGGGCGAAGACACAACTACTGCTTAAATAGTAGCCGGAATCAAACAAGAACTTAAATGAAAAGGGTGGTTGGCAGGTGGATAACCTCTCACTGCCCTTTTTTTAGGATAATGGACCAAAATGGTATAAAACGACAATTATCTGGAGGGAATAACAATGGCAGTAGATGCAAAAGCAGTAAAGGAACTTCGTGAAAGAACAGGCGCAGGGATGCTGGATTGCAAAAAGGCGCTTGAAGAAGCTAACAATGACATCACCAAAGCCGCTGAATTGCTTCGTGAAAAAGGTCTTTCCGCAGCAGCTAACAAAGCTGGACGTATCGCTACTGAAGGTACAGTGGAATCTTACATCCATGCTGGCGGACGTATTGGCGTGCTTGTAGAAATCAACTGCGAAACTGACTTCGTAGGTAAAACGGATTCCTTCAAAGAATTTGCACGCGATATCGCAATGCAAATTGCTGCAGCTAACCCGCTGTATGTTCGTCGTGAAGAAGTTCCGGCAGAAGCTGTAGAGAAAGAAAAAGAAATTCTGAAGGCACAAGCGCTTAATGAAGGCAAGCCTGAGAAAATCGTTGAAAAAATGGTTGAAGGCCGTATCAGCAAGTTCTACGAAGAATATTGTTTGCTTGAGCAACCCTTCGTTAAAGATCCGGACAAAACCATTTCCCAGCTGCTGAACGAAAAGGTCAGCACTATTGGCGAAAACATCTCCATCCGTCGTTTTGTTCGTTTTGAACTGGGCGAAGGTCTGGAAAAGAAAGTCGACAACTTTGTTGAAGAAGTAATGGCGCAAGTTAATCAATAAGAAACAAGTCGGATTACAACTTCATTGAACTGAATAATGCAAGCATCAAATGAACGGAACACAGGCACAATCGTGTTCCGTCTTTTGTAAGAAAGTGAGGGTATACATTTGGAACAGCCGGTATTTAAAAGAGTAGTCCTTAAGGTAAGCGGTGAGTCACTATCAGGACAAAACGGATATGGCATTGATGCCGAGACGATTATTTCCATCGCAGAGCAGGTCAAGGAAGTTGTTGAGCTTGGAGTTCAAGTCGCTATTGTTTGCGGCGGAGGCAATATCTGGCGCGGGATCGCAGGAAGCGCAAGCGGTATAGACCGTGCAACAGCCGACTACATGGGGATGCTGGCAACAGTGATGAACTCACTTGCACTGCAGGATGCATTGGAGCAAATCGATGTTCCTACCCGGGTGCAGACCTCCATTTCGATGCAGCAGATTGCTGAGCCGTACATCCGCCGCCGTGCCATTCGCCATTTGGAGAAAGGCCGCGTGGTAATCTTTGCCGCAGGAACAGGCAACCCCTTCTTCTCGACGGATACGACGGCAGCTCTCAGAGCAGCTGAGATTGAAGCAGAAGTTATCCTGATGGCGAAGAATAAAGTGGACGGTGTCTACTCAGCAGATCCTTTCAAAGACAGTACTGCCGAGAAATACGAGCAGCTGACCTACATGGACGTGCTGAACAAAAATCTTGGCGTCATGGATTCCACTGCATCCTCTCTGTGCATGGATAATAATATACCGCTCATTGTGTTTGCTATTACAGAGCAAGGCAATATCAAACGTGTCGTTCTCGGTGAGAAGATCGGGACGATTGTTAAAGGGAGTGTAGATTAATGCCACAAGCGGTCAAGAAAAATGCCGAAGAGCGTATGGAAAAAGCGATTTTATCGCTGAAACGTGATTTGGCCTCATTGCGGGCGGGACGCGCTTCGACAGCGCTGCTGGATCGTATTCAAGTTGAATATTATGGTGCACCTACCCCTGTCAACCAGCTGGCCAACATCAGCACACCGGATTCACGGACGCTGCTGATTCAACCTTGGGACAGATCATCGCTTTCCGACATTGAACGGGCAATTATGAAGTCCGATCTGGGACTTACACCGGCTAATGACGGTACTATCATCCGTTTGTCCATCCCTGCGCTAACCGAGGAACGCCGTACTGAGCTTGTGAAGTTCACCAAAAAGTTCGGTGAAGAAGCAAAGGTAGCCATCCGCAACATCCGCCGTGATGCCAACGATGATATCAAGAAAATGGAGAAGAACGGCATCTCCGAAGATGAATCACACGGACACCAAGAAGATATTCAGAAATCAACGGATAAGTTCATAGCTGAAGTTGATAAGGTGCTCTTGTCCAAAGAAAAAGAGATTATGGAAGTATAATGACAATCAAGAGACTTCAGGGCCCCTCCGTTTATGGTGGGGTTTGTCTCTTTCTGATAAGAGCTTGGAGGAAACGGAAATGATCAAACGGATTCAAGCATGGCTGAGCCGTAAAGACAGGCAGGAGCCACAGCCAGTCGAGATTTCACCGGACAACATTCCCCGGCATGTGGCTGTAATTATGGACGGCAATGGGCGCTGGGCTAAACGGCGTGGTTTGCCACGCATTGTCGGCCATCAGAATGGGATGAAAGCTGTAAAACGTGCAACAATTGCCGCCAATGACCTGGGCGTTGAGTTTTTGACCATGTACGCTTTTTCTACAGAGAACTGGAAACGTCCTAAGGATGAAGTTGACTTCCTGATGCGTTTGCCTGTGGAGTTCCTGGCCCTTGAACTGGACGAGCTGATTGAGAAAAACGTACAAGTGCGCGTGATGGGTGATACCGATGCTTTGCCTACACATACCCGGAAGGCGATGGAAGAAGCCGTTGCCCGGACACAAGGGAATACTGGACTTATATTAAATTTTGCCCTGAATTACGGAGGACGTAAAGAAATCGAGGATTGCATGCGCGGATTGGGTCAGGATATCCAAGCAGGCTTGCTGTCCCCGGATGAGATTACATCGGAGCTGATCGACAGCCGGCTGTTATCAGGCGGGCTGCCGGATCCGGATCTGCTGATCCGGACCAGTGGAGAGATGCGGCTCAGCAACTTTATGCTCTGGCAGGTCGCTTACAGTGAGCTCTGGTTTACAGACGTATTCTGGCCGGAGTTTGATAAAACGCATTTGCTGCAGGCTGTGGCGGAGTACCAGAGACGCACACGCCGTTATGGTGGACTGAAGTAGCCTGATGGGAGATGGAAATCTTTGAAGCAGCGATTGATTACCGGAATTGTTGCCGGAGCAGTGTTTTTGGGATTATGTTTTTTGGGCGGCTGGGCTTATCAGCTTTTGCTTGCCGGTATGGCGCTCATCGGGTTTTATGAATTTGTTAAAATGACAGGTGTCCGGGTGTTTGGTGGTACTGCGATACTTGGTTATGCTGCTGTAGCCTGCTACATGATTCCTTGGAGCCTGCTTGGAGTGAATCCATGGCTGTCCTGGGAACAAGGCATATGGCTTCTGCTGCTGCTGTTCCTGCTGGTGACGGTATTCAGTAAGAATAAGCAGGATATTAAGATTACTTCACTCCTGTTCACAGGGATTGTATACATAGGAATGGGCTTTTCCTATATGGCTGTGGCCCGAGCTGCGGGCGACGGTCATGGGCTCTTCTGGACCTTCCTTTTGCTGTGCTGCATTTGGGGCAGTGACGCAGGTGCTTATTTTGTAGGGAGAAGTATTGGGAGAAATAAGCTCTGGCCGGCAATCAGCCCCAATAAAACGGTAGAGGGAGCCCTTGGCGGGGTACTGATCTCTATCGTAATTTCCATTGTTTTCGCAATATTTGTTCCTGATCTGCTGACTTACGGACGCGCGCTGCTTATCGGTTTGTCCTGCGCTGTGCTCGGTCAGCTTGGAGATCTTGTACAATCTGCCTATAAACGGGTGTACGGTATTAAGGATTCAGGCTCGCTGCTGCCAGGTCATGGAGGAATTCTTGACCGCTGCGACAGCTGGATTATCGTATTTCCTTTCGTACATATCGTAATGCTTATGCCTTACTATTAAACGACGGGAAAGAAGGTTCACATATGAAGAAAATAAGTGTTCTCGGATCTACCGGCTCGATCGGCACTCAAACACTGGATGTAGTTGCAATGCATCCGGACTCTTTTGATGTTGATGGTTTGGCTGCAGGGAGCAATACCGCCCTGCTTCTGGAGCAGGTCCGCCGCTTTCAGCCTCGCCGAGTATCAGTGTCCACGAAAGAACTCGCTGAGCAGATCAGACCGGAGCTGCCTTCCGGTATTGAGCTTTTTTACGGAAGTGAGGGATTGGTAGAAATTGCTGCGGGTGGGGACGCTGATACGGTCGTCACGGCAGTGGTGGGCAGCGTGGGCTTGCAGTCAACGCTTGCTGCGATCGAAGCCGGACGGCATATTGGGCTAGCCAATAAGGAAACGCTTGTCACGGCAGGGCATTTGGTTACCGAGCTTGCCAACCGTAAAGGTGTTAAGCTGCTGCCCATCGACAGCGAGCACTCCGCAATTTTTCAATGTCTGAACGGTGAGAACCGCGAGGATGTTTCCAGCATTACCATCACCGCCTCCGGCGGGTCCTTCCGTGATTACACCCGCGAGCAGCTGAAGGAGGTTTCCGTAGAGGATGCGCTTCGCCACCCCAACTGGAGTATGGGAGCCAAAATAACAATTGATTCGGCAACCATGGTTAACAAAGGACTTGAGGTCATTGAAGCGCATTGGCTGTTCGGTCTGCCCTATGAGCAGGTAAATGTCCTGCTGCATCCGGAGAGTATCATTCACTCCTATGTAGAATTCCGGGACAGCAGTATTGTCGCCCAGCTCGGAAATCCGGATATGCGGGTCCCGATCCAATATGCGCTGACCTATCCGGAACGTTGGGAATCGCCTGCGGCGCGGCTGTCTCTTGCCGCAATAGGACGACTAACTTTCCGGGAAATGGATTTTGTGCGGTTTCCAGCCTTGAAGCTGGCGATTGAATGCGGGAAAGCGGGGGGGACGGCAACCACGGCCTTCAACGCGGCTAATGAAATTGCAGTTGCCCGTTTTCTCCGGCATGAGATTCCCTTCCTGCGTATTGAAGAGATTATTGAAGAAGTGCTCCAGCGCCTGGTGAATGTCAATCAACCGGATTTACAGCAGATTCAGCATTGCGATGAGATGACCCGGGAGCTTGCAGTTAAACTTTAAAATAAATCACTTTATTCACTTGGAAAATGGAAATATTTGCTTTGCCCTGAAAAATTGGGTGGGACAGTTGATTCTCTTGTGCAGGGCCTTGGAATAATGATAAATTAAGAGGACATACTTCGGTCTTACACCTTAAGGGGGAATGTAACGCATGGAAATGGTAAGAGTCGTCTTTTTAACGGTGTTCATGTTCTTTGTTTTGGTGACCGTGCATGAATGGGGGCATTATTATTTTGCCAAACGCGCGGGTATTCTTGTAAGAGAATTTGCTATCGGTTTCGGTCCGAAACTGTTTTCTTATAAACGCAATGAAACCCAGTTCACGCTTCGCCTGCTGCCTTTTGGCGGTTATGCACGGATGGCCGGTGAAGATCCCGAAATTATTGAGATCGGTCCAGGGCAGACGATTGCCGTAAGACTGGGACAGGATAACAAAGTTAAAAGCATCTTTCTAGACGCGCTCGATACCCGCAGAAATGTAATTCGTGGGGAAGCGCAATATACCGACCTTGAGAACGATCTGAAGATCCGCCTTGATGTCGATGGTGATGTAACCACTTATGATGTTCATCCACAGGCAATGATGATCAAACGGGGACAGCAGACACAGATTGCGCCCAAAGACCGTCAATTCGGCAGTAAAACTGTAGGTCAGCGTGCTTTGGCCATCGTTGCCGGGCCGGTGATGAACTTTCTGCTTGCTTTTGTGCTGTTTGCAGTACATCTGCAGATGGCTGGTATCGTCATTGAGAATCCAACCTTTGTGAAGATTGGAGATCTCAGCGAAGGAATGCCGGCTCAGGAAGCCGGAGTGCAAAAAGGTGACATTGTCGTCTCTATTAATGGAGAACAGATTGGCGGAGACTACCAGAAGATGATTTCATTAACTTCCGCCTCCAAAGGTAAAGAGATGCAGTGGACGCTTCAGCGTGGCGATGAAACCTTTAATGTGGCCATGATTCCCCGCAGTATGGAGGGCGAAGAAGGCGGCAAAGTGGGGATTACTCCTGAGTTGCCTACACGGCAGCCCGGTTTTGGCGAGACCATTACTAAATCAGGAACAGCCATGGTGGATTGGACCAAAACGATTTTTGTAAGTTTTAAAACACTGATTAATAACTTTAATATGGATGATATTTCAGGTCCGGTCGGAACAGCGAAGATGACGGGGCAAATCGCTCAGCAAGGCATTCAATACCTGACCTATTGGGCGGCTATTCTGAGCCTTTACCTCGGTATTTTTAACCTGCTGCCGATCCCTGCGCTTGATGGAAGCCGTCTCGTCTTCCTGGGTGTAGAAGCACTTCGCGGTAAGCCGGTAGATCCAAACCGTGAAGGGATGGTCCATTTTGTCGGATTTGCCTTGCTTTTCCTGGTCATGATCGCCGTTACCTATAATGATATCCTGCGGCTAATCACCGGTTGATTTTTACTTAAATGAATTAGAGCTTTGGCAGTCCCCGCAAAGGACTTGAACGATGTTGTGAAACCAAAGCCACACTTTGCAGGGCATTAGGAGGAGTTCCATCATATGGCAAAAGATAAGCAGTTTGTTACGGAAATCACCCCACAGAGCGAGGATTTCTCGCGCTGGTATATCGATGTAATCAAGAAAGCGGACCTGATGGATTACTCTCCGGTTCGCGGCTGTATTGTTTTCAAACCGGAGGGATACGAGATTTGGGAGCATATCCAGGAGGAAATGAACCGCCGCCTTAAGGCAACGGGCCACCGTAATGCTTATTTCCCGGTCTTCATTCCGGAAAGCTTCTTCCAGAAGGAGAAGGATCATATCGAGGGCTTTAATCCTGAGCTGCCTTGGGTTACGGAAGCTGGCGGTGATGTGCTGGAGGAACGTCTGGCGATTCGCCCGACCTCCGAAACCATGTTCGGGCACATGTATTCCAAATGGATTCAATCCTACCGCGATCTTCCGGTATTGATCAACCAATGGGCCAACGTAGTCCGCTGGGAGAAGCGTACGCTGCCGTTTATCCGTACCACAGAGTTCTTGTGGCAGGAAGGCCATACGGCGCATGAGAATGAAGCTGAGGCCCGCGAGGAAACGATGCGGATGCTTGAGAATTACCGTGATTTTGTCGAGACCTATTTGGCAATTCCTGTCATCACTGGACAGAAGACACCTTCCGAGCGTTTTGCCGGGGCGGTTGACACGTATTCTATAGAAGCCATGATGAAGGATGGACGAGCTGTACAGGCGGCAACCTCTCATTATCTGGGAACAAAGTTTGCTACAGCATTTGATATTCAATATTTAAGCCGTGACAATGTGCTGGAATATGTTCATACAACCTCATGGGGATCCACAACACGCCTAATCGGCTCGCTTATTATGGTGCACGGGGATGATCGTGGTTTGGCTTTGCCGCCTAAGGTCGCTCCAACACAGGTAATCATGATTCCAATCGGACCTCCTAAGACCCGTGAAGCGGTCATTGGCCGTACGGACGAGCTGTTCAAGGATCTGAAAGACGCAGGCATCCGTGTGCGTGTAGACGACCGTGCTGACGTTACTCCAGGCTGGAAATTCAATGAATACGAAATGCGTGGAGTGCCAGTCCGTCTTGAATTAGGCCCGCGTGATATGGAAAACGGGGTTTGTGTTCTGGTATCGCGTATTACAGGCGAGAAGAAAATCATCCAGCAGGAGAACCTTGTCGCAGAGGTTAATGCCATGCTGGAGCAAGTACACAATGAAATGTTTGAACGTGCGTTGAAATTCCGTGAGGACCACTTCTATTCGGTCGATACGTTAGCAGAAATGAAGGATTCGATGGAAGAACAGCGTGGTTTTGCTTTGGCAGGCTGGTGCGGTTCCGAAGAATGCGAGTCTAAAGTCAAGGAAGAAACGGGTGCAGGCAGCCGTAATATTCCGTTTGAGCCTGCGGTGAAGAAGGATACCTGTATTTGCTGCGGCATGCCCGCTGCGCATACGGTTGTTTTTGCCAAGGCGTATTAATTCTTTGTTCAATACTATATAATTCTTCAGTATCTGAATGTAGCTTCTGGGAGAGGAGTCGGCGGGCCGAAAGAACCCAATGCTTTCACCTCCCGGGAGCTTTTTAAAATAGTGGACTCAAGGCTTCTTAATGTTTTCTTTGGTTTGGGAATCAGTTTTTTTCAAAATATAAGAATTTATATGCCGCAGGCTATAAATTATCCTTCTATTTCTCGCTGAAACGGATACCGTCCTTTTGAGGACGGCGAAGCCGTTTCCACTTGTGGGGAGATTTTATTATCTGTGTAAAGTTAGGTGGGGAAGCATGGAACAGAACATGGAAAGAAGAAAAAGATTCGAGCTGTTGATGAAGCAGGGAGAGATTCCGCCTGCACTCATTGATCCCTACTTTTTGGACGGGCATATCGAACGTGTGGAAATCAGCCGCGGTAACCGGGACTGGCACATCGTCATTGCCAAAGATACTCTTGTTCCGGCACAGACCTACCGGACATTTTGTTTGAGAATGCGTGAGAAGCTGCAGCATATCGCCAAAGTCAGCTTCTTGTTTCTATATGATGAAAAAGTAAGCAGAGCAGAGCTTGTTCAGGAATACTGGGGCTTGTTTCTGGAATGGGCGCAGCGCGAGATCCCTTCGGTGAATGGTTGGCTGACCCGCTCCACTCAAGAGCTTCAAGACAGTACGCTTCTGCTCAGCCTAAATGATTCGATGTCTTTAGAGCTGGCCCGTAAAAAGGGAATCGAAGGCGCCATTATTAAATTTTACGATAAATATTTTGGCCTGTCCCTGAAAGTTAAGCTGCAGATTGCCGAGAACGAAAATAGCAAAGCGGATGCTTATGAAGAGTTCCAGCAGAAGCTTCAGCAGGAGCAGCGCGAGCTCGTTGAAATGATGATGATGGCCAGTGAGCCGGATGAACCCGTTGATGAGGGAGATCCGAATGAAGTCATTAAGCTTCAGGTCGGTTATGAAATCAAGGAGCAGGCTGTACCTATTCTGGAAATTCAGGATGAAGAGAAGAAAATCACGATTCAGGGTACGATCTTCGGTCTGGACAGCAAGGAGCTGCGCAACGGCAATACTCTGTTCACCTTCTGCATCACAGACTTTACTGATTCTCTGCAAATGAAGATGTTTGCGAAGACCAAAGAAGATCTGAAGGTTATGGGCCAGTTGGCCAATGGCAAATGGGTTAGAGCACGCGGCAAGGTTGAATATGACCGCTTTATGCAGATCCCGGAGCTCGTAATGATTCCATCGGATCTAAACGAAGTATCGGCACCGCCGGCACGTAAGGATAATGCGAAGCAGAAGCGGGTAGAATTTCATCTGCACACGACTATGAGCACGATGGACGCAGTGGCGCCAATTGACGCGTATGTCAAGACCGCAGCGAAGTGGGGGCACCCGGCAATTGCCGTCTCTGATCACGGGGTTGTGCAGAGCTTTCCGGACGCCAATCATGCCGCACATAAGCATAAGATCAAAATGATCTACGGCGTCGAGGCCAATGTGGTGAATGACTCGGTAAATATTGTGGAGAACGCACAGCCGCTGGACCTGAAGACCGCCACCTATGTCGTATTTGATATAGAAACCACCGGTTTGTCGATCACCCGGAATAATATTACCGAACTTGCTGCGATTAAAATGACCGGTGGCCAGGAGATCGACCGCTACTCAACGTTCGTGAATCCGCATGAGAAAATTCCATACCATATTCAGCAGCTGACCAATATTACTGATGAGATGGTTAAGGACGCTCCTGATTTGGAGCCGGTGCTGAAGAAATTTGTCGAGTTCATAGGCGATAGTATCCTGGTTGCCCATAACGCCAGATTTGATATGGGGTTCATTCAGGCTTCCCTGGTGAAAATGGGTCTGCCTGTGCTGCCCAATCCTTCTCTGGATACGTTGGAGCTGGCACGTCTGTTGTATCCGAGTATGAAGAACCACCGGCTGAATACGCTCGCCGACAAATATAAGGTTCTGCTGGAAAGCCATCACCGTGCGGTGGATGATACCATTGCTCTGGGAGGCATTCTGAACGGTCTGTTGGCCGATGCCGAGAAGCTGAAAGGGATGACCCGGCTTGACCGGCTGAATGATTATGTAGGCAATGATCTGTCGAACACCCGGCCGTTTCACTGCGGCATCTATGCACTCAATCCGACTGGTAAGAAGAACCTTTACAAGCTGATATCCATGTCGCATACGGAGTATTACAAGCGGGTTCCCTGCATACCCAAGTCTAAGCTCGAAGAGCACAGGGACGGTCTGCTGGTCATTTCCGGCTGCGAACGGGGCGAGTTCTTTGAGGCCGTGCTCAATAAGTCTACTGAAGAAGCAATGGAAGTTGCCCAGTTCTACGATATTCTCGAGATTCAGCCGCTGACGATGTACATGCATTTGGTGGACAAGGGATTCGTGGCCAGTGCAGAGGATTTACGGGGCGTAGTGCGCAAGGTTTGTGAGATCGGCGAACAGCTGAACAAGCCGGTTATTGCAACAGGCAATGTGCATTATCTAGAGCCGCGGGACAAGCTGTTCCGCGATATTACGATCCATGGGATTACAGGATTCAGCCCGCTCAAAGACCAGCGCAAGCCGGATGCCCATTTCCGGACCACGGAAGAAATGCTGGCCGAATTCGAATTCCTGGGCGCAGAAAAAGCAATGGAAGTTGTCGTCACCAATACGGTAGAGCTGGCTGACCGCTTTGAGGAATATGACCTGTTTCCGGACCAGCTGTTTACGCCGATTATCGAAGGCGCTGATGACGAAATCCGCAACACCTGCTATGAGACGGCAAAATCAATCTATGGTGAGGAATTGCCTGAGGTCGTCGTTGCCCGGCTGGAAAAAGAGCTGGCGCCGATTATCAAATTTGGTTTCTCTGCCAACTATCTGATTTCTGAGCGTCTTGTGAAAAAGTCGAACAAGGATGGCTACCTCGTAGGTTCCCGTGGTTCGGTAGGTTCGTCCGTAGTTGCCACCTTCCTCGGAATCTCCGAGGTAAATCCGCTGCCAGCTCATTATATATGTGTAAATCCGGAATGCCGGCATAGTGAATGGTTCCTCGACGGCAGCGTGCCAAGCGGCTTTGACCTGCCAGACAAGGTCTGCCCGGACTGTGGCGGCAAACTCAAGGGTGAAGGCCAGGATATCCCCTTTGAAACGTTTCTGGGCTTTAAGGGCGATAAGGTTCCCGATATCGACCTTAACTTTTCGGGTGAATATCAGCCGAACGCCCATAACTTTACCAAAACAATGTTTGGTCCGGACAACGTATTCCGTGCCGGCACCATCGGTACGGTAGCGGAGAAAACTGCCTTTGGATTCACGAAGAAATATGAGGAACATCATCAGAAGCGCTGGCGGGGAGCGGAAGTGGGACGTCTGGCCGCAGGCTGCACCGGGGTCAAGCGAAGCACTGGCCAGCATCCCGGCGGTATTGTCGTTTTGCCGGATTACATGGAGATAGAAGATATTACACCGGTGCAATTCCCGGCAGATGATGTCAATGCGGAATGGAAGACCACCCACTTTGACTATCATGCCTTTGATGCCAACCTGCTCAAGCTCGATATTCTGGGCCACGATGATCCGACAATGATGCGGATGCTGCAGGATTTAACAGGAGTGGACCCTACAACCATCCCGATGAACGATCCGAAGGTCATGAGCATGTTCAATTCCACAGATGCGCTTGAAGTGAGGCCTGACCAAATCCGGACCCCTGTGGCTACCTACGGAGTTCCGGAAATGGGGACGAAATTTGTCCGCCAGATGCTGGTGGAGTCGAAGCCTTCCAGCTTCGCCGACTTGCTGCAAATCTCCGGGCTGTCGCATGGTACGGGAGTATGGCTTGGCAATGCCCAGGAACTGATCAAGAACAACACCTGCAACATCAAGACAGTTATCGGCTGCCGCGATGATATTATGCTGTTCCTGATTTACAAGGCTGGAATGGATGCAGGACTGGCCTTCAAAATTACCGAGAGCGTACGTAAGGGGAAAGGGCTGTCTGCTGAATGGATCGAGGAAATGAAAAAGTGCAAGGTTCCTCAGTGGTACATTGATTCCTGCCTGAAAATCCAGTACATGTTCCCGAAGGCGCATGCCGCCGCCTATGTTATTTCCGCGGTCCGTACCGCCTACTTCAAGCTGTATCATCCTATTGAATATTATGCGACATACTTCACGGTGCGGGCCGCTGATTTTGATATAGAACTGTGCTGCCAGGGTTATGAAGCCATCGCCCGCCAGATTGTAGAAATTGAGCAGAAGGGCTTCCAGGCGCTTCCAAAGGAAAAAGCGATGCTGCCGATTCTTGAAATGGCGCTTGAGATGACAGCCCGAGGTTTTACTTTCAAAAATATTGATTTGTACCATTCCGACGCCAACAAATTTACTGTTGACGGCAAAAGCCTCATTCCACCGTTCTCTGCACTGGCGGGAATCGGTGAGAATGCCGCCTATAACATTGCCGCCGCCAAGGATGCCGGAGAGTTCCTCTCCATCGAGGATTTCCAGCAGAAGTCCAAGGCGAGTAAGACGGTAATTGAGCTGCTGACCGGGATGGGCTGCTTCCGCGGCCTGCCGGAAAGCAACCAGCTATCCTTGTTTTAAACTACAAATTGGGTGCCTGAAAAGAGGCAGTCAAGGGCTAGCACTTGTCAGTGCTGATGCACTATGGTATAATTTTTTTGGTAATAATGAGATAAGTCCGTTGTGTAAAGAGTGGGGAAACCCACTCTTTATCTTTGGTATATAGCAAAAGACAAGTTCGTGGAGGTTAATTTCTTTTGAGCACACCCAAATCCAAAATTAAACAAACGGTAGAGCAGATGCTCGGGTCCTATCTCGAGGACAATGGTTTCGAACTGGTGGACGTTGAATACGTGAAGGAAGGCTCCAACTGGTTTTTGCGCATATTCGTAGATAAAGAAGGCGGCATAGATATTGACGACTGCGGTGCCATCAGCGAATATTTCAGCTCAAAGCTGGACGAGAATGATCCTATACCCGAGGCTTATTTCCTTGAGGTTTCCTCGCCGGGTGCTGAGCGCCCGCTTAAGAAAGCGGCGGATGTTGCCAAAGCGGTAGGCAAGGACGTGTATGTGACAGTTTATGAGCCGATTCAGGGACTCAAAGAATTCGAAGGTCGTTTGCTCTCATTCGAGAACGAGGAACTGCTCATCTCCGCGGGCAAAAAAGAACATGTAGTACCGTATGCCAAAGTCGCCAGCGCGAGATTGGCCATTATTTTTTAACGTCTTGAAAGGGGGACCGGATTTTCATGAGTATGGATTTTATCGAAGCTATGAATGAACTGGAGAGGGAGAAAGGCATCAGCAAGGATGTGCTGTTTGAAGCCATCGAAGCTGCGCTGATCTCCAGCTATAAACGCAATTTTAATGCGGCGCAAAACGTGCGTGTGGACATGAATCGCAACACTGGCGTAATCAAGGTATTTGCCCGCAAGCTGATTGTTGAAGAGGTTCTGGATACCCGGACCGAAATCTCACTGCCGGCTGCACGGGAAATCAACCCGCACTTCCAGCTTGAGGATATCGCCGAGCTTGAAGTAACGCCGCGCGATTTCGGCCGTATCGCTGCCCAGACTGCCAAGCAGGTAGTCACCCAGCGTATTCGTGAAGCGGAGCGCGGACTTATCTATAACGCTTTTATCGACAAGGAAGATGATATCGTTACCGGGCTTGTACAGCGCCAGGATATGCGCAACATCTATGTTGACCTTGGCAAAATTGAAGCGGTTCTGCCGCTCAGCGAGCTGATGCCTGGAGAAAAGTTCAAGCAAAGCGAGCGCATCAAGGCTTATATCACCAAGGTGGAGAATACGACCAAAGGGCCGCAGATTATGTTGTCCCGCAGTCATCCCGGATTGTTGAAGCGTCTATTCGAGCTGGAGGTTCCGGAAATTTTTGACGGCGTGGTTGAAATTCGTTCTGTGGCCCGCGAAGCAGGCTTCCGTTCGAAAATTGCCGTCTTCTCGCGCAATCCCGAAGTGGATCCGGTTGGCTCCTGCGTAGGCCCAAGAGGCACACGCGTGCAGACCATCGTCACAGAGCTGCGCGGCGAGAAAATTGACATTGTCCGTTATTCTGAGGCTGTACAGGAATATGTGGCCAACGCGCTCAGCCCGTCCAAAGTGCTTGAAGTTCAAGTCTTTGAAGCGGAAAAAATGGCCCGTGTCATCGTGCCTGATTATCAATTGTCACTGGCGATCGGCATCAAGGGGCAGAATGCCCGTCTTGCTGCCAAACTGACCGGCTGGAAAATTGATATCAAGAGCGAGACCCAGGCAGAGCAGGAATACGGCAGACCTAGAACGGTAAGCGATGAAATGCATCAGGATTCCGTCTCCATTGATTAATTAACCTGCTCACTAGAGGGGAGGCGTTTATGATGAAGCAACGAAAGGTGCCGCTGCGCAAGTGCGTTGCCAGCCAGGAGATGATGCCCAAAAAAGAGCTGATTCGCGTGGTTAGAACGCCCGAGGGCGAAGTGCTGATCGACCTGACAGGCAAAAAGTCAGGCCGGGGCGCTTATATCTGCGGCAAGCTTGAATGCTTTAAACTGGCACAAAAGAATAAAGCACTTGACCGCGCGTTAAAATGTCAAGTGAGTCCTGAAATCTATGCCCAGCTTGCCCGGGATTTTGCATCCGTGGAGGAGCAATTTTTGGCAGCAAAGGATAGTGAGGACGATGAGTAAGGCACTTTCTTATTTAGGGCTTGCGATGAGAGCAGGCAAGATTGTCACCGGCGATGAGGCCGTGCTTAAAGCGGTACGGTCTTCAGAGGCGAAGCTGGTCGTTCTGGCGGGTGACGCTTCAGATAATACCCAAAAAAAGTTCCGTGATAAATGCGGAACCTACGATATTCCACTAGTAATCGCATTTCACCGGGATGAACTCGGTGCAAGTATTGGTAAAGACCAGCGCGTTGTGCTGGCCGTTACGGATAAAGGATTCGCGGAAATGATCTCCAAGCAACTCGGAGATACTGTCGGAGGTGGAGTTATTGACTAAAGAAGACAATAAAGATAAACTGCGCGTGTATGAATACGCGAAGTCTCTGAACATGAGCAGTAAAGAAATTATTACAATTCTGAAGCGTTTGGATGTCCCTGTGAATAATCATATGAGTGTCATGGAGAATGGCTCTGTGACCAAAGTAGAACAGTTCTTCAAGGATATTAAGTCAAACGCTGCAGCCAAGCGGGATCCCGGCACCAGCAGCCGGCCGGTAACTACCGGCTCGGTAACAGCCGAACCTCAAAATGCTCAGAATGCCAACAAAAATCAACCGGAAAAGCAGGTAGGTATGAACAGTAACCAAAACAACAACCAATCGACGACGTCCCCAAGGCCCCAAAGCGGACAAGATTCCCGCAGAACAACAACAGGATCCACTCAAAATTCCCGCCCTCAGGGCAGCTCCACTGGCAGCCGCCCGCAAGGCAGCTCCACTAGCAGCAGCCGTCCGCAAGGCAGCCGTCCGCAAGGCAGCTCTACTGGCGGCAACCGTCCGCAAGGCAGCTCGACCGGCGGCAGCCGTCCGCAAGGCAGCTCGACCGGCGGCAGCCGTCCGCAAGGTAGCTCGACCGGCGGCAGCCGTCCGCAAGGCAGCTCGACCGGCGGCAACCGTCCGCAAGGCAGCTCTACTGGCGGCAACCGTCCGCAAGGCGGCTCCACTGGCAGCCGTCCGCAAGCTCAAGGCGGTGCACCACACACTGGTGATAACCGTCCGCAAGCTCAAGGCGGCGGCACCGGCGGAGACTTCTCCCGTGGCGGTGGCGGTGGCGGTGACAGAGGCGCTAAGAGAAACACTACTGGCGGCAGACCGAACAACAACAGCGGCCAAAAGCGCTTTGAAGACGGCAAAGGCGGCAACTACCGCGGCCGTGGCGGCAAGAACAACCGTGGCAGAAACCAGTCAATGGAACGCCGCGAGAAGATTGACAATACACCGAAGAAAATTATCGTACGCGGCAGCATGACCGTTGGTGAAACTGCCAAGCTGCTTCATAAGGATGCTTCTGAAGTGATCAAGAAGCTGATCTCGATGGGTGTTATGGCAACCATCAACCAGGAACTTGATATTGACACCATTCTGCTGCTGGCCGGTGAGTTCGGCGTAGAAGTTGAAGTGAAGATTCCAGTGGATGAAGACAGCTTCGAGACCGTTGAAGAGAACGACTCCGAAGAGGATCTTCAGGCTCGTCCTCCGGTAGTAACGATCATGGGTCACGTTGACCATGGTAAAACAACATTGCTTGATGCCATTCGTTCCACGAACGTAACTGGCGGCGAAGCTGGCGGAATTACTCAGCATATCGGTGCTTATCAAGTTGAAATCAACCACAAGAAAATCACATTCCTGGATACACCGGGTCACGAAGCGTTCACCGCGATGCGTGCTCGTGGTGCCCAAGTAACAGATATGACGATTATCGTAGTTGCTGCCGATGATGGTGTAATGCCTCAGACGGTTGAAGCCATCAACCATGCAAAAGCTGCAGGTCTTCCGATTATCGTTGCAGTTAACAAAATCGACAAGCCGGGTGCAGACCCTGATAAGGTAAAGCAAGAGCTTACAAGCTATGAGCTGGTTCCGGAAGAGTGGGGCGGAGACACCATCTTCGTTAACCTGTCCGCCAAACAGCGCATCAACCTGGAAGAATTGCTGGAAATGATTCTGCTCGTTGCTGAAGTGAATGAGTACAAGGCTAACCCGGACAAACGGGCACGCGGTACTGTAATCGAAGCTGAGCTTGACAAGAACCGTGGACCGGTGGCCCGTATTCTCGTGCAGAACGGTACGCTGAAAGTCGGGGACGCTTTTGTAGCAGGTAACTGCTTCGGACGCGTACGCGCCATGGTTAATGACAAAGGACGCAAGATCAAGGAAGCAGGTCCTTCCACACCAGTGGAAATTACCGGTTTGACTGAGGTACCTCAGGCAGGCGATCCGTTTATGGCCTTTGAAGATGAGCGTAAAGCCCGTGCTATCGCGGACAGACGTTCTACAACCCAGCGCCAATCCGAGCTGAACACGAATACCCGTGTAACCTTGGATGACCTGTTCAAGCACATCAAGGATGGCGAGATCAAAGACCTGAACGTAATCATTAAAGCGGACGTGCAGGGATCGGTTGAAGCGCTGAAAGGCTCTTTGGCCAAGATCGAAGTCGAAGGTGTACGCGTGAAGATTATTCACAGCGGTGCAGGTGCCATTACGGAATCTGACATTACACTCGCTGCTGCATCCAATGCTATTGTTATCGGCTTCAATGTTCGTCCGGATGCCCAGACGAAAGCGGCTGCCGAGCAAGAAAAAGTGGATGTTCGTCTGCACAACATCATCTACAACGTAATTGAGGAAATTGAAAGTGCGATGAAAGGGATGCTTGATCCGATCTATAAAGAGAACGTTATCGGTCATGCAGAAGTGCGCAACGTCTTCAAAATCAGCAAAGTGGGTACCATTGCAGGTTGTATGGTTACTTCCGGCAAAATTGCCCGAAATGCTGAAATGCGCTTGATCCGCAGCGGTATCGTTGTCTTCCAAGGCAAGATCGACACCTTAAAACGTTTCAAAGATGATGCCAAAGAAGTGGCGCAGGGTTATGAATGTGGCATAACTTTGGAACGCTATAATGACGTCCAAGAGGGCGACATTATCGAAGCGTTCATTATGGAAACGGTAGAGCGCTAAGCGAAGAGGTGAATATAGATGTCTAAAATCAGAGCGGGACGGGTTGGCGAGCAGATCAAGAAAGAGCTGAGCCAGCTTATCCAAAGCGGACTGAAGGACCCGCGCATCGGGTTCGTAACAGTAACCGGCGTAGATGTAACGAACGATCTCTCGCAGGCCAAGGTATACCTGAGCGTGTTCGGAGATGAAGAGCAGAAGAGTGATTCGCTAAAAGCGATTGAGAAAGCCAATGGCTTTCTCCGCTCCGAGCTTGGCAAGGCGATCCGCCTGCGCCACACGCCTGAGCTGATCTTCAAGATGGACGAATCCGTTGCTTACGGAAGTCATATTGAGAAGCTGCTCGGCGAGATCGGCAAGAACGAAGAAAGTTAGGAAACATAAAGGAGACGGCGAATGCAGAGCTATGAACAAAGTCTCCAGCAGACCCGTAAGTTTCTGCTGGAACACGACGATTATCTTGTAGTGTCGCATGTTCAGCCGGACGGAGATGCAGTCAGCTCCACCCTCGCGGTGGGCTGGCTTCTCTCATGTCTGGGCAAAAAATATACTATGCTGAATGAAGGCCCGATTCCCAAACGGATGGAATACTTATGGCATGCCGATGAGATTGTCAATCTGGCGGAAGGTGAATTGCCCCGGAAGTACAGTAATGTCATTTGCGTCGATTGTGCAGATTTTCAGCGTGTGGGGCTGACCCAGCGCTTTTTTGCTCAGGATGCCCTTATCGCAAACATTGATCATCATCCCACCAATAACGGTTACGGATTCGTTACGTTGATTAAGCCGGATGCTGCTGCGACTGCGGAAATTTTGTTCGACCTGCTGAAGACATTTGAGGTGGAATGGGATATAGATATTGCTACAGCAATCTATACAGGATTGCTGACCGATACCGGCGGCTTCCGCTACACCAATACCTCACCTAAAGTGATGGCGGCTGTCTCTGAGCTGTTGGCACTGGGAGTTAATGGTCCCGAGCTGGCGGAGACGTTGCTGGAGGAAATGACATTAGCTCAAGTGAAGGTGCTGAACCGGGCACTGAACACTTTGCAATTAACTCCGCAGGGCGATGTTGCCTGGGTTTATGTAACACCACAGGATATGCTCGAATGTAATGCCGCCAATGAGGATCTTGAAGGCATTGTTAATTATCCGCGTAATATCCGCGGTGTGGAGGTCGGCATGCTGTTCAAGGTCATCGATGAGACTGCTGTGAAGGTCAGCCTGCGTTCGGCCGGCAAGGTCGATGTCGCGGCGCTGGCTCAAGTCTTTGGAGGCGGCGGACATACCCGTGCAGCAGGTGCCCGGGTTGAGGGTACGCTGGAGCAGGCAATACCACGGGTGCTGGAGGAGGTCAGACGTCTTTTATGAGTGAGCTTACAGGTGTTTTGGCTGTTTTTAAGCCTGCAGGGTACACTTCACATGATGTTGTAGCCAAAGCCCGGCGGATTCTTGGCATGAAGCGCATCGGACACACCGGAACTCTGGATCCTCAAGTGACAGGCGTATTACCGCTTTGTCTTGGAAGGGCAACCCGGGTTGTGGAGTATATCCAGGAGCTGCCTAAGGAATATGTGGCCACACTGAGACTAGGTATGGCAAGCGATACCGAAGACTTAACCGGAACCATTACGGAAACTGTGGATGAAGTGAAAGTTACCAAGGAAGAAGTTCTGGCGGTACTGAACTCCTTTAAAGGAGTAATCTCTCAGGTTCCCCCGATGTACTCGGCGGTGAAAGTGGAAGGCAAACGCCTCTATGAGTTGGCTAGAGAAGGCAAGACTGTAGAGCGCAAGAGCCGTGAAGTGGAGATTTACGAAATTGAGATGACGGATATGGTGTACAGCGGCAATTATCCTGATATTACCTTCCGTGTGCTGTGTTCCAAGGGTACATACATCCGTACGCTTTGCGTAGATATCGGCCGGGCGCTTGGAGTGCCCGGTGTGATGGTCAAGCTGGAACGGACGATGTCCGCAGGGATATCCGCCAATCACTGTCTAACCCTTGAGCAAATTGCCGAGCATAAAGAAGCAGGCACACTCGATGAACATCTGATCGCGGCGGACGAAGCGATTTCCCATCTGTCCCGGCATTCAGTAATGGATGAGAAGAGGAAGGCCGCCCTGCAGGGGCAGCGTCTTTCAACACGTTACGTAGCACCTGAAGTAAAGCAGGCCGGACATTTTCGGCTGTATGATCTACAGGGAGAGTTCCTGGGCATTTATGAATTGGATGACACAGGAGCTATAGCCCCTGTAAAGGTATTCGCACAAGCATAATATTAATTTTATTAGTGAATTGTAGGTGAGAAACAGCGTGAGAACCGTAACCTTAAGTTATCCAATGCCAGCGGAGACTGCAGCGCAGTGGGCGCGGCCGCAAGTGACTGCCCTGGGCCAGTTTGACGGACTGCACCGCGGACATGCCAGCGTCATTACTTCCGCTGTAGCTCTGGCCCGTAAACAAGGCGTACCGGCAGCGGTCATGACCTTTCATCCTCATCCCAAGGATGTAATGGGCAAAGGTGACTATGATGGATATTTGACCCCGGCGAAGGACAAGCAGGAACTGCTTGCCGGCATGGGGGTCGATATTTTGTATATAATTGAATTTAATGAGCAGCTGTCCCGGGTTAGCCCGCAGGATTTTGTCTCTGTAATGCTGCTGCCGCTGCACATTGTAACTGCAGTTATCGGCTTCGATTTCCGCTTTGGCTACATGGGCGAAGGGGATGCCGATATGCTCCGTGAGCTGGGGGACGGTGTGATGAATGTGGAGACGGTGCCTCCTTTTCTGCTTGAAGGAGAGAAGGTAAGCAGCTCCGGCATTCGGAAGAGCCTTCAGAACGGAGATCTAACCCTGGCCAACGCATGGTTTGGGCGCTGCTATCATCTGCGCGGTGTTGTAGGGCACGGGGAGAAGAGAGGCCGCACAATTGGCTTTCCGACTGCAAATCTTCAGCTGGAAGACCGTTATGTCATCCCGGCTAAAGGGGTGTATGCAGTGCGGGTCTTTTATAAGGAAGACGTCCTGTACGGCGTAATGAATGTCGGCGTGAAGCCTACGTTCCATGAGGGGATGATTGCCCCGAGCTTTGAGGTGCATCTGTTTGATTTTGCAGGAGACATCTATGAAGAGGAGCTTAAGGTAGAACTGGTCTCCTTTATCCGGCCTGAGCGTAAGTTTGAGTCGATTGATGCCCTGATTTCACAGATTGCTGAAGATGCCGAAACGGCCAAAGAGCTGCTGGGCTATCATTCTTAATCTGCACGGGACAAGCCGTTTACTTTTCTTTCCGATAATGCTATACTGATTAACGTTGCTGGAAAAACAGCATCATAACCATAGCTTGGTTGCTCGTTCTCACCGACGGTGACGAGGCTACTGGCGATTATAATGAAGGAGGTGAACAGGATGGCATTGACTCAAGAACGTAAACACCAATTGATCGACGAGCACAAAACTCATGAATCCGATACTGGATCCCCTGAGGTGCAAGTTGCTATCCTTACGGAGAACATCGTTAATTTGACTGACCACTTGCGTACGCACAAGAAGGATCATCATTCCCGTCGCGGATTGCTGAAGATGGTTGGACAACGTCGTAAACTGCTGGCGTATTTGAAGAACAAAGACATCAGACGTTACAGCGCCCTGATCGAAAAACTGGGATTGCGTCGTTAATTTTCCATAAGATTACCCTTAAAGCAGCCTGGTTGTATACCGTATGTCCTTCTCGGAGCGACAGCGGGACAGCCGGGTTGCTTTTTGAAAATTTAGGGAAAACTTTTACAATTAGGCAAGCTTAACTTATTCGCAAAAACGGCTATTTTACCTCTTATGGAGGACAAGCCGTTTTTGCTTGTATAAAACATAGAGAACCGGCCCTTGACCCCAAAGTGATCAAGACATCCGTTTCACCAATGACTATCATTGAACCTGCGATAATGTACAGCGGGTCTACTACCATTCAAGGAGGGATTTTATGGAACAACGTGTAGAAATGCAGCTTGGCGGAAGACGCCTTGTGCTGGAAACAGGCCGTCTGGCCAAACAAGCGAACGCAGCCGTAATGGTTCGTTACGGAGATACTGCTGTATTGTGTACGGTTACAGCGTCAAGCGAACCTAAAGATCTGGATTTTTTCCCGCTTACGGTTAACTATGAAGAAAGATTATACGCAGTGGGTAAAATTCCGGGCGGATTTATTAAACGTGAAGGCAGACCGAGTGAAAAGGCTATTTTGTCCAGCCGTCTGACTGACCGTCCGATTCGTCCGCTGTTTCCGGAAGGATTCCGCAATGACGTGCAAGTACTGAATATGGTTATGAGCGTGGATCAGGATTGTGCGCCGGATATTGCTGCTATGATCGGTACTTCCGCAGCACTCAGTATTTCCGATGTTCCTTTCAATGGTCCTATCGGCGGTGTGGCTGTCGGCCGCATTGACGGTCAATTCATCATTAATCCTGACGTTGCACAGCAGGCGGCAAGTGACATCTACGTGGTGGTAGCGGGAACTAAAGACGCCATCATGATGGTGGAAGCGGAAGCCAATGAAGTGCCGGAAGATGTAATGCTGGAAGCCATCATGTTCGGTCATGATGAAGTCCGCAAGATCGTAGCAACAATTGAGCAGCTGGTAGCAGTTGCCGGCAAAGAGAAGATGGCTGTGAAGCTGCATGCGGTTAACGCTGATGTCAACACAGAGGTTCGCGCTTATGCGGAAAGCCGTCTGGTAGATGCCGTGAAAATTGCCGAGAAGCATGCCCGTCAGGATGCCATCGACTTGGTCAACAATGAAACGGTGGAGTATTTCGTAGAGAAATACATAGAGACACCTGAACTTCTTAAAGATGTGAAGGAAGTCCTGCATGATATCGTGAAGGATGAAGTCAGACGTTTGATTACACATGATAAGGTTCGCCCGGATGGCCGCAAGCTGGATGAAATCCGTCCGATTGAATGCGATACTTCTCTGCTTCCGCGTACGCACGGATCCGGACTGTTCACCCGTGGACAAACACAGATCCTTAGCGTATGTACACTGGGTGCACTGGGTGATGTACAGATTCTTGACGGTATTGATCCGGCTGAAACCAAACGGTTTATGCATCACTACAATTTCCCTCCGTTCAGCGTAGGGGAGGCACGTCCGCTTAGAGCACCGGGACGTCGCGAGATCGGCCACGGAGCCCTTGGAGAACGCGCGTTGTCCAAAGTCATTCCTAGTGAAACCGAATTCCCGTACACTATCCGTTTGGTATCTGAAGCGATTGAATCCAACGGATCTACTTCCCAGGCAAGTATCTGCGCCAGCATTTTGGCAATGATGGATGCGGGTGTGCCGATCAAAGCCCCTGTAGCCGGAGTAGCGATGGGTCTGATTAAGGATGGGGAGCATGTCTCGATCTTAACGGACATTCAAGGAATGGAAGATCATCTTGGCGATATGGACTTCAAGGTAGCAGGTACGGCTGTAGGTGTAACGGCGATCCAGATGGATATCAAAATCGACGGCATCGACCGTAAAATCCTTCAGGATGCTTTGCAGCAGGCTAAAGAAGGACGTATGTTCATCTTGGGCAAAATGATGGAAGCTATCTCCGAGCCTAGACCAAGCTTGTCCAAATACGCTCCTAAGATCATTATCATCAACATCAATCCGGACAAGATCCGTGATGTTATCGGTGCAGGTGGTAAGATTATCAATAAAATTATTGAAGAAACCGGCGTGAAGATTGACATCGAACAGGATGGCCGTGTCTTTATCGGATCTTCGGACGAAGAAATGATTCAGAAAGCCCGTGGCATTATCGAAGGCATTGTGCGTGAAGTGCAGGTCGGCGAAATTTATGTGGGTACCGTTAGACGCATCGAGAAGTTCGGCGCGTTTGTTGAACTGATTCCGGGTAAAGACGGATTGGTGCATATTTCCCAGCTCTCCACTGAGCGCGTAGCCAAGGTGGAAGATGTAGTTGCCATCGGCGACACCATCACTGTAAAAGTTACCGAAATTGACCAGCAGGGCCGTGTGAATCTATCGCGCAAAGCGGTATTGACTTCGGAAAGCGGAGCAAAGGCGTAAGCAGGCCTCTCCCTTTTGGCAAAGCGTCAATTGTATAATTGAGAAGAGACAGAAGCGTATGCATTCTGGCTCTTTTTTTAAAATATAGGAATTTATAGGCTTCACGCTATAAATTATCCTTATATTTCTCGCTGAAACGGATACCGTCATTTTAAGGACGGCGAAGCCGTTTCCACTAGATATAACGATGTATCTGGATTATCTTTGCAGCCCGGGCCCCACTTTGTGGGGTTATTTTAATTTGCTTAAGGCGCAGGCTGTATGCATATTCTTCTCCAAACCTACATAGGCTGGGACAAAGCGTCCTTGCACCCTGTGCGGGACGAGCGTGAGACGTTTCTGCCGGGGAGGAAAGGCGTCATGAAGACGGAAAAAGCAGCGCTTGTGCTTGCCTGTATTGCTGTGGTAATCGGTCTTGGCAGTACATACGGACCGGTGAAGGAAATGCTGGCAGAGCTTAAGCCGCAGGATGGACTGGCTGTGTGGAGTAACATTCCGAAAGAGCGTGATCAGGAGCTGCGTTCTTTGATTGAGAGCAAAGCGGCCAAGCTGAATGCCGCACCGGTGGATGCTGCTGTGGACCGGGTGTGGAAGGCAATTCCGGGTTATAATGGCCTTGAGGTGGATGTAGAGGCTACGTACCGTAATACACTGCTGCAGGGGCCGGGAGAGGGTCTGAAATGGGTGTACCGGCAAATCCCGCCGAAGGTGTCACTGAATGATCTGGGTGCTCACCCGATTTACCGGGGCAATCCCGCTAAGCCGATGGTCTCGCTGATGATCAATGTAGCATGGGGCAATCAATTCATTATACCGATGCTTAACATTTTGGATGAGGAAAAGGTAAAGGTGACCTTTTTTTTGGATGGAAGCTGGCTTAGTCATAACCGGGAGCTTGCGGCCGAGATGCTGAAACGCGGGCATGAGATGGAGAATCATGCGTATACCCATCCCAATATGAGCACTTTAAGCCGGGCCCGAGCGACCGCCGAGATTGAGAAAACAAAAAGTCTGCTGAAAGAGAGTCTTGGAGTAACCAATACCTGGTTTGCGCCTCCGTCCGGTGATTTTGATCAGGAAACAGTGGATATCGCCGCCTCATTGGGGCTGAAAACGGTGCTTTGGACATTGGATACCGTCGATTGGCGCAACCCTTCTCCAGAATCCGTTGTCGCCAAAATCAGCAGCCAGTCCGAGCCGGGTACATTGATATTGATGCATCCGACGGCTTCCTCCTCCAAAGCGCTGAGAGGCATGATCCGGGGGATTAAAGCTAAAGGTCTTCAGCTGGGTACGGTCAGTGAAACACTGTCAGCGGAGCGGCTGGCCCCTTCAGAAGTTGAGTGAGCGGTTAATTTCTGGTAGGATAAGAGTCGCGCGTAACAAATACAAAGATAGATACAGGGCTATGCCAGGAGGACGTAGAAGTGGAAAAAATAGTATTATCGAACGGCCTGCGGGTGGTTACGGAGAAAATTCCTACCGGACGCTCTGTTTCCTTTGGAATCTGGGTCAAGAATGGCTCCCGCAATGAGAACCCGCTGAATAACGGGATTTCCCATTTTATCGAGCACATGCTTTTTAAAGGCACCGACCGGTTCAGTGCCAAAGATATTGCCGAGCAGTTTGATGCGATTGGCGGCAACGTAAACGCATTTACCTCGAAGGAATATACATGTTATTATGCAAAAGTATTGGATGAGCATCTGCCCATCGCCGTGGATGTGCTGTCCGATATGTTTTTCCGCTCGCGGATTGATGCCGAAGAGCTGGCCAAGGAGAAAAATGTCATCCTGGAGGAAATCGCCATGTGCGAGGATACGCCGGATGATCTGGTACATGATCTGATGTGCGCTGCGGCGTACGGCGAGCATCCGCTGGCTTATTCCATTCTGGGCTTGAAGGAACGGCTGGCGGACATGACGGCCGATGATCTCCACGCGTATATGAAACAGCAGTATACCATTGAGAATACGGTAATCAGCGTAGCAGGCAATATCAATGACGGACTGGTTGAACTGTTGGAGGCCCATTTCGGATCATTCGATAACCATGGTGAATCCGCGCCTTTGACAGCTCCTGATTTCCACGGCGAACTGCTGTTTCACCGCAAAAAGACGGAGCAAAACCATATTTGCCTCTCCCTCCCGGGCGTAGAAAGCGGCGGACCGCTGCAATATGCCATGGTGCTGCTGAATAATGCCATCGGCGGCGGGATGAGCTCGCGAATGTTCCAAGAGATTCGCGAAAAACGCGGGTTAGCCTATTCCGTCTATTCCTATCACAGCTCCCAGGCAGACAGCGGCCTGTTCACCGTCTATGCCGGCACTGCGCCGAAACAGACCAAAGAGGTGACGGAACTGATTAAGGAAATGATGCATGATCTTGCCGTTAACGGTCTCAGTGAAGATGAGCTGAGAAAAGGCAAAGAGCAGCTCAAGGGCAGCCTGATCCTCAGCCTGGAGAGCACCAGCAGCCGGATGAACCGGATTGGCAAAAATGAGCTGATGCTTGGACGGCATGATACACTTGACGATATGATTACCAAAATCGGACTCGTCACCATGGATGATATCAATCGATTACTGGACCACATGTTTGCTGAGCCCCTCGCATTAGCGATGGTCGGCTCCTCTGATAAAGCTATTGCCAATGTTAGGAGAGATGATCTTGTCTTATTACGTTCAAATTAACAAACTGCCCGGCAACGAGGATGTACTGCTGCCCCGCAAAATGTCGGAACAGGCTTCCGGCTATGACCTGTATGCGTCTGTGGACGGTGAGGTTGTGCTTGCTCCGGGTGGGCGCGCCCTGATCCCTACGGGAATTTCACTGGCGATGCCGGACGGGCTGGAGGCGCAGATCCGTCCGCGCAGCGGCCTTGCTCTAAAGCACGGCATTACCTGCCTGAATACCCCGGGGACGATTGATGCCGATTACCGCGGTGAAATTAAAGTTTTATTGATTAACCTGGGTCAGGAGCCGTTTGCCATCGCACGCAATGAGCGGATTGCCCAAATGGTGTTCCAGGCCGTGCCGTCTGTGACCATGGTGGAAGTGGACGAGCTGTCCGAGACACAGCGCGGCGCCGGAGGCTTTGGCCATACGGGCAAATAGCAGACGGGATTTTTGTTTTACTCATACCTGGAGCTTGCGGATGTGGCCTGTAAAGGCCTTCTCCGCAGGCTTTTTTTGTTGAATTGACCTTAAATTGAGTCAAGCCAATTATCAGTTTCCCCTGTATTTCTTCTCTGCTCTTCACCCATGGGCGCCCCCCGGCATAAGATGCTTTATAGTCGATAGTGTATGTGGAAAGGAGCGTCATCCCTATGCTTACTGGCATCAGGATCGTGTTCCTGGGCGGGGACGCGAGACAGATTGAAGTGATTCGGAAATGTGTGGAAATGGATGCGACGGTAAGTGCTGCCGGATTCGATAAGTGGGAATCCCCTAGCCCGGGGGTGAACCTGGAGGAGCTGTCGGCAGAGCTCTTAAGCAATGCGGATGTGCTGGTACTGCCAACCGTTGGTTGTGATGATGAAGGGAATATCAATGCGCTGTTCTCCTCTCACCGTCTGCAGCTGCTGGATGAGCACATCGCTGCGATGCCGTCCCGATCCACGGTGTATACCGGTATGGCCAAAAGCTACTTGCGCAGCCTGTGCGCCAGACATTCACTAAAGCTGGTGGAACTGCTGAACCGGGACGATGTGGCGATATACAACTCCATCCCTACAGCAGAAGGCGCGCTGGTTATGGCCATTCAGAATACCGATTTTACTATTCATAGTTCCACGTCGATGGTACTCGGGATGGGAAGAACCGGGTTTACGATGGCGCGGGCGCTTCAAGGGCTCGGCTCCAGCGTAAAGGTGGGGGTAAGAAGACAGGAGCATTACGCGCGGGCGGAAGAGATGGGCTGGAAGCCTTTTATGACGGGTGAGCTGCTGCTTCATGTGCCGGATGTTGATCTTATCTTCAATACCATCCCAAGCATGATTATTACCGCGCAGGTACTATCCCGGCTTCAGAGGCACTGCGTAATTATTGATTTGGCCTCCGCACCGGGCGGATGTGATTTCCGCTATGCGGAGAAGCGCGGGATTAAAGCGATGCTGGCTCCGGGATTGCCCGGGATCGTTGCCCCCAAGAGCGCCGGAATTATTATGGGTAGTGCGCTGGTACAGTCGATATCTGACGAGACTTCAATCAGGGGGGACGAATAAATGGATTGGCATGGTAAAACAGTAGGTTATGCAATTACCGGTTCACATTGCACGTTTGCCGAAGTGATGCCGCAGATTCAGCGCTTTATGGACGACGGTGCAAATGTGGTGCCGATTGTTTCCGCATCGGTGCTGAACACGGATACCCGCTTCGGCACATCGGAAAATTGGTTAAAACAGTTGAAAGATATAACAGGGAATGATATCATTTCTACAATTGTTGAAGCGGAACCGCTGGGTCCTTCCAAGCTGCTGGACGTTCTGACAATCGCCCCTTGCACGGGGAATACGACGAGCAAATTGGCCAACGCCATGACAGACAGCCCCGTACTGATGGCAGCAAAGTCCCAGATGCGTAACGGTCGGCCGCTAGTGCTGGCCATCTCCACGAATGACGGCCTTGGCCTGAATGCGGCGAATATTGCAAAGCTTTTGGTAGCCAAACATATTTATTTTGTGCCGTTCGGCCAGGATAATCCTGTAGGCAAGCCCAACTCGCTTGTAGCGCGTATGGATCTCATACCCGAGGCCTGCTACGCAGCTTTGCAGGGCAATCAGCTGCAGCCGATGATTATCGAACGGTTTCATTCAGCATAATTAGCATGTTTCGATATAGTAATAATGCTCGAACATAGGCTTCACTTTTGCCGCCCTCATTCTGAGGGCGGTTCAGCTCTTTTTTAGCATTCCAAAGGTTGGACCTGGCCGCGTCTATTGTCATTACTTGATTTGGGCAGGTCCCGTGCAATTAGAAAGGAGCGTCATCCTTATGTTTACTGGCATCAGGATCGTGTTCCAGGGCGGGGATGCAAGACAGCTGGAGGTCATTCGGAAATGCGTAGAGATGGATGCGACGGTAAGCGCCGTCCCAGAATACCGATTTTACAATTCACGGCTCCTCTTCGATGGTGCTCGGTATGGGCAGAACCGGATTTACCATGGCAAAGGTATTGCAGGGACTCGGTGCCAGTGTAAAGATAGGCGTCAGGAGGCAAGAGCATTACGCACGTGCGGAAGAGATGGGCTGGAAGCCATTTATGACCGGAGAACTGCTGCTGCATGTGCCGGAGGCTGATCTCATCTTTAATACCGTACCGGGCATGATTATAACCGCGCAGGTACTTTCACGTCTTCAGAAGCACTGTGTAATTATCGATCTGGCCTCCGCCCCGGGCGGATGCGATTTCCGCTATGCGGAGAAGCATGGAATCAAGGCGTTGCTGGCGCCAGGTCTGCCTGGAATGGTTGCCCCAAAAAGCGCAGGGATGATTATGGCTAATGCGTTGGTGCAGTCGATATCGGACGAGACATTGCGCACAGCGGACAATAAATGAATTGGCTTATAAATGAGTAAAAGTAAAGATCTTGCGCACCTGAGCCGTTCCTTGAATAGAAACAGTTCTTCAGTGCATATAAAGCATGCTTGCTTAGAGAAGTAATGGAGGAATTATAAATGGGTATTTTGGTGCAAAAGTTCGGCGGAACCTCATTGTCCACACCGGCAGCGAGGGAGCATGTCATCCGCCACGTCAAACGGGAGATGGCCAGCGGCTTTGATCTGGTTATTGTTGTCTCCGCTATGGGACGCAAAGGGGAGCCTTACGCAACCGATACGCTGCTCGACTGGGCAGTGCAGAACGGGAATTCCCTGCCGGACCGGGAGAAAGATCTCTTGATGTGCTGCGGAGAAATAATCTCCGCCACTACACTGTGTGGTCTGCTGGAGCAGGAGGGCATCCGCTCTACGGTGCTTACAGGCGCACAGGCTGGCTTCCTTACCGACAACAACTACGGCAACGCAAGAATTCTTGATGTGCAGACCGAACGCATTCTACGGGAATTGCGAGAGCATAAAGTAGTTATAGTAACCGGGTTTCAGGGTCAGACCGAAGCCGGTGATTTTACGACCCTTGGACGCGGGGGAAGCGATACCTCGGCAACTGCGCTTGGTGCAGCACTCCGTGCGGATATGGTCGATATTTACACCGATGTGGACGGGATTCTTACAGCCGATCCGCGGATTGTCGAGGATGCGAAGCAACTGACCTATGTCAGCTATACAGAAATCTGCAACATGGCCTATCAAGGGGCTAAAGTTATACATCCCCGTGCGGTGGAAATTGCCATGCAGGCCCAGATTCCTGTACGTGTGCGCTCAACGTTCTCGGAAGCCGAAGGTACACTTGTCACCCATCCTGAAGGGTTCAGCGATGTTTCACACGGGGTAGTGGATCGTTATGTAACAGGGATTGCTTATGTCAGCAACATTACACAGATCTCTGTGGAGTGTCCGGACGGCAACGGTACCGGAGTACAGCTGCAAATCTTCAAAAGTATGGCCGACAATGAAATCAGTGTGGACTTTATCAATGTAACGCCTTCGGAGGCGCTGTATACGGTGAACGATGACAAATCGGAGCAGGCTATCGCTGCGCTGCAAGAGTTGGGGCTTCGTCCCAAGAGCTTGTCCGGCTGCGCCAAGGTCTCGGTAATCGGCGGAGGCATTAACGGCGTGCCGGGGATTATGGCGCGCATTGTTGAGGCGTTAACCTCGCAGAACATTCAGATTTTACAGTCTGCCGATTCCAATACAACAATCTGGGTACTGGTGAAGAAGGAAGATATGGTGCAGTCGCTGCGCGCACTGCATGCCAAGTTTGAATTGCACCGCTGACAAGGAGGAATTCAAAGTGGATTTCGGAAGATTAATAACCGCGATGGTAACCCCTTTTGACGGGGATGGAGAAATCAACTGGGAAGCAACTTCACGCCTTGTTGACTATTTGATTGAGGAACAGAAATCCGAAGCGCTGGTAGTCTGTGGTACCACCGGAGAATCGCCCACACTTAGCGAGGAGGAGAAGCTCCGGCTTTTTTCCTACGTTCTGGAGAAAGCGGACGGACGCTGTAAAATCATTGCCGGAACGGGCAGCAACAGCACGAAGAATTCCATACATCTTACGAAGGAAGCGGAGAAAATCGGAGTAGATGGTGTTCTTCTCGTCGTTCCTTATTACAATAAGCCAAACCAGGAGGGGCTGTACCGGCATTTCTCGGCGATCGCTGCGGAAACAACCTTGCCCTGTATTCTTTACAATGTTCCCAGCCGTACCAGCGTAAGCATGAGTGTGGCGACGACATTAAGACTTGCTGAAATCCCCAATATTGTGGCGACCAAGGAATGTGCCTCAGTCGATCAGATTACTCTGATCGCTTCGGCTTGTGCAGATGATTTCCACGTATACTCAGGGGATGATTCTGCGGGACTGGCAACACTTGCCGTCGGCGGTCACGGCATTATTAGCGTAGCCAGCCATGTAGTGGGAGTTGAGATGTCGGAAATGATCGAAGCCTTTATCTCCGGCAATGTGTACCGGGCCGGCGAGCTTCACCGCCAACTGTTCCCTGTGTTCAAAGGGTTGTTTGAATGCCCGCAGCCGCTGCCGAACCCTTCGGCTGTTAAGTATGCACTGGAACTGCGGGGGATTCCTGTCGGATCCGTGCGTCTACCACTGGTGGGACCGAGCGAAGATGAGGCCGAGTTCATTAAAGCGCTGCTGAATTAGAAGGTCAAATCTCTTGAATAAGCATTGCAGCAAGAAGCTGGCTTCCCGAGTGGGGAAGCCAGCTTCTTGTGTTTGTATTAAAACTGTAAGCTGGCGGTTAATTCTCATACAGCGAAATACTGTGAAATAAGCGCAAATGTTAAGGATTGTAACATAGTTTCTGCTTGTCTTTTCCTCAAATAATGCAGGTTCTTTAAGGAAAGAATAGGCTTACGAAGCCGATGACTTGTCTTTTGCCAAAAAAATCATGTATAATGTTCTTAAGTGACTGGGTGCGGCAAAAATTAAATATGCGGTAATCTTCCGTCAATGTAATTTTACATTGTGTGACAGGATAGGTCCTTGTATAAGTCTGTGCAATTGCTGCCAGATTTACGCGCGAGGGGCGCGGCGGTGAAGTTTGACGGTGTTTGTCCGCTTCAAGAAGGTGCTCACTGCCCGAATTCGGGGGTTTTTCGCTTTGCGTAATTATGCAGACTTACGGAATTTCTTGTTCATCGTGGAAACTATCGGCAATTTGAAGAATGTGTTCAGCGCCGCTGAAATAATGAAGCTCATTGTTTACAAATAAAAAGTATGACGTCCAACATCATAGGAGGGTTAGATTCATTTGTCCAAAAAAAACAACAACGATAAATTGCTGATATTCGCATTGGGCGGAGTCGGAGAAATCGGGAAAAACATGTATGTCGTTCAATACGGAAACGACATTGTAGTCGTGGATGCCGGTCTGAAGTTCCCGGAGGAAGATATGCTCGGTATTGATATTGTAATACCTGACATTTCGTACCTGACAGAAAACCGTGACAAGGTAAGAGGTATTGTGCTTACCCACGGACACGAGGATCACATCGGCGGATTGTCTTATGTGCTTAAGAACCTGAATGTTCCGGTTTATGGAACAAGACTTACCCTTGGACTTGTGGAGAACAAGCTTAAGGAAGCTAATCTGCTCGGAGAAACGAAACGGATTCTAATTAACGAAGATTCGGAAATCGAACTGGGAACTTCATTGAAAGCAACCTTCTTCAGAACCAATCACAGTATTCCTGACTCCGTCGGAGTATGCATCGAAACACCGGAAGGCAATGTTGTCCATACAGGTGACTTCAAATTTGACCACACCCCAGTCAACGGTCAATTTGCCAATCTCCACCGTATGGCTGAAATCGGCCAGAAAGGCGTACTTGCGCTTATGTCTGACAGCACGAACGCAGAGAAGCCAGGCTTCACGCCTTCGGAGAAGAATGTCGGCATCGTACTGGAAGATATCTTCCGCAAGGCTGAACAGCGTGTTGTAGTGGCAACCTTTGCTTCCAACGTGCACCGTATTCAGCAGGTGGTTAACGCTGCTGAATCCACTGGCCGCAAGATTACGGTTATTGGCCGCAGTATGGTGAATGTGGTATCCATCGCTTCCGAGCTGGGTTATCTGCATGTGCCGGACGGCATGCTGATTGAACCAGAGGAAATGAATAGAATGGCCGGAAACCGTGTAGTTGTGCTGTGCACAGGCAGCCAAGGCGAACCGATGTCAGCTCTTACACGCATGGCGCGCTCCAGCCACCGCAAAGTAGATATTCTGCCGGGCGACACCGTTATCATTGCGGCAACGCCGGTACCGGGTAACGAGAAATATGTAGGCCGTACGATTGATGAATTGTTCCGTCTTGGCGCCAACGTGATTTACAGCGGTTCCAATTCCGGCGTTCACGTCTCCGGTCACGGCAGCCAGGAAGAGCTGAAGCTGATGCTCAACCTGATGAAGCCTAAATACTTTATTCCTATCCATGGTGAATTCCGGATGCAGCGCAAACATGCGCTTCTGGCAGAATCTGTCGGAGTGGAACCAAGCAACATTTTCATTACCGAAATCGGCGAAATTGTTGAAATTCAGGGCGGATCAGCCCGCAAAGCCGGCAAGGTTACTGCAGGCAACGTGCTGATTGACGGTCTTGGCGTTGGCGATGTCGGCAATATTGTACTGCGCGACCGCAAGCTGCTGTCCCAGGATGGTATCCTTGTTGTCGTTGTGACACTGAGCAAGCAGAACGGAGCAATCGTATCCGGACCGGATATTATCTCCCGCGGCTTTGTCTACGTGCGCGAGTCCGAAGGACTTCTGGATGAAGCAAACCGGATTGTCTCCAGTACGCTGCAGCGCCTGATGAGCGAGAAGGTCAATGAATGGGCTTCGCTCAAAACAAGCGTCAAAGATTCACTCGGCCGGTTCCTCTATGAGCAGACACGCCGCAGACCGATGATCCTCCCGATCATTATGGAAGTGTAAGAAGCAACTAGCTTCTTATAATATAAATATGCAGGGCCACAGGCCCCTTCTCCCCGGAAATATTGGACGGTTTCTTGGGGAGGAGGGGTCTTTGTGTTGTGCAGCATTATTCCCAGTGTCTATGCAAAATTTGAATGCCGGGTCCAGCTCCGATGCCACTGTGCCCAAATAATTTTGTGGCAGGAACAACATTTAAGGCCTTCAATCGTTATATAGCCAAGGAGGTGCAAGATGGGCCCGAAACTGAAGGAGCAGCAGCTTCAATCCAAAATGGCAGAAATCCGCAAGTATTTAATCCGCTTGGGCGCTGGCACCGCCGATGCGGAGGATATCGTGCAGGACGCTATGTACAAGGCACTGCTGTATCTTGACGGGATTGACGAACATAAGATCAGCGCGTGGCTCTACAAGGTGGCAATTAACAGCTACTATGATTTATGCCGAAGGCAAACACGGTTCCAGTATTCCGAGGAAATCGATCTTGAGGCACCTGCAAATGAGCTGCCCGAATCAATGCTGCTGCAGCAGGAGCAAAAGGTGCTTATCGAAAAGGTTCTTGGAAAGCTGAATCCGGCGAACCGCCAGCTGATATTGCTGAAATATGAGATGGAATTCTCCTATAAACAAATCGCGGCGCTTCTAGGCATAACGGAAGGGACGGTAAAGGCTTCACTATACCGCGCCAGACAGCAGTTTCAACAAATTTACGGAGGTGAGGCTGAATGACTGCTCCATGGGAAGGACAAGAGGATCAGAATCTGGCACAAACACTGAAAAAAGCCAAACGCAAAAGTCTGTTCCGCAGCATTGTCATTTCGCTGATTGTTAGTATTCTTACGCTGACCGCTATTTTCTTCGGTGCTGCGCAGCTGGTGGAGCGGAGGTCGACTGAGTCCCGCCACAGCGAATGGATGTATATGAGGATTAGCAGTCCCAATGAATTTTCGTCCGGTTTTAGAGACAACCGTGGATTTCTGTCAGGTGTCATGGAAGTGAATACGTACAAAATCATTGAAGGTGTACCTGTTCCGTGGAATGAAAAATGGTTCAATTACAACGAGTGGTGGTTTCCGTTCGCTACCGGTGCATATGGAGGTACAACCCATCTTAGTGGGACTGACCCGCAGATGAAAGTGGGGGGTTATGAATACAACAGGCAGTACAATCCCTACAACGGACAGAGGGAGATGGCTTATTATATTCCGCAAGTAGAGTACGGTAAAATCCTGAACGACCTTCCTTTGCTTACTAAGATGGAGCCTGACGAACTGATGGAGATGGCTTTATCTTTTGATAAGCCTTATTCCTTTGATGAAGTGAAGAAGATGCTGCCTGAAGGAGCGAGACCTGTATGGTATTGGGTCGATACGTATGATGAAACCTCATGGTTCAATTTGGAGCCCTATGAAGACGGGAACGGCGGGATGATAGACCCAGAGCCCATGGCATCTTCATCTGGTGTATATGGTTTTGGGATCGGGCCTAAGCGGGATGAGGCGTCACCGGATGATTTTCTCGAGCACATTAAGAACGGACTTAAACTAAAGGACAATTACCAAAGTGAATACAAGCGGATCCAACAATACTTAAAAAAAGACAAAAATGAACCTGAAGCCGGAGATGTCCGTATTCTGGGTGTCGTGGTCACCGGCTCCGCAGCCGGTCTGAAGAACCTGAATGGGCAGCCTTATATCCGCGGTGCCGTGCTGGGAGCCGTTGCGGATAACTATTAAGATAGGAGGAGCAGGCTATTTTATAGAAGTTCATTGCATAAGGGAGTCCCCTGGAATGTCATACTATTGAAAGATAGTACGGCTGCAGCAGATTAGGGCTGTAAGCGGAAAGGGTGAACTGCGCACAATGGACTTTACAGCAGATACTGATACTGGCAAGAATGAAGAGATCCTTCCGGGAGAAATAAAGCCCGTAACGAGTGAACCAATCCCACCGGGTACTGTGGGGGTTCTGAAGGAGCTGGGGCAGACGGTAGTTCCAACGGGAGAACCCGATATTTTCTGTATAACAATTATTGGGCAGATTGAGGGGCATTTCGTACTGCCTCCGCACAACAAAACGACTAAATATGAACATATTATTCCGCAGCTGGTGGCTGCCGAACAGAACAAAAATATAAAAGGGCTGCTGATTATTCTGAATACGGTCGGCGGTGATGTGGAGGCAGGGCTGGCGATTGCAGAAATGATCGCGTCCTTATCGAAACCGACGGTGACCGTAGTCATTGGCGGAGGTCACAGCATCGGAGTTCCGATTGCCGTGTCTTCCAGCTATTCCATCATTGCGGAGAGCGCGACTATGACGATTCATCCAATCCGCATGAACGGCCTTGTTATCGGTGTGCCCCAGACCTTTGAATACATGGAGCGCATGCAGGAAAGGATGGTCAGATTCGTCACTTCCCATTCACGTATTTCAGAACAGCAATTTAAAGATTTAATGTTTAAGACAGGGGAGCTTAATCGTGATATCGGCACAGCTGTAGGCGGCTATGATGCCGTCAAATATGGACTGATGGATGAGGTTGGAGGCATCGGAGCGGCGCTGGCGCATCTGAATGGGCTGATTGCCAAGGATAATCCCCAAAGGACGGATGTATTGCTGCCGGGGGGGCTGACACAATGACCTTCTATACGGTGCTTCCGATGGAACAAGTTTTTGAAGGGGCGATCCACTTTTCACAGCCCTTGCGGGAGGTCAGCATTCAGGGAATGCTGATGCAGGTTGAACCGCTGGAGGGAGGACAAGCACGGATTGTAAGGCTGCTTCAATGCCCGCTGGACAAATATTTGGACCCGGCATTCGCTCCGGGAGCCGTCGTGTTTTACGATAGATGACAACTACCCTCGGAATCCTTAAGGGAAATGCGAACAGAGAACATAAAGATGCATTTTCTGACAAAACAGAACATAGGTACGCCACGCCATTATATGGTATAATGTTGTTCCGGGGGTGGCTGTTGTGGCTAAACGAAAAAAGAAGAAGAAAAAAGCGCTGCTCGGCAGTGTTCTAAAATATGAAATTTACGGTATTATGCTGATAACGATTTCCGTCATTGCATTGTCCGGCGAGGCTGCGGTTGGACGTTCTCTTTCGAGTATGGCAGGTTATTTATTAGGCCGTTTTTATTTTGTGCTGCCGTTGGCCGGTATTTTTTACGGGCTGATGGTGATGATTCACAGAAGATGGCCTTCGAGTTGGAACAGCCGCCATTCCGGCGTGCTGCTGCTTGTGCTGTCCTTGTGTCTGATGAGTTCGATCTCAGCGATGGAGCAGAAGCTTGGTCCATTGTCGATGCTGCATCCTGGCAATGTTATGGCGCAAATACATAATGATCTTTCCGGGGCGCTTTCGCCCGGTTCCAGCAACAGCAGCGTTTATATGCTTGGCAAAGATATTAGCGGAGGCTATATCGGTGCGCTGGAGTTCGCAGCCCTGCTGTGGCTTTTCGGAACGCTTGGTGCCAAACTGCTAATGATTGTAATGATGGCCATCAGCTTCATGCTGGTCACGAACCTGTCTTATGTAGAGCTGTTCTCGCTGCTGCGGGTCCGTGCTGGAAAGCTGCTGGAAGGGATTCGCCTGAAAGCGGCCAACCGTCCAGCTGCAGTTCCCGTTGCGGCCCGTTCCTCCAGAACAGGCAGAACACCAGCACCGCAGCCTGTACAAGAGCTGGAGGAGGATGAAGAGGATGAGGACGAGCAGGCTTTGCCAAGACGAAGTCAGCCGCTGTTCTTCCGGCGGATTGGGAATTGGCTGAGCGGGACTCCACGGACAGAAGGGCAAGGCGAAGAAGAACGGGAGGAAGATCTCTCAGCAGATCTGCTTAACGGCTCACCCAATAGCCCGATTATTAGCGGACTGGATGCCGGGAGGGGACGAGCTTCCCTGGATAATCTGGAGGATGATTTCGCTGGAGAAGATTTGGAGCCCGTTACACCGATTATCCGCGATTTCTTCGAGCATATCCGTTCAGAAGGACTGAATGAAGAAGACCGTGAGGACTGGAGCGAATTCTCTCCTGCAGCGCGGAGCGGGAACAGCTTGAGAGTCTCTGTATTAGAAGGAGTTCCGGCAGGTACTCCAGCTATTGATGGAGATGCGCCGGAAGATCCTGTGGTTGTGGAGCTGGACGGGCTGCTGGGTGCTGGCGAAGACGGAGTACCTGTACCTGCTGCCCCGCTTCCTCCGCCGCCCAAACCGTATAAGCTCCCTTCCTTCCGGCTTCTGGCCAAGCCTAACAATGGGGGCAAGGCGGGAGACCAGAACGATTACATGCAGACTGCCCGCAAGCTGGAAGCTACACTGGAGAGCTTTGGTGTCCGGGCTAAGGTACTTGAGGTGGTAAGAGGCCCGGCCGTAACCCGTTACGAAATTCAGCCGGATATCGGTGTGAAGGTAAGCCGGATCGTCAATCTTACAGATGATATCGCGCTTGCGCTTGCAGCGAAGGATATCCGTATGGAGGCGCCAATACCGGGCAAATCAGCAATTGGGATTGAGGTGCCTAACTCTGAGGTATCCGTCGTAACCATGCGGGAGGTTATGGAAACACAGGTGTTCCAAGATGCCGAGTCCCGGTTGTCGATCGCTTTCGGCCGCGATATTTCCGGCCAGACGATTGTCGGCAATTTAGCCAAGATGCCCCATCTGCTCGTAGCCGGTGCTACTGGATCGGGTAAATCCGTCTGTATCAACGGTATCATTACAAGTATCCTTTATAAAGCGAAACCAAATGAAGTCAAATTTCTGATGGTTGACCCGAAGATGGTCGAATTGAATGTATATAACGGGATTCCCCATCTGCTTGCCCCGGTAGTTACAGATCCAAAGCGGGCTAGCCTGGCGCTGAAGAAGATTGTCGTGGAAATGGAAAAGAGATATGAGCTCTTCTCCAAATCGGGCACACGCAATGTGGAAGGCTACAATACACTGATGAAGGATAATCCTGCTGCAGTTCTGCCTTATATTGTTGTTATTGTGGACGAGCTTGCCGACCTCATGATGGTTGCGGCGAATGATGTTGAGGATGCGATCTGCCGGCTGGCACAGATGGCACGGGCGGCGGGCATTCATTTGATTATTGCCACCCAGCGTCCTTCGGTGGATGTTATTACTGGACTTATTAAGGCAAATATTCCTTCCCGTATCGCATTCGGCGTGTCGTCAAATGTGGATTCCCGGACGATCCTGGACATGCCGGGGGCCGAGAAGCTGCTTGGACGCGGGGATATGCTCTTCCTGCCGATGGGCGCATCTAAGCCAATCCGTGTGCAGGGGGCATTCATGAGCGATCAGGAAGTGGAGACCATCGTGCAGTATGTCAGCAGCCAAGGGGAGGCCAATTATGACGAGACCCTGGTGCCTGAAGTAGATGACATGGTGACAGAGGACCAGGAGCCGCAGGACGAGCTCTATGAGCAGGCGGTACAGATTGTACTGGAAGCGAAGCAGGCCTCTGTATCGCTGCTCCAGCGGCGGATGCGCGTAGGTTACACCCGTGCTGCGCGGCTGATAGATGCCATGGAAGCCAGAGCAGTTATCGGGCCGTACGAAGGCAGCAAGCCGCGGGAAGTGCTTATGTCACTGGAGCAATATCAACATAACAAAATAAGCTCATAATATAGCCAAAAGAGCTGATCCCTTTACCCGGGATCAGCTCTTTTTTGCAGTCTGTGATATTTAGTTTACTTTTGGCGCTGCAAGGAGACGTTCAACGATGTAATCCTCCTTTGGGCAGAAATGCATAGGATCACCTGTCAGTCGTCATAATAACTTTAGCCATCAATGTTGAACTTACAAGAGAAAGGTAGAGCGAACCCAATGAAAAAACATAAGCAATGGATTTTTGCCGGATTAACCCTTGCACTGGTCACCATGCCGCTTGCAGGTCTATTCTTTGAGGATCAGAATGCGGTCTACGCCAGTCCGTATCATGCTTCGTCTGATCTGTCGGAAACCGCCGCTCCCGATGGCGAGGCATTGCCTGCTTTTGGAACAACACCGCTTAAAGTCGGCTCTTCCGGACAAGATGTTTACGAGCTGCAGGGAAGATTGAAGCATCTTGGTTATTTCGCGGGCAAAATAGACAGCCAATTTGGGTCTAAAACGAAAAATGCGGTAACCTGGTTCCAGTGGGAATTTGGCATAAAATCTGACGGTATCGTCGGTGCCAAAACAAAGTTGAAACTTTACAATGCCACCAAGGCCTGGAAGCCGACAGAGCCTTCAACCAGCACAGCAAATAAAAATACCGGAAACAAAAGTAAAACTGCCGATTCCGGCAAGTCGAATACAGCGGAACTGTCCTCAGGGAATACAATGGGCCTGTCCGAAAATGATTTGAAAATCATGGCCAATGCCGTTTACGGGGAATCGCGGGGTGAGCCGTTTGAAGGACAGGTTGCCGTTGCTGCGGTTATTCTGAACCGCGTGAAATCCCCAAGCTTTCCGAATACACCTTCCGGTGTTATTTTTCAGCCAGGGGCATTTACAGCTGTAGCTGACGGACAGATCTACCTAGAACCCAATGAGCAGGCACGCAAAGCTGTTCAGCAGGCGCTTAATGGCTGGGACCCTTCCGGTGGCTGCCTTTATTATTTTAATCCGAAGACGGCTACTTCCAAATGGATTTGGACCCGTCCGCAGGTGAAGACAATCGGGGAGCATATTTTCTGCATGTAGCAGCGGAATTGCACTTGCCGCAATTTAACCCCCTGTATAAAACCGACCAAGAGCAACCGGTAAGCTTTCTTCCGGTTGCTTCCTTACTTTGGAATGGTTTAGAATGGATAATACTTCATAAACTTGTTGTAGAGCATCTATCCACGCCGTAAAGGAGTTTTGGACTTGACAAATAATGGATTTCAACATGGCAACGCCGCAGGCATGCGCATTCATGTATTGCCGACCAAGGCGTTCAAGACCTTCGCCATTTCACTTTATGCAGGGGTTCCGCTGGACGAAAGTACGGTCACTTCAACAGCGCTGGTTCCTTTTGTGCTTCGCAGAGGTACAGCCAACTATCCGGAAACAACCCAGTTCCGTGAACGTCTGGAGGAACTTTATGGTGCCGGATTTGGTTTTGATATCTACAAAAGAGGCGATTATCAGATTGTCCAGTTCCGGATGGATACGATCAACGACTCCTTTGTGCAGAGCAAAGAGAGTCTTCTCGGGGAGTCTTTTGCTTTCCTCGGAGAAGTACTGACCCGGCCTTTGCTGGAAGACGGAAGCTTTCGTGCATCCTATGTCGCAACAGAGCGTGAGACGGTACGCAAAAAGCTGGAAGCGATTGTTAACGATAAGATCCGCTATGCGGCTGAACGCTGTATTGAAGAAATGTGCCGTCAGGAGCCTTACCGTCTGCATCCCCTTGGCCAAAGAGCCGACCTTGACAGCATTACTCCAGAAAACCTGTATGAATCCTACAATTCCTGGTTGAACGGAGCGATCCTCGATCTTTACGTCGTTGGTGACACTACACCTGAGGAAGTTGAAAAGCTGGTCGTTCGCCATTTTGGCCGTGGCCATAAGGAGACCGCAGCGTATTCCTCCAACTTTACACCGGTAACCGTTACAGAGGTCCGGACTGTGGAAGAGAAGCTGGACGTCAATCAGGGCAAGCTTAACATGGGGCTGCGCACTTCCATTACTTACAAGGATGACAAATACGCCTCCGCGCTGATGTATAACGGGATATTGGGCGGCTATCCTCACTCGAAGCTGTTCGTCAACGTTCGTGAGAAGGAGAGCCTTGCCTATTATGCTTCCTCCCGCTATGACGGGCATAAAGGCATTGGAACCATTCAATCGGGGATCGAAACTCAGAATTACGGCAAAGCCGTCGATATTATCCGCAAACAGCTGGAGGAATTGAAGGCTGGCAATATCAGTGACCTGGAGCTGAACCAGACCAAGGCCATGATCCGCAATCTGCTTTCCGAAATTCAAGATTCGGCGTTTGAACTGATTTCGTTTGATTTCAACCGTCAGTTGTCCGGAAAAGACCGTTCCGCCCTGGAGCTGCTGGCTCAAGTCGATGGCACCGGAGTGGAAGATGTGAAGGCGGTTGCCGACACGTTCCAGCTGGATACGATTTATTTCCTGACAGGGAAGGAGGAATAGCGGTGAAACAGATCCATTACGAAAGACTTCAAGAAACACTGTATCACGAGGTTATGGATAACGGTCTGCAGGTCTATGTGCTGCCTAAGCCCGCTTTCCAGAAAACCTATGCCACCTTTGCGACCAAATATGGCTCTGTGGACAATCACTTCAAAGTTGCCGGCGGAGAGGAAACCACTGTCCCAGACGGTATTGCCCACTTCCTGGAGCATAAAATGTTCGAAGAGCCGGAAGGCGACATTTTTGCCACCTTTGCTTCTAACGGTGCGTCGGCGAATGCTTTCACGAGCTTTGACCAGACGGTGTATCTTTTTTCGGCAACAGAAAATATCGAGACCAATCTCAGCACCCTCGTTGATTTTGTACAGCGGCCTTATTTCACCGACGAGAATGTCGAAAAGGAAAAAGGAATTATCGGCCAGGAAATCAATATGTACGCGGATAACCCGGATTGGCGTGTCTATTTCGGTTTGATTGAGGCCATGTATGCCAAACATCCGGTGCATATCGATATCGCCGGAACGATCGAATCAATTGCCACAATTACCAAAGAAACGCTGTACACCTGCTACAATTCCTTTTATCATCCCAGCAATATGCTGCTGTTTGTGGTCGGCGGCGTAGAACCGGAGAAGGTATTCGAGCTGATCCGCAGCAACCAGGCCGGTAAATCATACGACAAGCAGGGTGAAATCTCGCGTATTTTTGAAGAGGAGCCCGTTCACGTTGCAGAAAAACACAAAGAAAGCCGTCTCGCCGTATCTATGCCGAAATGTCTCTTTGGCTTTAAAGAGAAGGTAGAAGGCCTCACCGGTGAAGCGGCAGTCCGCCGTGATCTGACCACTAAGCTAATGCTGGATCTGCTGCTGGGCAGCAGTACGACGCTGTATCAGAAGCTCTATGACGAGGAACTGATCTCCGACAGCTTCGGACATGAATTCAACAGCTCACCGCAGTACGCGTTCTCGGCGATTGGCGGCGATACGAAGGATCCGGATCTGCTCATCAGCAGGTTGAAGGAAGAAATCAGTGTTATTCTGAAGACCGGCTTCGCCGAGAAGGATTTTGAGAGGGCGCGCAAAAAGAAAATCGGCGGCTATCTGCGCATGCTGAACTCGCCGGAGAGCATTGCTCACGAATTCACACGCTACCAGTTCAGAGGCGGCGATTTGTTTGAAGTACTGCCGCTTTATGAATCCATTACGCTGGATGAGGTTAATGCCCGCCTGCGTGATCATGTGGACTGGGAACAACTCGCTGTATCGCTTGTGGTGAGTCCTTAATGGAGTTATCGGGAGAGGGCAGCAAGCCAATAGGAGAAATGACCGTGCTTGTCACTGGAGGCAGCGGGGGAATTGGCGGGGCCATCGCCGAACGTTTTGCTTCCGTGGGGATGAACATTGTTATTCATTATATGAACTCGCACGAAGCGGCCAATGATGTGGCCCGGCGCTGTATGGCGCTGGGGTCCAAGGTGTTGACGGTGACCGCTGACATGAAGGACCGCAGCCAGCTTGTCCGCATGGCTGAAAAGCTGGAAAGCAGCGGGATGCAGCCGGATATTCTGGTTAATAACGCCGGGAAAGCGCATTATGGCATGCTGGCCGATGTGACGGAGGAAGAGTGGGACGATATTATGGCGGTGAATCTGAAAGGCACTTTTTTGTGCAGCCAGATTTTTATGCCTTATATGGTCAGCCAGCGATATGGGCGGATTATTAATGTTTCCTCCGTTTGGGGCATCTCAGGCGCTTCCTGCGAGGTCGCCTACTCTGCCAGCAAGGGCGGGGTGAATGCCTTCACTAAGGCATTATCCAAAGAGCTGGCACCCTCAGGAGTCACGGTGAATGCTGTGGCTCCCGGTGCTGTCCATACGGCCATGCTGGCCAATCTGCAGGAGGATGAGATGCGGATGCTTGAGGAGGAGATTCCTGCGGGACGACTGGCTTCCCCTCAGGAAATCGCCTCGCTTGTTTATTTTCTCGCCTTGCCTGAATCCGGGTACATTACCGGCCAGGTGATCAGTCCGAACGGCGGATGGATCACCTGATGAATCCGGTTACTGGCGTGCAGGCTTGGAGAAAAGCTCCAGCATAAGATCGTACCGTCCGAGACATATTATAACTGTTGCTTTTAAATCTCACGTAAGGCGGCTGTCACCTGAACAAGGCGGGCGGACCGTAAACATGAAGGAGGATTTAAGATGTCAACAGAAACCGTAGTGAAAAACTTTGATACCTGGAAAAGCTTTTTAGGTGAACGGGTCATTCAGGCTGAAAAAATGGGGATGAGCGAAGAAACCATTTCCAAGCTGGCTTTCGAAATCGGGGAATTCCTTGATAAGAAAGTCGATCCGGGAAACTATTCCAACCGGGCAATCAAAGAGCTGTGGGATGTCGGTACGGACGATGAGAAGCATACCATTGCTTCCCTCATGGTCAAGCTGGCGAAGAAAAACGCATAGGCATGCGGAACAAGCTCCCCTCGCGGGAGCTTTTCTGCAATTATTACAGTAGTGTCCTTGCCTTTCAATTTCATTTTATATATCATTAACATGACCCGTGTTTCAGAACGCTTGCCGAAGCAGGTTTTTTTAATGTATGGCAAAGTGCAGGGAAAAGGAATCTATGAGGTGTAACAAGTGGAATATAAACAATGGTATATGGAGTACAAGATACATAAGAACAGACCTGGTCTGCTTGGAGATATCGCTTCTATGCTCGGAATGCTTGAAGTCAACATCCTGACCATCAACGGTGTGGAAGGCAAGACGCGCGGAATGCTCCTGGAAACAAACGATGATGAGAAGATTATGCTGATGGGTGAAATGCTCAAAAAAGTAGATAATATTACGGTTACGGCGCTGCGTTCTCCACGGCTCGTGGATAAGCTGGCTGTCCGGCATGGACGATATATTGACCGCGATTCGGATGACCGCAAGACGTTCCGTTTTACCCGGGATGAGTTGGGGCTGCTCGTGGATTTTCTCGGTGAACTGTTTAAAAGGGAAGGGAATCAGGTTATAGGACTACGGGGCATGCCCCGCGTCGGCAAGACGGAGTCTATTATCGCCGGTAGTGTCTGCGCCATGAAGCGCTGGACATTTGTTTCTTCGACGCTTTTGCGGCAAACGGTCCGCAGCCAGCTGGCTGAGGATGAGATGAACCCTCATAATGTCTTTATTATTGACGGGATTGTAAGCACGATCCGCTCCAATGAGAAGCATTACAATCTGCTTCAGAATGTGATGAGTATGCCCAGCACAAAAGTAATTGAGCATCCGGATATTTTTGTGCGGGAATCCGAGTATACCTTTGATGATTTTGATATCATTATTGAGCTGCGCAATATGCCGAACGAAGAGATATTGTACGAGTCGTTTACGACAAGCTACAGTGATGATCTTTAGAATATAAAACAAGGCGGATGTTTTCGAAGCGGGTTTTGTACGAAGCTCTTCAAGAAAGCAAATGCTGACAAAACTTTTAGGAGGTGATGGCATGTCGGAACTGGGCCGGCATTTGAAGGAGGCTCGTCTGCAAAAAGGGATGAGTCTTGACGATGTCCAGGAAGTAACAAAGATTCGAAAAAAATATTTAGAAGCCATCGAAGCGGGTGACTATAAAGTGCTTCCCGGGAGCTTCTATGTTCGGGCGTTTATCAAAACCTACGCTGAGGCAGTGGGTGTGAACCCGGACGAGCTCATGGAGGAGCATGGCAATGTCCCGGCTGCCCCGGTAGAAACAACAACGATGGAGACCGTGATTCAGAAGCGCAGCCGCAAACCTGAAACGGAACGGAATGCGAAGTGGCTTCCGACAGTCCTGATGTGGACCTTCCCAATATTGATTATTGTAGTAATTTATTTGTACGCTTCTTCGAATATGAACAAAGCTGATCCTGAAAATGCTGCTCCCGAGAATTTGACCAACGAACAAAAGGATCCTTCCAAGAATCAGCCTTCCCCGACAGCGGTCGGGGGCGGAGTGGTGTCTCCTTCGGAATCAGCAGGCAGCCCTGAAGCGACTGCAACGGCTAATGTGGCTCCGACGGCTACACCGGTTCCTTCACCAAGCTCTCAGGCGGTTACGGTCACACAGGACCGTAAATCGGGCAAAACGACGATTTACAAAGTTTCTGCTCCTTCCGGAAGCGCTGTGCAGGTTGAGATTGCGGCAACCGGTGTAAGCTGGCTTGAAGTTTACAAGGGTGAGAATTCCAAAGGTGAGAAGCTCAGCTTTGGCAACACTGCGGCCGGCGAGAATAAGAGCTTTACACTCGGCAGTGAAGGGATCTATATTAAATCCGGTTACTCGCCAGCTACAAATATTACTGTTAACGGACAGGTGATCACTGACGGCAAAACTTCCTCCCGCATTTTGCTTGAACTGGATGAGGGCACTTCAACCGACAGTGAATCCGGAAATACAGATGAGTCGCAGGACAGCGATACTAGCCAGAATAGCAATTCAGGTCAATAAAGGGAACCACGTATAGACTTTGGCTTTTTGGAGAATCTAAGAGTGATCTATAGTTCTTACGCCAAAGTGAGGTGTATACTCTCATGACCGTTAGCTGGATTGTAACAGGGCTGGGCATTATCGTCAGTCTCCTCGGTTATTACTTGACACCGAGCGCCTGGGGCTATGGAATTCTTGGCTTCGGACTGGCACATATTGTGCTGGGGATTCTGGATATGTTTCGGGCTCCCGCTCGTAGCAGATAAAGCCGCTGTATGAACGTCTCCCGGCTGCGCTATTGCCGGGGGCGTGTTTTTAGCCTTTGATTATCAAAGGCTTGCACTTGGCTCCACATCTGTGGGGCTGTTTTGCATGCGGGGGTGCGGGTGCCTTATTCTTGCCATAATTAGACTTAAGAAGCCCTTTCTCATATAATAGGAGCAGAATAATTGTAAGCAAAGGACGTGGATTCATGAGTTCGGAAAGTTCATTTGACATTGTATCCAAAATGGATATGCAGGAATTGACCAATGCTGTTCACCAGACTGAGAAGGAGATTGATAACCGGTTTGACTTCAAGAACAGCAAAAGCAGCCTGAAGCTGGAAAAGGATGCGCTTATGATCGCCTCAGAGGACGAGTATAAGCTGAGCGCAGTCATTGATATTTTGCAATCCAAGATGGTCAAACGTGGGATTACACTCAAGAATCTGGATTTCGGAAAAGTCGAACCGGCTTCCCTTGGGACAGTGCGCCAGCGTCTTGGCCTCAAGCAGGGAATCGATCAGGAAAACGCTAAGAAAATCAATATTCTGATCCGGGATTCCAAGCTGAAGGTGAAGAGTCAGATTCAGGGAGATCAAATCCGCGTTACCGGCAAAAGCCGCGATGATTTGCAGCAAATTATTCAGATTTTGCGCAAAGCCGATTTGCCGCTGGATTTGCAGTTTAACAATTTAAAGTAAGCTTTTGTGCCCCGCAGTGCTTACGCACCATTTTTGCGGGGTGCTTTCTGTTTTTTTGACACGTACATATGGCTATAATATACTTGCTTAAGCAGTTTTGAAGAAAATAGTGGAATTTCGGATTCGTAACGATCAGGGGAGGAACTTCAGTGAATTTGCCCAACCGCATCACGCTAGCCCGCATTTGCCTTATCCCGATTATGATGTTTTTTTTGCTGGTGGATTTCAGATTTTATCCGGAGCCTTTACATTGGGGCTCATTCCAGCTTTCAATTAATCATCTGATCGCGGCTGTAATCTTTCTGCTCGCGGCCAGCACGGACGGTATAGACGGCTATATAGCCCGGAAATATAACATGGTCACTAACCTCGGCAAGCTGCTTGACCCGCTGGCGGACAAGCTGCTGGTTTCTGCGGTGCTGATTTCTCTGGTTGAGCTGGGAAGATGCGATTCATGGATCGCCATTGTGATTATCAGCCGTGAGTTTGCCGTAACCGGGCTGCGCCAGGTAGCGCTACTCGAAGGCAAAGTGGTTGCCGCCAGCAAATGGGGCAAGATAAAGACAGTCGTGCAGATTGTCGCCATTTCACTTCTGCTGCTCAACAACTTTCCCTTCCAGTTCGTAAGTATTCCTCTTGATGATATTGCCATTTGGGCTGCTGCGCTCATCACTATTTACTCGGGGATTGATTATTTCGTGAAGAACAAGGATTTGCTGCAGCTTCATGATGCTTAGAACTTAATAACGCATCCACTCTACAACCAGGAGGAGAAAGCCAGCTATGAAAGCGGAAATTATTGCCGTCGGAACGGAGCTTTTACTTGGACAAATCGTGAACAGCAATGCCCAGTTCTTATCTGTAGAGCTGGCCGCGATGGGAATTGATGTTTATTTTCAAACTGTGGTCGGGGATAACAGCGGCCGTATTCAGGAAGCAATAGAGATTGCAAAGAGCCGTGCGGATGTCATTTTGTTCACCGGTGGAATCGGTCCGACCGAAGATGACCTGACCAAAGACGCACTGGCGTTAACGCTGGGCCGTTCGCTTCATATCGACCAGCTTGCGATGGATCATGTACAGCGTTTTTTTGATGACCGAAAGATTGTGATGACTGAGAATAACCGTAAGCAGGCACTTATTATTGAAGGAACTACGCCGCTTTCCAATGAAATCGGCCTAGCTGTCGGCATCGCGTTCGCCCATGAAGAGAAGTATTATATCGTGCTTCCAGGCCCGCCGCGCGAGATGAAGCCGATGTTTACGGACAAGGCTAAACCATGGCTGCTGCAGCACGCGCTGACAGACGAAATGCCGATTTACTCCAAAATGCTCAAATTTGCCGGCATCGGCGAGTCGCTGCTGGAGGACAAATTGATCGATCTGATCCGGAGTCAGACTGATCCAACTATCGCTCCGTATGCCAAGGAAGGGGAAGTGACGGTCCGCATCTCTACCAAAGCGACTTCTGAACACAGTGCCATGGAGAAGCTGGACGTGCTGGAGAAAACAATCAAGGATATTCTGCCGGAGCATATGTATGCCAATATAGATGTGCCGCTGGAACAGCTTATTGTCGATTGGATGGCGGATGCCGGACTGACCTTAAGCGCCGCAGAGAGCTGTACAGGCGGTTTGCTGATGGAGAGCATCACGAATATTCCGGGCAGCGCATCCATGTTCAATGGAGGTATAGTTTGCTATTCCAATGAGATGAAGAAGAAGCTGCTGAATGTGCCTGCTGCTCTTCTCGAGGGTCCTGATGCTGCCGGAGCGGTCAGCCGCGAAGTCGCTGAGGTGCTGGCGGAACAGGTAAGAATGATAGGGGACAGTGATTTCGGGTTATCAGTTACAGGTGTTGCCGGTCCCGGCTATTCCGAACGCAAGCCGGTAGGGCTTGTCTATGTCGGCTTAGCGGAACGGGGGCAAAAGACTGAAGTGTATGAGCTCAATCTCAAAGGGACGCGTGAGAACATCCGGCTGCGTTCAGTCAAAGCGCTATTATACCGTCTCTGGCGCAGGCTAGAGGAGCGCAAGGTGGCTACTCCGTTGGATGGATCAGCCTTGCAATAACCTGCTAAGACGGTATATAATTGTATATACGGAAGAACCGTAGCACTGAGAACTCTCTGCTGCGGTTTTTTGTTTTATGCGGCACCGCTGACTACAGCGGAGCTCCTGTGAGCATAGGCCGTTGATTTCCGGTGACTGAAGGATTTGTATTGAATTCAACATCCGGAAGGAGGCTTACAATAAAAGGGAGTATTCTCCCGGAAGACAAAAAAAACGAATGTATGTTCGAAAAAAAGCTTGGCAAGACCTCCAAAACACGTTATTATATTACTATAAACAGTGAAGGAAGTGGTCTGATTGTCAGATCGTCGTGCAGCGCTTGATATGGCGCTTCGTCAAATAGAAAAACAATTCGGTAAAGGTTCGATCATGAAACTGGGAGAATCCTCGCATATGAAAGTCGAAGTCGTACCTAGCGGCTCCTTGGCACTTGATATTGCATTAGGTATTGGCGGACTTCCTAAAGGACGCATTATTGAAGTATACGGACCGGAATCTTCCGGTAAGACGACTGTTGCTCTACATGCGATTGCAGAAGTGCAGAAGCTTGGTGGACAAGCTGCTTTCATCGATGCAGAGCATGCGCTTGACCCTAAGTATGCTAATGCTCTCGGCGTAAACATTGATGAGCTGCTGCTCTCCCAGCCGGATACAGGCGAACAGGCACTGGAAATCGCCGAAGCGCTCGTTCGCAGTGGCGCAGTAGACATTATTGTCGTGGACTCCGTAGCGGCATTGGTACCGAAAGCGGAAATTGAAGGCGATATGGGAGATTCCCACGTTGGTTTGCAGGCACGTCTGATGTCTCAAGCTTTACGTAAGCTGTCCGGAGCGATCAACAAGTCGAATACGATTGCCATCTTCATTAACCAGCTTCGTGAGAAAATTGGCGTTATGTTCGGTAACCCGGAAACAACACCAGGCGGCCGGGCATTGAAATTCTACTCTTCCGTTCGGCTTGATGTGCGCCGCGTAGAGAGCATCAAGATGGGAAATGATGTTGTCGGTAACCGTACGAAGATCAAAGTTGTGAAGAACAAGGTTGCACCTCCGTTCAAGCAGGCTGACGTTGATATTATGTACGGTGAGGGTATTTCCAGAGAGGGAAGCCTTGTTGATATCGGTACGGAAATGGATATCGTTAACAAGAGCGGAGCCTGGTATTCCTACGAGGGTGAACGTTTGGGCCAAGGTCGTGAGAATTCCAAGCAGTTCCTGAAAGAGCATCAGGACATTGCTCTGGTGATTGAGAATAAGATTCGTGAAGCCAGCAATTTGTCGACGATTGTAGCGGCTCCGAGTGAAACCGAGATTGCTGCAGAGCAAGAGGAAGAAGAGAACTTGCTGCTCGAAATCGAATAAATTGAAGTGAATATTATATAAGGTAATAGGCGCCCTGTGAATGATCTTAACAGGGCGCTTTTTCATAAGATCAGAAGATTATAAGAATCAATAGCTATGAGGTGACAGACAGCCATGGTAATACAATTGAACCCTGAACCGGAAGAACAGGAAGAACAACCGCTGGACAATTTCCCAGAAGGCGAGCTGCTTGTCATCACACGGTTAGAGCGGCAGAAGAAGTCCGATCACCGTTACATTATTCATTTCGGCGCATATAACATGACTGTTCATGAAGATGTCATGATTAAATATCGGATGATTACCGGCAGTTCGTTCATGAAGGAAGATCTGGTGGAAATTGTTGTTGCGGATGAACGGCAGCGTGCTTATGTAGAGGGACTGCGGTATTTGGAACGTAAGCCTCGGACATCTCAGGAAATGGCCCGCCGTTTACGTGAGAAAGAAATAGGAGAGACTATTATTGCCGAGGTGCTGCTGCGGTTGCAGCAGGAGCGTTTCCTTGATGATCCCTTGTATGCCAAGCAGTGGGCGGAACAACGCATTGCAAATCAGCGTAAGGGCAAGCTATGGATCCGTCAGGAGCTGCGGGAGAAAGGAATCGACAAGTCGCTGATCTCGGAAGCGCTGGAGAATATCTCTCCGGAACAGGAACTGGAAAGTGCTCTGCAGACAGGGCGCAAGAAATGGAATCTGATTCGCGGAGACGTTAATGACAAGCGCAGAAAGACCGGAGCCTTCCTCATGCGGCGCGGATATTCCGGTGAAATGGTACGGCAGGTACTGAATGTTTTACGCCAAGAAGAGGATTTTGAGGGTGAAGAAGAGGAGATTTACTTCCCTGACTGATTCTCTTGACTTAAATGCGGTTATCGACTCTCTTGACAAGGTCTTTTTATAAATAATAAAATATAACATGAATCGGCATAAACTAAGAATCCTTTTTCCTTCCCAAAAAGCAGACTCTTATGAACCGGTTCGCGTACAACTCATATGAAATGTAATCGCCGGATAAGGCGGGCAGTGTGCATGTGCAGCATGTGCAGTATGGCAATCGGTGTATTACCGGTTTTTTGTATGGTGATGAACGGATAGTTTAACAACTGCACAATTCCCAAGGCATTTCCCTTGGAGGAACCAACGAGGAGGTGAACAGATGGTAACTGCAATCTGGGTCATAATCGTTCTCGTTGTAGCTGCATTATTCTTTGGATTCGGTTATTTTATTCGTAAATCCCTTGCAGAAGCTAAGATTTCAAGCGCAGAGAAAGAAGCCGTAGTCATCGTGGAGAACGCGAAGAAAGAGGCGGAGGCGCTGAAGAAGGAAACGGTACTCGAAGCTAAGGACGAAGTCCACAGAATCCGTACTGAAGCTGAGAAAGAAACTCGTGAACGTCGGAATGAAATCCAACGGCAAGAGAGACGTTTGCTGCAAAAGGAAGAATCACTGGATAAAAAAATGGAATCGCTTGAACGAAAAGAAGAACAAGTAGCTAACAAAGAGAAACGAATTGACGAAACACAACAGCAAATTGATGTAATTTACAAGAACCAAGTCACAGAACTGGAATGTATTTCCAATTTGAGCATTGATGATGCCAGAAGTATCATTCTTAGCAATGTAGAACAGGAAGTTCGCCACGAGACCGCACAGATGATTAAGGAAATTGAACAGCAGGCCAAAGAGGAAGCGGACAAGAAAGCCCGCGAAATCATTACACTGGCTATTCAGCGCTGCGCAGCTGATCATGTGGCGGAAACAACCGTGTCAGTAGTTACATTGCCGAATGAAGAAATGAAGGGCCGGATTATCGGCCGTGAAGGCCGCAACATCCGTGCACTGGAAACTCTTACTGGTATTGATCTCATTATTGATGATACGCCGGAAGCCGTTATTTTGTCGGGCTTTGATCCGATTCGCCGCGAAGTGGCCCGTACGGCACTTGAGAAGCTGGTTGCTGATGGACGTATCCATCCGGCACGGATTGAAGAGATGGTGGAGAAATCCCGCAAAGAAGTGGATGAGCGGATTCGCGAATACGGTGAACAGGCTACCTTCGAGGTTGGCGTTCACGGATTGCATCCGGATCTGATCAAAATTCTGGGCCGTCTGAAATTCCGTACGAGCTACGGTCAAAATGTACTCAAGCACTCCATGGAGGTTGCTTATTTGACTGGACTTATGGCCGGTGAGCTTGGGGAAGACATCGTGCTTGCTAAACGTGCCGGTCTGCTGCATGATATCGGCAAAGCGCTGGATCATGAAGTGGAAGGTTCGCACGTCGAGATTGGCGTCGAACTGGCGAAGAAATACAAGGAGCATCCGGTTGTTATCAATAGTATCGCGTCCCATCACGGTGATTGCGAAGCTACTTCGGTTATTGCCATGCTGGTTGGAGCTGCTGACGCCTTGTCGGCTGCACGCCCTGGCGCACGCCGTGAGACACTGGAAACGTATATCAAACGTCTGGAAAAGCTGGAGGAAATCTCCGAAAGCTTTGACGGCGTTGAGAAGTCCTACGCCATTCAAGCGGGCCGCGAGGTTCGTGTGATGGTGCAGCCTGAGAAGATCGACGATGCGGAAGCATTCCGTCTGGCCCGCGACATTACAAAGATGATCGAGAGTGAACTGGATTATCCGGGTCATATCAAGGTTACCGTAATCCGCGAGACACGGGCTGTTGAATACGCTAAATAAGCAAGGAAATCGGCCCCCCTGCGGGGCCTTTTTTCTTTCATACAGAATATATGCTTTCGAAGCCGGATGTGTACGAAGAACATTCAGCACGGATTAACCCATTAAACTTTTAGGAGGAGAACAACATTAAAGTTTTATTTATAGGTGATATTGTAGGCAATACCGGCAGAAAAGCGCTGCGCGAAATGCTGCCTTCGCTGAAGAACAAATACCAGCCGCATATAATCATTGCGAACGGAGAAAATGCCGCAGCGGGAAGAGGTATTACTTCCGCTATTGCCAATGAATTTTTCAACTGGGGCGTTCATGGCATTACAATGGGCAATCATACATGGGATAACAAGGACATCTTCGAATTTATCGACGACGAGCCCCGGATCATCCGCCCGGCTAATTTTCCTGCAGGAACACCTGGCAGAGGGTATACGATTATTAAAGGCAATGGCAAAGAGCTGGCGATTGTCAATTTGCAAGGACGGACCTTTTTGCCGGCAATTGATGATCCGTTTCGGGTGGGCGAAGAGATTGTGGACGAGCTGCGCCGGAATCACAAGTGTATTCTGGTGGATTTTCACGCCGAGGCTACTTCTGAGAAGATCGCCATGGGCTATTTTATGGACGGGCATGCTTCCATTGTTGTAGGAACCCATACACATGTGCAGAGCAATGACGATGTTATCCTGCCGGGAGGCACTGCTTATCTGACGGATGCCGGCATGGTTGGTTCAAGAGAAGGAATTTTGGGTATGGAAAAGGATGCGGTCCTCTATAAGTTCACTACCCAGCTTCCGGCCAGATTTGTGGTTGACGAAGGTAAATGGCAATTGCACGGTTTATTCGCAGAGATTGACGAGGCTACGGGCAAGGCAACACGTCTGGAGAAGATTCGGCTGCGTGAAGATGAATGGGTAATGAGTTAATGAGGGCACCAAGGAATTAGGCTTTTCGGGAATAATCGCTGATTTTGGGTAAAGTGTGATATTTTTTATATCGAAAAAGAGTAACTTTTGTACCATTTTCTCCGGAGTAGTCCGCAAAAAGAAGGAATTATTTCTTCTCTCGCGAATAACATCTACAGTAGTGGAAGAACACCATCATTTTCCCAGGGGAGGTACTTACTATGGATGTATTAAAAGTATCAGCTAAATCCAATCCGAATTCCGTTGCCGGCGCACTAGCGGGTGTTCTTCGTGAACGTGGATCGGCCGAGCTACAAGCTATTGGAGCAGGAGCACTGAACCAAGCAGTCAAAGCAGTTGCCATCGCCCGGGGATTTGTCGCGCCAAGCGGTGTCGACTTGATCTGCATTCCAGCCTTTACTGACATAGTGATTGATGGAGAGGATCGGACGGCGATTAAACTCATTGTAGAGCCTAGATAATTAATGAATGTTAGAACTTACTGGATGAACCTGTTTACATAGGTAAACAGGTTTTTTGCTGTACAGGTGAAGAGCGGGTCATCCTCTGCATAAACTATAAGCAGGAGCGCTGGATGCGAAGTGGCGCGGAAACTGGATGACAAGTAAGAAAGTGAGGCCGATCTCATGGGAAGAGCGGAGCAACTACGGGTGGCAGATTTCCATTGTGATGTTCTGAGCAAACTGCAGGCTTCCCCCCATCTTAATTTCGACAAGGACAGCCGGCTTGATGTAACTGCAGAACGGCTTGCAGCGGGTGGCGTCGGTCTGCAAGTTTTTGCGATTTATCTGTCTACGGTTAGGGGAAGACCTAGTTTTGAAAGTGTGCTGGGACAAATTGAACTATTCCAGAGCAAAGTACTAGGCTCAGGAGGCCTGCAGTGGCTGCGCTGGAAGGAGGAAGCAGTGGAACTGGTTAGAGTGCCCCCCAGATGGGGGCTGCTGTCTCTGGAAGGCGTAGACGGTCTGGAGGGGAATCTATTCTATGCTCAGTTGTGTTTCGATCTCGGGGTGCGCTTCCTTGGAGTCACCTGGAACTATGCGAACTGGGCTGCGGATGGTGTACTCGAACAGCGGAATGGAGGATTTACCGAAAAAGGCCGGGAGCTGATCGAGTGGTGCAACAGCAGCGGTATGCTGCTGGATGTGTCTCATTTGGCCCCAGCAGGCTTCTGGGAGTTGGCTGAGCGGAGCAAGCGTCCGTTTATTGCCTCCCACTCCAACGTCGCAGCTGTGTGCGGCCATCCGCGTAATCTGAGCGATGAACAGATCAAAGCGTTGATTGCTATGGACGGCCGGATGGGACTTACCTTTGTTCCTTGGTTTGTTAAAAATGGAGGAGACGCCAAAGCTGATGATCTTCTAAGGCATATCGATCATGTCTGCAGCTTGGGCGGCACAAGGCAGCTGATGTTTGGTTCCGATTTTGACGGGATCGATGCGTGGGTAGTGGGACTGGAGCATCCTGGGAAATACGCCGAGTTTGCTGAGCTGCTGCTCCGCTACTATCCGGAGGATCAAGTGAAGGGGTGGTTGTATGAAAACGCTTGGAGTTTTTTAAGCTTGCATTTGCCGCCAAAACTAAACAACTATAAAATACCATAATGTAACGGATCATGACAAAATCGTGACAATCCAGCTTCGAAATCTCAAAATGTCGAAAAAAGGACCCTCATTGTGCGGAGGGTCTTTTTATTTTTGGGTAATAAGAGGTATAATGTTCAGTGGCTTGTACAGATACTAGAGAAAATACAAGGAGTGACTTTACAATGAGCAAGACTGTATCCGTAGGTGTGTCGGCTAGACATATTCACCTTACGCAAGAGCATGTGGAAGCGTTGTTTGGCGCAGGTTATCAATTGACTGAGTTCAAACCACTCTCCCAACCCGGACAATTTGCAGCTAACGAGCAAGTAGCAGTAATCGGCACCAAAGGTAAATTCGACAAAGTAAGAATTCTAGGACCTGTCCGTCCGGCATCACAGCTGGAGATTTCCCGCACAGATTCTTTCAGCCTCGGCGTGAAAGCACCTGTCCGTGAATCCGGACATATCGAAGGCACACCGGGCATTACCCTTAAGGGACCAGCTGGTGAAGTAGAACTGGAGACTGGCGTAATTATTGCTGCACGTCACATTCACTTCCACACTTCTAAAGCAGAAGCTTGGGGCATCGCCGACAAGCAGCTTCTAAAAGTACGTCTGGGCGGCGAACGCGGCCTGGTACTGGAAAATGTTCTTGCCCGCGTATCGGACAATTTTGCGCTTGATATGCATATCGACACCGACGAAGCCAATGCTGCAGGTGCCAACAACGGCGACACAGCTGAAATTGTAGATTAGTATTTATTTATAAGCAGGTCAAGACGCGGAGGAGCGATCCTCCGCTTTTTTATGTTCTGTTATCTTATGGTTTAAGATGATGCCTTGGAGTTGAGCGTAAGTGGGTAAGTGAGCTAAATAAGCCGTTATTATGTTATAGCTACGGTGTTGGCGGTGGTGCCTACGGGGTGCGTTCTTCGAGCAAAGTCTGGCTGAGTTTGGCGGCGGCGCGGTTTTTATACCATTCATTGCTATAGTGCTTCTTGCAATAGCCCTTGGCATAATGTCTCGCTGAACAGTTGGGGGATGTGCATAATGATGGATTTGCTGTTCTTTTTTTACCCATGATTCAAAGCGCTCCTTTGCGTCATTTGTGATTTGCATGATTACTGTACACCAGCAATCTAAACCAAATCTGAACAACCATGCTTTACTGATGGAATAGGAGGCGTGAATGAAATGGACGGCGGTTACACTATGTAGAATGAACTTAATAACTACACAAAAGGGCAAAAGTAGCGGAGGGGGATTTTGGAACTGTAGGAGCGATAGCGACCGCCTTTGTCACCGGATTTCCACCGCATATAGCGGGTTAATCAAGAAATTCTTACGACAACAGCGGCCGGAAGTCCAAATATTCACCGTAGTTACGTCCTCGCCAAAATGGGGAAATCTTAATTCAATCTATATAGGACTAACATAAAAATTTCTGCTGATGTTTCTCTTATTGTTCAATTTGTGTTATCATTATGTGTTATGACTTTGATGAGCGCTATGTGGAGACGCTGCAAACAAGGTACAGCAGTTACCTGATTGATAATATATGTATTTAAAATTAAGGAGACAACATGACTTTTAATGATTTGAATTTGATCCCAGCGATCCTCAAGGCGTTAAGCCAAGAAAATTATACATCCCCCACCCCTATCCAGGAGGAGTCCATTCCCGCGGCTTTGGCTGGCAGAGACGTTCTCGGCTGCGCACAGACCGGAACGGGCAAAACAGCCGCTTTTTCCTTGCCGATTATTCAGCTTCTAAGCCAGCAGCCTTCTGCAACCGGCGGCAGACGCCGGATTCGTTCGCTGATTCTTACACCGACAAGAGAGCTTGCACTGCAAATCTCGGAAAATATTCAAGCCTACAGCAAATTCACCAGTATCCGTTCAACAGCTATTGTTGGCGGTGTATCGCAAAAAGCTCAGGAGCGGGCATTAAGCCAGGGTGCGGATATCCTGATTGCCACACCAGGACGGCTCATCGACCTGATTACCCAGAAGCATGTTGATCTGCAGTATGTGCAGATTCTTGTACTGGATGAAGCGGACCGCATGCTGGACATGGGCTTCATTCATGATGTGAAGCGGATTATCGCCAAAATGCCAAGCAAAAAACAAACATTATTCTTCTCGGCTACGATGCCGACGGAAATTTCGAATTTGATCAAAACACTGCTGGTGAACCCGGTGAAAATCGAGATTACGCCAGTTTCCTCCACGGTGGACAGAATCGAGCAGTCGATCTATCTGCTGGAGAACGGCAACAAGCAGAATCAATTAAACCGCCTTCTTCAGGACAAATCGATTGTCTCGGCACTAGTCTTTACCCGCACCAAACGTGGTGCTGACCGGGTTACCCGTGATTTGACGCGGATTAATATTACTGCTCAAGCGATTCACGGCAACAAATCCCAGAATGACCGGCAAAATGCGCTGCGCAACTTCAAAAGCGGAGCTACCCGCGTGCTTGTTGCTACAGACATCGCCGCCCGGGGAATTGATATTGACGAGCTGTCGCATGTCATCAACTTCAATCTGCCGAACATTCCAGAAACTTATGTCCACCGGATCGGCCGTACGGGCCGTGCCGGTATGAGCGGAATCGCTATTTCTCTCTGTGAGGCGGAAGAGATCCCGTACCTCAAGGATATTCAGAAGCTGATCGGCAAGACGATCCCTGAAGTTAAGGACCATGCGTATCCGATGTCTAAGAGCGCACAGGCTCTGCTGAATGAACGCCCGGCAAAAGCTCCGGCGAAGCCGGCAGCCAAGGCGAAGACCAATCCGGCGCGTAAGCCAAAGTCGGAATGGTTCACACAGGGCAACCGTGCGGGCAGCACTTCCGGCGGAAGCAAGAACAGCGGCCAGGGCGGCAGACCGAACGGGGAATCGGCTCATCAAGCAGGAGCGGGTGCAAGACCCGGGAGTGCTTCGGCCAGTGGAGCCGGTTCTAGCGGCAGAGCAAGCGGAGGGAACGGCAGCGGAGCAAGTGCTAGTAGCCGCCCAGGCGGCAGCTATAGCGGCAGACCTGGTGAGCGGGCTGGTGCTGGACAGAACAGCAGACCTGCCGGCAGCCAAGGCGGCAGACCCGGTAACAACCACAGCAGCCGACCTGGCGGCAGACCTGCAGCCAAAGCGGGCAGATCACAATAAAACGGATGCTTATAGATTAGACTGCAGCCTTCCCTGAGCGGGAGGCTGTTTTTTGTGCGTTATGAGTTCTGCTTTCCGAAGCTGTAGGCTAAACTGGAGTAAAGGTGGAGTTCCTGATATAGTAAAAAGTTAAGGGTTAGTATCAAGTGAAATGAGGTGAGCGATGTGATAAATGAATTTGTTTGGGGAATTTTCGTCGCTGATGGTCCAAATGGTTTTCCTAATTTTTTTCCGATAGGTATTTACACTACACGTGAGGCAGCAATTAAAGAAATCGAAACCTTACCCAAAGAAAATAATTATCAATTACTTCGAATGCCGATAAATAATAGCTTCGCATACTATCATAAAAAGAGTGGTAAATTGGTTGGTATGGACGGGATCCACCATGAACATTTTCATTTCAAAGAAGGTTCTTAAGTGAAGCTGAGTAAAATTGTTGTTAAGCTTGCGAGTCTCGTCAGTTAGATAATATAGCGGCAGTCTAGGGCTTATTTCGGCCATGACTTCCGCTTTTTTATTGGTATCGACGAGTACAGGCAGCTTGCTATCCGGTTCGGAAGCTTCACGAGACAGCAAATAAAGGAAAAACTATCCATCCTGAAGAATATGGATAGAGTACAATCTAAGAGAGGAGTATGACTATGATTAGTGGAGAAAACCAAGCAATCATTGATAATTATGTTGAGGCCTACAATGCGTTTGATGTCGAGGGTATGGTTAGACTTTTAGATGCTGATATTTTGTTTAAAGATTTTTCCAATGGTGAAATCATGACAGAGACCAGGGGAATTCAAGAGTTTAAAGAACTGGCAGAAAAGTCTTCACAGGTTTTCTCTAATCGTCGTCAGACCATTACCCATTACAGCGCTGTAGATGACAGAGTAGAAATACAAATTGATTATGAAGCGATACTGGCTGTTGATTTACCTAATGGATTAAAGATTGGAGATACACTTCAACTAAAAGGGAAGTCGGTATTTGAAATTAAAAATGGAAAAATAGCATTGATTGAAGATTATGGTTAAAGCATTATAAAACAGTTGCATATCTCAGAAAAGGTGGAATTGGGAGTATGAGATTGAAATTAGAAGGAATTACGGTTTTGGCGCATGATGTTCCTAGATTGACTAGCTTTTATCGTGATGTACTCGGATTTAAGACCGTTGTTGAAGAAAACCATTATGCTGAATTTGTGAATGGCGGCATTCGCCTTGCGATTTGTTCAACACCATTGATGGCGGATAACACAAACGGTCATTATTCCTTTATAGAAGAGCATAAAGGGCAAGCCTTCGAGCTTAACTTCGAATGTGATTCACCGGAGGCTGTCCACACGATGTATGAGGAGCTTATTTCAAAAGGGGTTACAGGGATCACTGCACCGAAGTCGATGTCTTGGGGGCATACCACGGGTTTCTTCGCAGATCCGGAAGGTAACATTCATTCTATTTTTGCGGTTAATCCGGTGGCAGCGGAAAATCAATAATACCTAGACTACGCTGAAAATGGTAGTCATAACAACAACCGCCTTGGACAGTTTGTGACTGCACCGTAGCGGTTGTTGTTATGCGTAAATATCAGGTTATGGATTCAGGTGTTATCCGGCCAGATAAGCCCCCAGTTCCTCGCGCAGCTCAGAGCTGATCGAGGTCATCGGCAAGCGGAGCGTATCAGAGGAAATCTCTCCGTAGGCGCTAAGCAGCCATTTAATCGGAGCTGGATTGGACTCCTTGAAGAGCAGCTTCATCAGCGGCAGCAGCTGGTCGAACGCAGCTGTCGCATCAGCGATCTGCCCGGCTTTGAATTGCTCGTAGATACCGAGGAACCTCGCGGTATGCACGTTTGCTGAGGCCAGCATGCCCCCGGCGGCTCCACAGCCCAGCATATGCAGGAACTGCAGGTCGTCGCCGCACAGCACCGGCTTCGATCCCAGCCGGGACAGCTCGGAGACAAGCAGCGGAGAGCCGGAGCAGTCTTTTAAACCTACCACGTTATTCATCTCAAGAATGGTACGTGCGGTATCGACTGACATGCCAACTCCGGCACGGCCCGGGATATCATAGGCGATGACCGGAATACCCACCTCGGCGGCTTTGCGGAAATGCTCAATAATGCCTTGCTGGGAAGGGCGGCTGTAATAAGGGACAACCACGAGCACAGCATCGGCACCTGAATTGGCAGCCAGCTCTGTGCGGGCTATAGTGGAGGCCGTATCGTTAGTGCCTGTGCCGACCACCAGCGGGACCGGGCTCGATTTCAATAATTCCCGTGATGTATCCACGAGAGTCTGTAATTCCTGTATGTTGACTGTCGGCGATTCTCCAGTGGTTCCATTGACGACCAGACCATGAATATTGTTCTTGATGATGTTGTTCACATAACGCTGATATGATTCCAGATCAATCTCGCCAGCTGCATTGAACGGGGTTACCACGGGAACATAGATTCCATAAATCTGTTCTTCTGTTAACATGAATATCGTCCTCCAAAATGTTGAAATCCTTTTATCTTACTGTAGCATGGAATATTCCATCGGCGTTAGCTATAATAAATGATGTGGGTTATCAATAATATTGATGTTAGGGTGAGGTTATGGATTTAACATATATGCGGACCTTCCGCGAAGTCGCGAAACGGCAGAGCTTTACCCGCGCGGCTGAAGAGCTGGGCTACGCGCAGTCCAGTGTGACGATGCAGATTCAGAAGATAGAGAAGGAATATGGGGTTCCACTGATAGAGCGGCATGGACGTGCGCTGCGCCTGACTCCACCTGGAGAAGAACTGTTGAAGCTGTTCGTGGAGATTCTGGATTTGTATGACCGTTCCAAGGAGACGATCGCCCAACAAATCGGCGGGACGCTGACGATCGGGACCATTGATTCCCTGGCTGCGTTTTATTTGCCGCCGTTCCTGCAGCAGCTGCGCACGACTTTTCCCGGACTGAACATTCATCTGCAGACCGAGCAGGAAGCCAATCTGGTGGCGAAGATCCGGGACGGTGAAGTGGACATCGGCTTAATGCTGGACCGGAATGCCACCGACTCCGTGCTTGAGCGGACGATCATCAGAGATGAACCGCTGGTGCTGGTTGCACCTGCTACCCATCCGCTGGCCCAACTTGCGGACGTGACGCTGCAGGATCTGAACAACTGTGAGCTGATCGTTTCCGAGGAGAGCTGTATTTACCGCAGCCTGTTCGAGAATCTGCTGCGGGAGCATGGGATTATTTTCCGCATCGGCTTTGAGCTGTCGAATCTGGAGGCGATCAAGCGTTGCGTGCGCAACGGGCTGGGCATTGCCTTGCTGCCAAGAATCGTCGCCGAGGAGGAGATCGAGCGGGGGAACCTGGCGGAGCTGTCATTTGCCCATCCGGAGATTCATTTCGATCTGCAGCTGCTGCTGCATCCCAAGAAGTGGAAATCACTGCCGCTGCAATCGCTGATTCAGATGCTGCTGGCAGATGCTAAGTCGAAGACGGTGGCGCTGTGAAATGCGCGGATGAACGACAGAAAAGTGACTTTTTAACAGGCTAGTATGCAGCAAGATATTGACATCAAAAACGAGAATATGGTATATAAAAGGAAGTGTTAGCACTCATTCGAGTGGAGTGCTAATTTCCAGAGAGCAAACAGAAGGTTATTTTTGAAAGGAGATTATTTTATTCATGGCCCAAAAAGAGTTTAAAGCCGAATCGAAAAGACTACTAGAGATGATGATTAACTCCATTTATACACAGCGGGAAATTTTCCTGCGGGAGCTGATCTCCAACGCAAGCGATGCCATTGATAAAATCTATTACAAAGCGCTGGCAGACGATGCGCTGGTGTTCAATAAAGAGGATTATTTCATTAAAGTGACTGCCGACAAGGACAGCCGCACGTTGACCATCTCTGACACAGGGATCGGGATGACGCAGGAAGAACTGGAGAACAACCTGGGGATTATCGCGAACAGCGGCTCTTTTGCATTCAAAAAGGATAATGAGTCAAAGGACGGTCACAATATTATTGGCCAGTTCGGTGTCGGGTTCTACTCTGCATTTATGGTGGCGGACGATGTTACTGTAATCAGCAAGGCGCTGGGCAGCGACCAGGCGTACAAATGGGAGTCCCAGGGCGCGGATGGATATACGATCGAACCGTTCGAGAAGGATGCTGTCGGCACCGAGATTATTTTGAAGATTAAAGAGAACAGTGAAGAAGACAACTACGATGAGTTCCTGGAAGAATACCGCCTGAAATCCATCATCAAGAAATATTCTGACTTTATCCGTTTCCCGATCAAGATGGATATTACCGGCAGTCAGCCTAAGGAAGGCAGCGAAGGCGAGTTCGAGGAAACCAAAGAAGAGCAGACTGTGAACAGCATGGTTCCGATCTGGCGCAAGAACAAAAACGAGCTGACCACAGAGGACTATGACAACTTCTATGCCGAAAAACGCTACGGGTTCGATAAACCGCTGAAGCATATCCATATCAGTGCCGATGGCGCTGTAGTCTATAATGCGATTCTGTTCATTCCGGAAAATACACCGTTTGATTATTACACCAAGGAGTATGAAAAAGGTCTTGAACTGTACTCCAACGGCGTGCTGATTATGAACAAATGCGGGGATCTGCTGCCGGATTACTTCAGCTTTGTCAAAGGGATGGTCGATTCCGAGGATCTGTCGCTCAATATCTCCAGAGAGCTGCTGCAGCATGACCGCCAGCTGACCCTGATTGCCAAGAACATCAAGAGCAAGATTAAGAGCCAGCTCCTGAGCCTGCTGAAGGATGAAAGAGAGAAATACGAGACATTCTACAAGTCTTTTGGCAGACAGCTTAAATTCGGAGTCTACAATGACTATGGCATGGAAAAAGAAACCCTCCAGGACCTGCTGATGTTCCACTCCTCCAAGGAGAAGAAGCTGGTTACGCTGGCTGAATACGTGGAAAAAATGCCGGAAGACCAGAAGTATATCTATTATGCTTCCGGGGAATCGGTAGAGCGGATCGAGAAGCTGCCGCAGACTGAAATGGTATTGGACAAGGGCTATGAAATGCTCTATTTCACTGATGATATCGATGAGTTCGCGATCAAGATGATCATGAACTATAAGGAAAAAGAATTCAAAAATGTATCCAGCGGTGATCTGGGGATTGAAGCAGATGCAGCTGATAAGCCTTCGGAAGAAGAGGAAAACGAGAACAAAGGGCTCTTCGACGCGATGCAGGGTATTCTGTCCGGCAAAGTGAAGGCAGTCAAAGCCTCCAAACGGCTGAAGAGTCATCCAGTCTGCCTGTCCACGGAAGGCGAGCTGACCATCGAGATGGAAAAAATCCTCAAAGCGATGCCGAACGGCCAAGAGGTGCAGGCGGATAAGGTACTGGAAATCAATATTAACCACGATGTCTTCAAGTCCTTGAAGGCTGCTGCCGAAGGGGATCAGGAGAAGCTGGGCCTTTACACGAACCTGCTCTACAATCAGGCGCTGCTGATCGAGGGCTTGCAGGTTAATGATCCTGTACAGTTCACGAACGATATTTGCAAAATCATGGTATAGAATGGCGGCATTTGCCGAACTGGAGCATCACTGAAAGCTTCGCCCAACGGCTGCCCAGAGAGAGGACGTCTCATCGTAAAGATGAGGCTTCCTTTTTTGTTGAGGCCTGCTTCAAGAGAGCTACAATTTAAGGCGAAATCAGGTACAATAAGCTTATGTAATTTCTAGGCCAAATGGAGGAACAGACTTTGACATTGACTGTTGGTGTGATCCGTGAAATCAACCGGTATCCGGTCAAATCGTTCGCGGGAGAGCAGCTGGAGGCTTGCGACATTGAATCCTACGGCGTCGTAGGCGATCGGGTTTGCTCTTTTTATGATGAAAGGAAGCAGGGCTGGAAGCGATTCGTTACGGCCCGCAATATACCGAATATGCTTACCTATCAGGCGCGTTACCAGGATGGGGAGGTCGCTGTCACTGCAGCGGACGGGCGGACCTTTCGCTGGGACGAGCAGTTGCTTGGGGAGATTCAAAGCCAGACAAAAATCCCGGTCAGCATGTCCGGCCTGAAGCAACCGCACCCGGAGAATCCGCATTTGCTGTCGGTGGATGAGGCCAGTATTCTGCTTGTTACCGATGGCAGTCTGAGAAAACTGGAGGCGCTCTGGGGACGCGAGGTCGATCAGCGCCGGTTCCGCGGGAATTTCGTGATTGCATTAAGCGATGAGTCGCTATTTGAGGGAGACTGGACCGGGCGGAGGCTATGGATTGGCGGGGTAGAGCTGCAGGTGAATGAGCTGTGCGAGCGATGCGTCATGACGACGATGGACCCGGATAATGCGGAGAAAGCCCCCTCGCTTCTGAAAATCGTCAACAAAGAGCTGGGGCTTCAATTCGGCGTGTATGCTTCCGTTATCCAAACCGGGCGCGTCTGCGTCGGAGATGAGGTTCATCTAGCTGATAGGTCGGCAAGCCAATAGGCTTAAGCGAAATGCCAGCGCTGTTCCGGGTAATGCCGGTTCAGCGCTTTTTCATTTTTTTGTATCCATACCCATGCCTACTCCGCTCTGAAGCATTCAATGAATTTCTCGGCCAGCGACGACAAATATTTATCCTTCATCCATACGGCGGCGACCCGGGTGCGGAGCGATTCACTGCGTATTTCTTTATAACGAAGATTGTCGTTTCTCATGAGACCGAAGGCTGATTTTGGAAGAATGCCGATGCCGAGACCGGCATTGGCCCAGAGCAGCGTGGTGCGGGCATCGTCGTTCATGCAGAACACATCCGGATTGAATCCGTGCTCCAGGCAGGTTTCGCGGATCAACTGCTCGAAGCGGCGGTAAATAATCAGCGGCCTGTCCTTGAGTTCCCCGATATCAATGGAGGACTCTCCGTCCGTCCAGTCATAACCCTGAGTCATCACGGCAATCATAGGTTCAGCCCCGGCATATACACATTCGAGACTTGCGCTGTTAAAGGGCGTGCGTACAATGCCGACCTCGATGATTCCTTTGCTGAGCAGATCAATTACCTTATAGGTGTTGCCTTCATGGATTTCGAATTTGACGCCGGAATAGATTTTGTGAAAATCAAATAGCCGATCCTGCAGCAGAGTTGCCGCAGAGGAGGAAACCGTGCCAATGGAGAGCGTTCCCCGCAGCCCGCTTGCAAAATCACTAATTTCACGCGTGGTGGCATCGGCCAGCTCCAGAATCTGCTGTGCCCGGCCTCGCAGAATTACTCCGGCATCGGTCAGCTGTATGCTGCGCGGTCCGCGCTCCACCAACTTTACACCAAGCTCCTCCTCCAGCAGCTTCAGCTGCTGACTGAGCGGTGGCTGGGCCATTTGCAGCTTCCTTGCAGCGGAAGTAATCTGTCCTTCCTCGGCAATCGCCAAGAAGTATTTGAGCTGTCGGATATCCATTTGTAAAACCTCCGGATTTGGCATATGAATTAAGTATGGCATTGATACGAAACCAATATTATTAATATGTAAGCAGGTATGACATAATCATAACGGGTCTTAACGCTATTTCATAGTGATTACATACTACATAAGTTAGGTGAGGGTTACTGTGTTCAAAATTGCTGTTTTTCTTAAACCGTACAGAAAAGAAGTTATACTCGGGCCGATCTTTAAGCTGCTGGAGGCGATCCTGGAGCTGCTGCTGCCGACCATCGTTGCGCTGATCGTGAACAACGGAATCGGCGGGCAGGATAGTGCCTATGTGTACCGGATGGGCGGGCTTATGCTGCTGATGTCGCTCCTCGGTTTCGGCTGCTCGATGGTCTGCCAATATTATGCCGCCCGGGCATCACAGGGCTTTGGCACTTCGCTGCGCAACAAGATGTTCAAGCATATTTCTTCGTTGTCCTATGCCGAGCTGGATACCTTCGGTACACCGTCGCTAATCAACCGGATCACGAGTGATGTGAATCAGCTGCAGCTGGCAGTGGCCATGCTGATCCGTCTCGTAGTCCGTGCGCCGTTTATCTGTATCGGGGCCATTATTATGTCGATGATTCTCGATTTCCGGCTGTCGCTGATTCTGCTCGCGGCGACACCTGTTTTTGGCGTCATCCTGTACTTTATCATTACCCGCAGTTCGCCGCTCTACCGTAAATATCAGCAGAAGCTGGATCATTTAGCGCTGGTGCTGAGCGAGAATCTTTCCGGTATCCGCGTCATCCGCGCCTTTGCCGAAGCAAGGCGGGAGAAGCAGCGTTTCAATGAAGCTTCGGATGATTTGACGGCAACGGCGATCCGGGTTGGACGCATCTCTGCCTGGCTTGGCCCGATGACTACTCTGGTGGTGAACGCAGCGATTATTGCCATTCTGTGGGCTGGCGGCATACACATTGATGCCGGCCGATTATCACAAGGTGAAATCATTGCGTTCATAAACTATGTAACCCAGATTCTGCTGGCGCTGATTGTTGTATCGAACCTGGTAATTCTCTTTACCAAGGCTGCGTCCTCTGCGAATCGTGTGAATGAAGTGCTGGCGGCTGAAACTTCAATCTCGGATGAAGGGAACAGCGCCCTGCCAGTGATGGAAGAGGCAGCTCCTGTTATTTCTTTCGAGCATGTCTCCTTCGGGTACAACAAGACCGGTGAGCTTGCACTGCAGGATATCTCAGTGGTGATCAACCGCGGTGAAACTGTGGGGCTTATCGGCAGCACCGGATCCGGCAAGTCCACCTTCGTGAATCTCATTCCGCGTTTCTATGATGCGGTGGAGGGAGAAGTCAGAGTAGGCGGCGTCAACGTCAAAGAATACCGGCTTGATCAGCTGCGGAGCCTGATTGGCATTGTGCCGCAGAAGGCGCTCCTGTTCACCGGGACGATTGCCGATAACCTCCACTGGGGCAAGCAGAATGCAACGAAGGAGGAAATGATGCAGGCAGTTGTTGTAGCCCAGGCCGATGAATTCATCCGCAAGCTGCCGGAAGGGCTGGATACACCGGTGGCGCGTGGAGGGTTGAACTTATCCGGCGGACAAAAGCAACGGCTTACCATTGCCCGCGCTGTCGTGGGTACCCCTCCGATCCTTATTCTTGATGATTCCTCCAGTGCGCTCGACTTTGCGACCGATGCGGCACTGCGCAGGGCACTGAAGGAGAGCAGCAGGGATATGACCGTGCTGCTGGTATCCCAGCGGGTCAGCACGGTGCGGCAGGCGGATCAGATTATCGTATTTGACGAAGGACGGATTGTTGGGAAAGGCAGTCATCAGGAACTGCTGGAGTGCTGCGGGGTTTATCAGGAAATCTGCCAGTCCCAGCTTTCCAGCGAGGAGGCGGGACAATGAAGGGCAACAATACCTGGAAGAGATTGTTTGGCTATACAAGTCATTTTAGAGGCATGACCATAACCGCGGTAATCTGCGCCATCATCAGCGTGATTGCCAGCCTGATCGGGCCGCTGCTGATCGGCCGGGCTGTCGATCATATGGTGGGTCCGGGCGATGTTGATTTCACCGGAATCCTCCGGCTGCTGCTGATCCTGGCTGCGGTATATATTGTGGGCAGCTTTTTTGGCTGGCTGCTGACGTATTACACCAATCGGATAGCTTACAAGACGGTCTACGACATGCGCCGTGAGTTGTTTGACAAGCTGAATGTGCTGCCGCTGAAATTCCACGACAATCATCCGCAGGGCGACAGCATCAGCCGTTTTGTCAATGATATGGACGCCGTTTCGGACGGGCTGCTGCAGGGTTTCTCCACGCTGCTGACCGGTATTGTGACCATTGCCGGTGCGATCGGGCTTATGCTGTACATTAGTCCGGTGATGACGGTAGTCGTGCTGCTGTCGGCTCCGGCAACCTTTTTTGTCGCCCGTTTCATCACTACGCGTTCCCAGAAGCTGTTCCGTGAGCAGGCGAAGATTCTCGGCGGATTAAACGGATATGTGGAAGAAATTATCGGCGGGCAAAAGGTGGTGCAGGCCTACCACTACGAGGACCGTTCATTCGCCCGTTTCTCGGACCGTAATAATGAGCTGTACCAGACAGGCGTCAAATCCCAGTTTTACGGTTCATTGGCTAATCCGACAACACGGCTGGTCAATAATATTACCTTCTCGGTCATTGCGATGATCGGCAGCGCGCTTGTAATTGGTGGGCATTTTTCGGTAGGGGATTTGTCCAGTTTCCTGATTTATTCGAACCTGTTCGCAAAGCCGTTCAATGAGATTACCGGTGTCATCACCCAGCTACAGTCGGCGACGGCTTCGGCACAGCGGGTTTTTGCCATTCTCGACCTCCCGGCGGAAACGCCGGATGCTGCAGGGGCTCACGTCATGGACACTAGCCAGGGCACAATCACCTTCGATAAAGTAAGTTTTGCATATGATCCCGGGCGTCCGCTAATCAAGAATTTCAGCCTGGAGGTGAAGCCGGGGACCCGTGTAGCGATTGTAGGACAGACTGGGGCAGGGAAGACGACGCTGGTCAACCTGCTTATGCGTTTCTATGACGTAGACAGCGGGACAATCAAAATTGACGGAATAGAAATTAATAAGATCACCAGGGACAGTCTGCGGCGGAATTTCGGAATGGTGCTGCAGGATACATGGCTGTTCGGAGGCTCCATCCGCGATAATATTAGATATGGCAAACCGGATGCGACAGAGGAAGAGGTCATAGCAGCAGCCAAAGCAGCGAATGCGCACAGCTTCATCAAACGGCTGCCGGAAGGGTACGCTACGAAGATCAGCGGTTCTGGAGACAATCTGTCCCAGGGACAGAAGCAGCTGCTTACCATCGCCCGCGTTATGCTCGTGGATCCGCCGATGCTCATCTTGGACGAAGCAACAAGCAGCATTGATACATTGACGGAGATTCGGATTCAGAAGGCTTTTCTCGCCATGATCTCAGGGCGCACCAGCTTCGTTATTGCCCACAGGCTGTCCACGATCCGCGAGTCCGATCTCATTCTCTATATGAAGGACGGAGACATCGTCGAGAGCGGCACACATGAGGGACTCCTGGACAGCGGGGGATACTATGCCCGGTTGTACAACAGCCAGTTTGCGACGGTGTAGCGGGCTTAACGTGGCAGGTTATGGAGGAGGAGTTGTGCTACTTTGAAACAGCGGTAGTTCATGGACGGTAAAGTGACGTCCTGGACTGCCGCTGTTTTATTGAGAATTAGTTCCTTCGTTAGTTCAACTAGCTAATTCCGGTAGGCTGCCCTTTACTTGAGCCGCTTCAATCATATAATATCAGCCCTTCGAAATAATCAGTGAAATCATACATATCCCCTGCCTGAAACCAACCAGTTAATCCTGTGGAGAGCTCAAACTTAATATAACCCCGGTTGTCTTCTCCTAAGAAACTCACCTGATCACCAGGGTTGATTTGAAGATATTCTTCATCTGAGTTTCTTAGTTTTTGCAATTTTAATTCTTTTTTGGCGGTTAACACAGTAGGGGGAGACATAGAGTAGAAATCTTGTTCTTCTTCACGAAGCTGATGCTCTGCATCTAACCGGAATACGAGTTCACGATACCATGTCTGGAGCTCCTTCGCTCGATCAATCCCTTTAACAGTGCCAAACCCGTCAATCATAGAAGAATGTGCGGCGAAATCAGGAACGGTACCAACGGATCTGATTTTTTGACCGTCATAGTAATAAAAATAAGTCTCTCTAAAAAAATCATACTGACTATCAAATTGAAAAGCGATTTCAAAGTAAGGATCATTAATATTTAGATCGACAATTTCAAAATATGGAAACTTGTCTTCACCGTCAAATTGAAGAGATGTTCCATTTACTTTAAGCGTCCATGTTGTATCGCCTTTCGTTGTAGGGATCTTTAGCTCAACATTATCACTAATTCCATCTCCATTAAGGTCAATAACCATATGTTGCTGTTTAAAGGTATTGGAGCCCTCGTAATTTTTGACACGATAATCATCCGTATGTGTTGCGATTAACTGATAGGCTGCGTACTTTGCTTCATAGGTATGTAATAATTCGATATTTTTCTTTTCTATGTCCGTGAAAGCATCCTTATAGTTTTGATTCTTTTTGTACCATTTCTTTGAAGAAAAGTAGTCGGCCAAATCCTTGCGTTTGAATATATAACCATGCCGGGCATAAATCTCATTACGCGCCAATTCCATGATATGACTATCCATATTACTAACGTTGTCGGCACTCAACAATACCTTGTTACTGTCATTTATGATGTATTCCCTGACCGGATTTGCCGGGCTTACAGCCTTATTGCTATTTTCTTCCTTTGTTAATTTCGATTGTTCCTTAGTGGAACAGCTTGACAAGAGAATCAGGACTCCAAAAATGAGACCCATTCTTCTGAGATTGTGGTAAAACAAATTGCATCCCCCTTAGTTGACTTCTACATCCTAAAATTTGGATCTAGCAAATATAACATAAAAAGGGGGCAGCTCCAACGAGCTTTTTTATATTATCTTGCCTGTTATTTTAAAATAGAGCCCAGTTCCTGAGGCAAAAGCACTTATTGCTTCTGCCGGTTCGCTGCTTGACTCTGGCTTCGCTGAAGTGACTCCCTCATTACACCCGGCGTGCAGCCGTAAGTCTTGCGGAATACCCGGATGAAATAGTTTGTTTCCATCCCGAGATTCAAAGCGATATCCTGAACAGGGATGCCGGGACTTTCAGTCATCAATTGAAGACCCCGCTCCAGCCTCAGGTTCTGGAGGTATTTATGCGGGGTTACGCCATACTCTTGCAAGAACAGTCGCTGGAAATGCTGCACGGAATAGCCGACGGCGGCAGCCAGATTAGCGACCAGCAACGGTTCGGTGAAATGCTCATTGATCAGTCTCACCGCTTTTTGCAGTGCTTCGTTGCGGACATGCTCATTTTCCAGACGGCTGGTTGTACCGGCAGAAGGCTCGCCCCGGCGCATCATTAGGATCAGCCGGTAGAGGCTGACGGACAGTTCCTGCGTGGCCTGTTCCTCCTGGCGGCTGACATTCCCTCCATTTACGGTCTGCCAGATTCCGCCGATGGCTTCCCAGCATTCCTCGAAGCGTACAGGATGATAGGCGGCAGATGGCAACAAGCCGAGACTATGAAGCATTGGCCCTGTCTGGCTGCCGTAGATGCCGGTAAAAGCTACATGCCACGGCTCATGAGACAACGGGTAATATTCATGTCCGCGGTCAGGCGGGAAAACGAAAGCCATTCCGGGTGCCAACACCGTTTCTGTTCCGTCCGTAAGATCGCGGAATATCCCGTTTCCGCTGCGGATCAGGAAGAGCTGATGGACAGGGAATCCAGCTGGGCGGACATGATGGTACTGAATGTGTCTGCCGACAGAATAAGGGTACAGGGGAAAGTCCTCCAGGTTACGCGGCATTTCAACCAAAGAAAAAGGTAGCAAAACTGTTCACCTCATATTCATTTTGTGCTATGTAATCGCGAGTATAATCCTACTGTGAATCTGTGGTTATCCTATATTATAAATAGTATAAATGTTTGTCCGTGAAAAAGACAGAGACTCGAAATGACTTGAATCAGAGAAAAGTCTCATTCTGACACGGATCTAAAATGAGAGGATGAATGTATGATGATGAGCAAAAAACTCCCTGCGGTCAGCAGCAAGGCTCCCGTGATGTTGCATGGGGCCGACTATAATCCCGAGCAATGGCTGAGATATCCTGAAGTTCTCCGTGAGGACATCCGCCTGATGAAGCTGGCGGGCTGCAATGTGATGTCTGTCGGAATTTTTTCCTGGGTGTCGTTGGAGCCTGAAGAGGGAGTATTTACATTCGAGTGGCTGGATCGTATGCTGGACTCCTTTGCGGAGAACGGTATATATGCTTTCCTGGCTACTCCAAGCGGAGCACGGCCAGCCTGGATGTCCGAGAAGTATCCTGAGGTGCTGCGGATGGAACGAAACCGTGTGCGCAATCTGCATGGGTTAAGGCATAACCATTGCTACACCTCCCCGGTCTACCGGGACAAAACAGCAACGCTGAATGCCAAGCTGGCAGAACGGTACGCCCACCATCCGGCAGTCATCGGCTGGCATATTTCGAATGAGTTCGGTGGCGAGTGCCATTGCGATTTGTGCCAGAACGCCTTTCGGGAATGGCTGAAGGCCAAATATAAGGGCAGCCTCGACGAACTGAACCATGCCTGGTGGGCAGCTTTCTGGAGCCATACCTACACCTCGTGGGAGCAGATTGATTCACCGGCACCGCATGGAGAGACACAGGTCCATGGCCTGAACCTGGACTGGCGGCGGTTTGTCAGTGAGCGGACGATTGATTTCTGCCGGCATGAAATTGCAGCCGTACGAGATTTTAACCCCGATCTGCCCGTGACCACCAATATGCATATGATCGACGGCATTGATTACCGTGAGCTGGCCAAAATTCTGGATGTCGTCTCCTGGGATGCATACCCGGAATGGCATTACACTGAGGACGATGATGATGTCCGGCTGGCGGCCTGGACAGCTTTGAACCACGATATGTTCCGCAGCTTTAAGCACAAGCCGTTCCTGCTGATGGAGAGTACGCCTTCGCTCACGAACTGGCAGTCAGTCAGCAAGCTGAAACGGCCGGGCATGCATAAGCTGTCATCACTGCAGGCGGTCGCTCATGGCTCTGATTCTGTGCAGTACTTCCAGTGGCGCAAGAGCCGCGGCTCCAGCGAGAAGTTCCACGGTGCTGTGCTCGATCACAGCGGCCATGCAGAAACCCGTGTGTTCAGGGATGTCGCCGAGGTTGGCAAAACACTTGCGGGATTAACCGAAGTAGTGGGTACCGTCACACCGGCGGAGACGGCGATCCTGTTCGATTGGGATAACCGCTGGGCAATCAAGGATGCCCAAGGGATCCGCAATTCCGGACTGAAATATGAAGAGACCGTGCTGCAGCATTACCGTGCCCTCTGGGAGCTTGGCATTCCAGTTGACGTGATTGGTTCAGGAGATGACCTCACACGCTACAAGCTGGTCATCGCTCCGATGCTGTACCTGATCAGTGAAGAGAATGGTCAAAGAATCGAGAAATATGTGGAGCAGGGAGGAACCTTCCTGGCAACCTACTGGTCTGGAGTGGTAGGCGAAACAGATTTGTGTCACCTCGGCGGGTTCCCGGGACCGCTGCGCAGAACGCTCGGCATTTGGGCTGAAGAAACGGAAGGCTTGCACAGCCGGGATGTGAACGGTCTTGTATTGCAGGCAGGCAACGCCTTGAAGCTCTCGGGCGATTACGATGCGCATGAAATTGCCGAGCTGATCCATCTGGAGGGGGCGGAGGCGCTAGGGCATTACCGCAGCGATTTCTATGCCGGGCAGCCGGCATTGACACTCAACAAGCTCGGAGCAGGCAGAGCGTACCATTTGGCTACCCGCGTCAAAGAATCAGCGTTTTACGTAGAGCTGTATGCTGCAATTACCGCTAAGGCGGGAATTGGCCGCGTGCTGGAAAGTGAACTTCCAGCAGGTGTAACGGCGCAGCTTCGTACAGACGGTGAACATGACTATATTTTCTTGCAGAACTTCAGCGGTACTGAAGCGTCAGTGACACTGGATGGTCTGGTTTATACAGATCTGGAATCAGGCGAGCCGGCCCCGGAAGTTGTTGCACTACCTGTGAACGGGCTAGTAATGCTGAAACGGAAAGTAGCACAGAAATAGATAGAATTACAAAAGGCAGGACCCGGTCATTAGGGTCCTGCCTTTTCATTTCGAAACCGGAAGCAGCCTGCGGGTGCAGGGTAGAATCTTGCTATGCGCATAAGGGAATGGTTAAAATAGGTAGTATATCATTTGCTATGATTGAAAGAATGCTAATCACCAAAGGCTGCCTCAATGCCCTCAATGATGCGCCGATAATAATTGATCTCATGCGGCACAAAGTGGCTCCTGTCCACAGTCTGGCTGATTGGAATCCGCGTACCGCTGCTTTCCACCCTAAATCCTTGAATTTGCAGTGTAGCGCTGTCTCCCAGCCACAAACTTCGAAAGCCGGCGAAATCGGCTGTTACAATTCCCGCAACCTCTTCCTGTTGCAGCTTAAAGTCGCTTAAAGGGTAGGCGTTCGTGTACAAAAAGACATGCGCCCGCTCTCTGTCGAGAAAGCCCTCTTTGTCCATGCTGTAAGGGATGATCCCAAGGGGGATCAGCTGCTCAAAAGCAACGCAGATTCCAAGCTCCTCCTGCACCTCACGGACGCCATCCTCCGGAACCTCATCAGATAATAAATGCCCGGCGGCCGTGATATCCAGCAGGCCGGCATAATCTTTCTTGAGTTCGCTGCGCAGCTGAAGATAAATATGGAGCATATCCTGTTCCTTGCTGACGAACCAGCAGTGGAAGGTTTCGTGCCAGAGTCCCAACCGGTGAACTTCATCACGGGGTGCGGTCCCGGTAATATTGCCATTGTCATCAAAAGTGGTCAGTAGTTCGTCATTCATGCGAAGACTCCTTTATTAATGTTTACATTTGGTGATGCCGATCCTACTTCGTCGGCTAAATATATCATAGCATTTGCCGCACAGGCAACGGCTTGTCCACATAGAATACGATATGAATGAGCTAGAACATCCCATCATCCCAAGGAGGAATGTTTATGAATAGCCTGTTACATTCAAGGCTAGGCAAATTGTTTCTGGTAGCTTCAATAGTTTTTTTTGGTTATTTTTTTGGTAATAAGCAGGAGACCGTGCATGCAGACTCGCCCATAACCTCGACGGCTATTTATGAGGCTTATCTTGATCTAGATATGGTTACTGAGGCCTTGAAGAACGGATTAGGCGTGAAAGTTAACGATTTTTTATCGTCGGCAACCACACCGCTGGATCAAAAAGCGGCAGTAATAAATGCGCTGTATTCAGTTCAAGGATGGGAGGATAGAGATCTGACGGAGGAGTATTCACTATCTGTTTATGGAAAGAAAGCAGATTCGCTGGATAAAGCGAAGTTGACACCGCAGGAGATTTTTGTTCTTGGCTATATGAAGGTTCTCGATCATTATCTTGATCCTGATTTGTATTGGATCACTGAGGCCAAGAAGGCGTCACCGGACAGTATGACGGTAGCCCTGATCCATGCGCTTGCCGTGTCCCAAGAGAACTTAATGTGCAGCTGGAATAATACGGAGGCGGTCCTTGCCGATAAAAGTCTGAAACAGGACATTCGACCAGAAGCCATCGACATTATTATTGAGTATATGGAACTGTACAAGGACGATCTTTGTCAAAGCGGTGGCCAGCAGCAGGCAGCAATCAATTCCTTGGTAGATGATATAAAGAGAGACGCCATCGTTCTGTCTATCGGCCAGAGCAAAGTGCTTGCCAAAGGAAAGCAGACAATGATAGATGAAACGAATTCAAAGATCACCCCATATCTGCGCAAAGAGACAACAATGGTTCCACTGCGTTTTATATCAGATCAGTTCGGTGCCGCAGCACATTTTGATTCCAAGAAGCATGAGGTCACGATTCAATACAGAAACCAGAAGATCTTAATCAACGAAGCGGATTCCACCATTTCAGTCAATGGCCGTTCCTCAGCAAAAAACACAACGATCGAGACAAAAAACGGACGGACGTTTGTCCCCCTGAGAGTGATAATGGATGTGTTTAGCAAGAAAACTTATTATCATCGGGGATTGATCATTATTTCGAATAAGCTTGTGCTGGATCCGCTTAAATCACAGGATAATCAAGCGGCAGAGAAAATTAAAGTTGAACTGGCAGCTATCGGCAGTAAAATAAAATAATGAACAGCCGGACTTGTGGAGTGTATGATAGTTATTCGTTAATGGATTTATTAAATGAGAAAGGGGAATGTAATGAGTTTAGTGACGATGAAGCGGGAATCCTTTTATAGCTTAGGTGATGAAAAACTTGGGAGTGCGTGTATGGAGCCGACTTTTATGCAGATACGCGGTAAATCGCCGGCGGTTAAGGCGGAGGTAATCTCACAGCTGACACGGGGACAACAGGCACTCTGCATGTTCCGGGTTATGTATGGTCACAGTTATAAATCGGCGGCCGAGTATTATGCCTGGATCTCCTACATGCTGAGTATCCCGGGGTATTGGGACCGGATGATGGAGGGGGTGCGGTTTTTTGACGAGTCGGGAATGGGAGCGCTGCTGGAGGAAACCAGAGGGCAGCTTGAAGCGAGAAACAGCAGGTTAAAGGTCAACTGGGGAGATGCAACGCTTATGGATTTGGAGCGGGATGACGAACTGATGCAAATGGTAAAATCCCTGTTTGACCGATTTGAGCAGGTTGCCCCGATGACCCACTCCATTATTGCGAAATATATTCGTTCCCATCCCGAGGAGTTTGTGTTATTGGAGGATTAATTTCACTCAGCTAGGAAGCTGTCCAGTCACCCGATTATGCTTAGTAGCAACTGACGACACAACATGCATTTAACAGACGGTTCCTTTAGTTGAACGTTTATTATGGGTTGATTTATAGTATAATGCTAGGATGTACAACAGGAAAAGAGGGAACGAATGCCTACTATACTGGTTGCTGACGACGATGCGAACATTCGCGAACTTGTTTGCTTGTTTCTGCGCAACGACGGATTTGAGACAGTTGAGGCCGTGGACGGCAAAGAAGCACTGAACGTCTACGCCTCAACGCATGTTGATCTTGTCGTGCTCGATATAATGATGCCAATTATGGATGGATGGACGTTATGCAAGGAGCTCAGAAGAGCCAATCCTGATCTTCCATTACTTATGCTGACTGCGAGAGGCGAAACCTGGGAGAAAGTGAAAGGGTTCGAACTTGGGACGGACGATTATTTGACGAAACCATTCGATCCGTTAGAGTTGACAGCTCGTGTCAGGGCATTGCTGAAACGATACCGGATTGGCTCTACGCAACCGATCCAGTTCGGCAACGTCATCCTTGACCGGCAAACCTATAAGGTGATGAGAGGGACGGAGTCGCTCACGTTGCCGCTCAAGGAATTCGAGCTGTTGTATAAGCTTGCTGGAACACCGGGGCAAGTGTATACACGTGAGCAGCTGATTGATCAAATTTGGGGGATCGATTACGCTGGAGATGACCGAACGGTCGACGTACATATTAAACGGCTGCGCGAACGGTTCGCGACTACACCACATTTTCGCATCGAGACGGTGCGCGGGCTTGGCTACCGGCTTGAGGTTTACGAATGATCAGATCCTTATATACACGTATCGTCCTGACATTTCTAGTCTCCGTCATCGGGGGCACAGTCCTTGCCCTGTATGTGGCCGTTTGGGTATATAAAGATAAACTGAACGAAAACATGCTAATGCCTTTACTTCACTTTGGCCAGGATGTCGCCCGGCTTTACGAAACCCTTCCATTGACTGAAGCGGACGAGTTCGTAAGTGGAATGTATCAGCTCAAATCTTTTTATATTCGAATTTACGAAGAAACGGGTAAGTTCAAGTCTTATGGATCGCTTAACGGAGACAAACCTGTCACTGTCAGTATGGAACAACTGAAAAAAGTAATAGATGGAGAGATAGTTCAAGTAAATCCCAGTGGTTATGCTACTGTTCTCTTAGGATTGCCTTTGACAACTGAAACGGGTACGAAAGCGATGTTTTTAGAATCAATCGGCCCCCCTTCTGCCGCTTTCACCCGAAAGTGGATTTTGAATTTTATAACCTATTCGTTGATCGCAGGTAGCCTATTGATTCTGGTTGCTGCCATGTTCTTAGTCAGACCGATCAAAAAGCTGACCATAGCGACTAGGCGTATCGCTGATGGAGATTTCAGTGTGAAGCTGAATATTAAGCAAAAGGATGAGCTAGGTACTCTGGCTCGCAGCTTTGAAGAAATGACGCACGACCTGCAGCAGCTTGAGCAGCTGCGCAGGGAATTCGTATCGAACGTGTCGCACGAGATCCAGTCACCGCTCACCTCGATATCCGGTTATGCTATAGCGCTCAAACAAGAAAACATCGAGGTTCATAAGCGGATACGTTATCTCGACATTATCATCAATGAAGCGAATCGGATGTCCAAGATGAGCGCTAGCCTGCTAAAGCTGAGTTTGCTTGAATCGCAGTCACAGCAATTGACTCTGTCGACGCTCAGTCTTGATGAACAGATCAGGCGGGTCATTGTCGCGATTCAGCCGCAATGGTCGGCTCGCAACATCACCTTCGAGCTCGAATTGAAGACAGTTATGCTAACGGGAGATCATGACCAGCTAAATCAGGTATGGACCAACATTCTCGGCAATAGCATTAAATTTTCCAAAGATGGCGGCGTTATTACCGTCAGCATTACACAGGATAACAAAAACGTGACAGTCACAATATCCGACACTGGCATTGGTATTTCCCCCGAGGACCAGAAGCGTATATTTGAGCGATTTTTTATGGCTGATCGTTCCCACAGCCGTAAGTATGAAGGCAGCGGTATGGGGCTTGCCATCGTTAAACAGATCGTATCGCTTCATCAAGGTGACATCCGGTTAGAAAGCGAACCTGGCAGGGGAACAACATTCATTGTCACCTTGCCATTCGTAACGCCGGCAGTGTAATAAGATTCATACTTTATCAATCCCATGCTCCGGTAACCTGTGCAAGCTCACTTGCCTGTGATACCGGAGTATTTTTTCGTACGTGCTTAGATTGACGATTCAGCTTGAAATTAACGTACAGTATATTTTAATGAAAAAATTACCAGCCAAAGAGGGAGTCTGCTTGTTATAATCTTGTTGAATGTTGCTAGCAGCATTTAGAAAGTTGAGGTGTGCAACGCTATGGAAGAAAGAATATTGCAATTTCTAAATAATACATATCCAATTAATTTTTATGATGTTAAAGCCGTGACAAATGAAATGTACCGTTGCCAATCTCAAAAAGGTGTTTTTTTTGTTCGAATAACGAATTATAAGTCCTATCAAGAACAATTAGATGAAGTGAATTGGACGAATTATCTTTTTAACCAAGGTATAGGGGTTCCCCAGGTTGTAGCCACTATTAATGATTCATTGATTGGGAAAATAACGTTAGATGAAGAGAAGCGGGTCGTTGTATTTCAGGCTGCATCAGGAATCCATCTGCCACGGTCAAAATGGAACAAAACGGTATTTAGAGATCTTGGACAACAAATAGGCAGAATGCATCGAGTCAGTAAAGGATATATGAATTCTGAGACTACTGCATATATCAATCATTGGCATGAGTGTAAAGAATACGATTTTCTCAAATACATTCCTGCAGAAGAGAAGACGATACGGGAAATTGCACACGACGTAGTAAACAAAATTAAGGAACTGCCGCAGGAGTCATCAAATTATGGCTTAATACACGGAGACCTGTGGCTGGAAAATATCCTTGTAGATAGTGACTCCAAGCTAACGATGATTGATTTTCAAGATTGTGAAAAACATTATTATGTATACGATTTAGCCGTTCCTATCTATTCTGCACTGGAGTTCTCATTCTCAGGGGGAGAGAACCTCAAAGATTATGAAAGATCCATTACCAAGGCGATAATAGATGGATATAAAGAGGAGAATGTGCTCTCTTCCGAGATGCTTACGAAACTACCGCTGTTCATGAAATTAAAAGAATTGTTCGAATATAATTTAATGCATATGTATTGGAATGCTAAAGAGCTAAGCGAGGAGCAAGTCCGAATCTTGAACTTATATAGAAGTCGGATGGAGTACAGCCATTCTTGAACTAACAGTGAATAGATCAGAATGAAGGTATCAGATAACGATTGTTAAAAAAAGCAGCAGCCTGGGACTTTACTTTCTCGTCCCTGACTGCTGCTGTTTCTATTATTGGGGTCAGTAAAATACTTATCTAGCCAGCCATCCGCCGTCTACATTCAGGATATGACCGTTCAGGTAGTCGGAAGCAGCGGAAGCCAGGAATACGGCAGGTCCCTTAACATCTTCGGCAGTTCCCCAGCGTCCAGCAGGGATGCGGTCCAAGATGGAGTCGGAACGGTTCTGGTCAGCACGGATTGGAGCTGTGTTTTCTGTAGCCATGTAGCCTGGTGCGATCGCGTTGATGTTCAGACCGGAACCGGCCCATTCGTTGGCGAAGGCTTTGGTCAGACCGGCAACCGCATGTTTGCTTGCAGTATAGCCTGGAACATTGATCCCGCCCTGGTAGGAAAGCATGGAGCAGATGTTGATAATTTTACCGGACCCTCTTTCCAGGAAGTGGCGGCCGGCAATTTGCGACAGCAGGAATACAGTATTCTGGTTCAGGTTGATGACATCGAACCAGTCTTTTTCGCTATGATCTTTGGCCGGAGTACGGCGGATCATGCCAGCACAGTTGACCAGAATGTCAACGTGGCCGGTCAATTCTAGCGCTTTGTCGAACATACCCTGCAGGGTAGTGTGGTCACTCAGGTCAGCTTCGATGCTGAGAGCCTTCACACCGAAAGCTTTGGCGGCTTCAACGGTTTCCGCACTTGTGTTCAGGGAGGCAGAAACAACATCTGCGCCAGCTTCCGCAAAAGCAAGGGCAATACCTTGTCCAAGACCTTGGGCAGCGCCCGTTACGATGGCTGTTTTACCAGCCAGACTGAATAATGATGACATATTAATATTCTCTCCTTTGAGTGGGGATTGTGGATTTGTACTTAAGTTTTTTTAAAAGTGCAATTTATTATCCGCATTCAATATTGACGCCCGCACTGCGGAACTGTTCCACCGTTTCGGGTGCAAGGCCGCTGTCCGTAAGCAGCACATCCACTTCCTGCAGTGAAGCGAAGGTGCGCAAAGCGGTATGCCCGAATTTATGATGATCGCAGGCGGCGAATACTTTGCGGGCCGTGGAGACCAAGGCCTGTTTGAAATCTATTAAATCACCGGTGTAAATAGACAGTCCATGCTCGATATGCACGGCTGTAGCCGACAGAAATGCTTTTTGTATATTTAGCTTTTGCACGTATGAGACAGCTTCGGGACCTGCGAGCATGTTACGGACGCGGTAGCCTCCGGGAACGACCAGACGTATGTTGTCTTTGGGAACCAGTTCGCTGATGATGTACACATCATTGGTGACGACCGTCAGAGGCATATTGTCCAGCCGCCGGGCAATTTCAAGCGTGGTGCTCCCGCCGTCCAGCGCAATGATGTCATCCTCTTCGATATGGGCAAGCGCACGCAGCGCAATCTCCGTTTTCTCGTCGGAATATTTATCCAGCGGGTTCTTGGAAGGCAGAATGCCGAACTGGTCACTTTGGGCCAGTACAGCACCGCCGTGCACACGCACGATCAATCCCTGTTCCTCCAGCTTGCTTAAGTCCTCGCGGATTGTTTTTCCCGTCACCTGGAGCCTGTCGCTCAATTCGTTTACCGTTACGTCCTTCTGGTTCAGCATAACTTCCATAATCATCTCGTGTCGCCGTATCGGGTTCATCCGCCTGCCTCATCTTTCCGTAGTTGATTTCTTTCTATTGTAATTCTTTCATACCTACGGGGTCCATATCATCATAACGTTTGTTGTCACCGGCCATGCTCCAGATGAAGGTATAGTTATGCGTACCTACACCGCTGTGGATTGACCAGCTTGGGGAAATGACGGCCTGTTCATTGTGCATCACGATATGGCGGGTTTCGGTAGGTTCGCCCATCAGGTGGAACACGATAGAGTCATCCGGAAGATCGAAATAGAAGTAGGCTTCCATCCGGCGCGGATGAGTATGGGAAGGCATTGTATTCCACATGCTGCCCGGTTTGAGCTGAGTCATACCCATGACCAGTTGTGCGCTTTGTACGCCATTGGTATGAATGAAGCGGTGAATCGTACGCTCGTTGGAGTTCTCCAGACCACCCATTGCTCCGGATTCGGATTCGGCGAGTGTAGTTTTGGTTGTAGGGTAGGACTGGTGAGCCGGAGCGGAGTTCAGGTAGAATTTCGCCGGTTTGGCGCTGTCTGCGCTTTTGAACACTACATCTTTGGAACCTTGACCGACATACAGGCATTCTTTGAAATCTACTTCATATTCTGTTCCGTCTACAACAACTGAACCTTTGCCGCCGACATTGATGATACCCAGTTCACGGCGTTCCAGGAAGTAAGTGACTCCCAGTTCCTTCAGATCCGTGGTAAGCACAACATCTTCGGTTACGGGATTGGCGCCGCCGACGATCATGCGGTCTTCATGGGTAAGCACAAGCTTCAGTTCATTCGGAGCAAAAATAACGGGAATGTGGAACTCTTTGCGAAGGCGCTCAGTATCAAACTGCTTAACTTCGTTGGGATGTGAGGCGAAACGTCTTTCCATTGGATATTCAATCTCCTTCAAAAACGTATTTTCGTTCGTATAGGTATAATTTAATCCATTTACGTTCATTTGGCAAGTGATAATCTTTTTTAGTTCGTTTATTTTAGTTTATTTGTCGCTTTTAGAGATTGCCATATGAACCGAAAGCGTGCACAATAGACTAAAATACAAGGTCCAGGGAGAGTGAAGGGGATGTTGTTGAAGTCGTGATTTCTGAGAGTGAAGCAGAGATCGATAAAATGAAACTTAAAATATGGAGGGTGAAACCGGCAATGGTGGATGTCAATCATACTCAGAGTCCTTATAAAATTCGTCAGGATGAAATTATATATAATGTAGCGTTGGAAGCGGAGAGCCGTCCGCTGCTGGAGAGCGGTCTTTGGTTCCACGATGATGTGCGTAATAATTTTTATTATGCCTCTTACCTGTTCGCAGCTGCCGTAGACCCGTCTCGCGAGCTGCCCTATGACCGTGTAGCAGCGAAGCAGAAAGCGGAAGCTGTGCTGCTGGAAACCGTTCTGCTGCAGAACAGACAGCCCGGGACTGCGCTATACGGACACTGGCCGCTTGGCCTGAACCCGGTGCCGCGGGAGGCCTCGCCGCATGAGCTTCCGGTGGAAATTATGGGCAGTCTGATGGCTTGGTTCTGCAAGCATTATTCCAGCGAGTTCAGTGCAGGACTCCGAATTGCTTTTCATACGGCCATCGGCCATATCTACCGCAGCGGATTTTACCGCAAACCGGTGGTGACCTTTGGGCATCATGAAGCTAAATATACCGCAGCGAAGCTGATCTTCGGCAAGCTGTTTGATGATGAGGAATTACGCGAGGATGGACTGCTCAGCCTGCAAAATACACTGGCCTATGTCCGCGGGAATGGCATGCCGGAGTATGGCAGCCTGCCGTGGTTCTGGCATTGGGTGCAGGCATTTACCTGTGCCTGGGAGCTGGAAGAGGACCTTAAGATCAAAGACATTCTGGCAGAAATGCTGGATTATCTGTGGAAGGAACGGGGGCACTTCTACCTTCAGGGCGCCTGGGTAGGCGCACATTCCCGGGGCTGGCCGCATGATGTTCCGGCGGACGGCAATGTGCTGCATGATTATGTGCAGTTTGGAGACTTCAAATTGCCTGCGGAGATGCCGCGAACCGAATATGCCGGATTACTATTCTATGAAGCGCCGGAGCAGGTGCGGTCCGCTGCTTTGGACCGTAGCGTGCCTGTTGAAGTCAAGAAGCTGACCCGGAAGGTTGTGCCAAGTGACCCGGATCCTCAGCCGCTGCTGCATTCATACGCTTATATCACGGAGGATTATGCGGCTGGAGGTATGTGGGAGCGGGTAGAGGAATTTGACAACGAACAGCTGCGCTGGGCCTTCTCACTGCCAATTGGCGTACAGGAAGGGAGCAACCGGCTGTATTTCTTCCATCCCGGTCAAGGCTATCGAGAAGGCGATCCCCGCCATCAGAGTCCGCATATGGAGGTGCTGTTTCACAAGAGTACGGTCCTTTCCTTGTATCCCGTTCCGGAAGGAGAGAAAGACTCCATCGTAGGGGTTTCGCCCAAAGGGGAGTGGATCAAGTCGCAGCAGGCGCTGTTCGGGAAGGCAGGCAAAGTCTACTTTGCTGTTTACTTGTCCCAGCGCTTCGAGTTGAAAGAACGGCAGGACTACCTGGAGGTTACGGCTACAGGAATGCCGGGAGGAGTTGTCGTGGAGGCTGTTCCGGTGAAAGAGGCAGCAGAGCTGGGATTTGGCGACTTGCCTGCTTTTGCTGCGGCAATGACGAATAAAGCGCCGGAGTTTAGCACCGGAGATGACCTGTCGGTCCAATATCAGACTTTAAGCGGCGATCAGCTACAGCTCACCCTTGGGGTGGGTGCGGGCCCTCAAGCCAGTCTAGGCGGCAGCCGGATTTCACTGGAAGACTATGTTGTTTAATAAGTTTCTATCCTAAATACGGGTTAAATGAACGGGCAACCATGCGGTTGTCCGTTTGCGTGTACGCTGCACCATAAACTGAAGGAGAGGCTTGTAATTTACATAAAGAACCAAATGGTTTAAAGTTTTCACAGGAGGGGATGAAATGGAGAAGACTTATGATATAAACCCAGTAAGAACTACTCGCAGATCCACTAAGAAAAAGACGAGTATGGTGCTCGGATTAATAATCATTCTGATCCTACTGGCAGTCTCAAATCCGACTAGAGCTGATTTTGTGGATTATGCAATGAATCGGCCAGATGAGATATATAAAGTCGGAGAGTCAGGAGCAATTACGAACCTGATCGCAAAATCATTGCTGGATTCACTGACGGTAAGAGAAAATTTTATCTTGTTCTCCATCTACAGCGTTCCTGATGTAAAAGACAATACTCATTTTATAGGTGACATTCTGGAAAAAAAGAAATATCTGGGTTTTTTCAAAATTATATTTATTGAACTTTAGCCTTCACTTCTTCTTGCGGATCAGAAAATAGCTCATTTCCGGATTGTCGACTGTGCATCCGCTGATCGAATAGAAAACCTCTCCGCCGCCGCTGTCATCCTTTGTAATCTTTGAGTAAACAGATAATCACAGAAAAGGGGAACTATTAATGATTGCTGAGATTGTAGCGGTCCCGGAAGGTTTCACAGCCACCTTTGAATTCCATTACAAGCATTCTGTGGATCGCGTTTGGGCGATGTTGACTCAAAATGAACTGCTGAAGGGATGGTTCTCCGAGCTGAGGGTAAAGGATTTGCGGACCGGCGGGATCATCGAATTTGATATGCAGGACGGTACCTTTTTTGAGTTGGAAATTACTGATTTTGAGCGGAACTCCGTATTGGAATTTATTTGGGGAGAGGACAAGGTTCGTTTTGAGCTGCTTCCGGAGCGGGAAGGCTGCCGCCTGCAATTAATCGAAACCATGGGCAAGATTACGGACCATACAGCCAAAGATCTCTCCGGGTGGCATGTCTGTCTGGAGGTGATCGCAGCATTGCTGGACGGTAAGCCATTCGGTAACCGGAAAATGGTATGGGAGAACAGATATGAGGTGTATAGTGCGCTTGTGGACAAGTTCCGGAATTGAGTCCAACACGTTTTCCATTCGCCATAGGATCCGTTCTTCATACTTTCCAGGTATGGCAACTCTTTTGCAGAACTATTAAGCAGGAGGGATTTTTGGCATGTTATCCATTCGTGACATATGGTTACTGATCACGCCGTTTCTAATTTTAGGGGCAAGCTTCATTATTCCTGGGTATTTCATCAACCGTATGAAAAAAGGTCAGCTTAGAAATATTCTTGGTGCGATATTTATTTTATTTTGGTTCATAGCTTTTGTAGCCCCACAAATATATTTTAATGTTTTGAGAGGAGGTCGCTGATTAATTCAACGGCTTTTTTCTTTGGAGGAATCAGCATGCAGAATCAGAACGAATTAAAGATCCGTAAATGATTTTGATTTCATCGAGCAGTTTCCGGATTACATGCTAAAAGAAAAGTTGCTTCAGTGAGTTAATCGGTTTATTATCTGGATATGGAAAAATAAGGGGTGAATCAATGAAATTACTAGACGGACTCTAGCTTCCCTGAAGGAGGTTAGAGTTGATTTGAGTAGAAGCATTAAGAAAACACCCGTAAGTAAAGACCAGGCAAGTCGTTGGATAAAACGACAGGCAAGTAAGGCCGTACGAAGATACTCTCAAGACATTCCATTCGGAAAATTTTATCGAAAAATTTATTGTTCTTGGGATATTAGTGATTGGCGATTTTACACACCTTATAAGCAAGCTGTTAACGAATGGGAAACCACTCATAGAACTTGGCGCAGACAGGTGAGTTTTCAAGAAATGACATTAAATTGGGCTAAGAGCTATAAAAGAAAATAACAAAAGGAGTTGTTGGCAGGGAAGCGCCAGCGACTCCTTTTATTTGAGCGCGAACTGGAGCTGATGAGTTGCGCCGATCAGCTTCCCAGGTCGATTCTGAGATTCGTGACATGAGTGGAACTACTCTCTACAGCAGAAGGAGCAAATCACGATTACCTTGTTCAGACCTGCAGGAAATGTTAAGCTACGTAGAGTAGTTGTTAGAATAGCTCCTTATGCAAAACAGCTGAAGTTCAGTTGGAGGAACATAATCACTACGCTCTTTTCACCGCTTAAGTGTAATTGCTATAATTAACTCGATAACATCCATGAGCGAGTAAAAATGACATTTATTTTATATGGAATAACACATGGAAACAGTCTTAATTTAACGGAGGAATAGTGTGGCAAAAGCGAAGGTGGCCAAACGGCCGACAAGAGATGAATTTGTGCTGGAGGAAATCGGCAATCAACTGACGGAAGCGATGCAAGAGGCCTCTGAAGTGCTATTGACGGTTTGGGGCAAGGAAGATCAGGTTCGGGGGCAGATTGTCGGCATGGACCCGCGCACGGGTAAGGTGCATCTCAGCTGTAAGGAAGAGCTGGTCAAGGTGCCTTTTATGGATATAATGGCAATGGATTATCCAAGAGATTAAAGCATGCGAAGATAGATTTCCAGAACTGGCACTCCGGCTACAGCCGGAAGAGCAGGAAAGCCGTGCTTAAGCCGTCTTGGCAACAAAGAACAGAGCATTCGGGGAGAGTCCCGGTGCTCTTTTTTTTCGGATATATAGTATCAGCCTACAAAAAAGAGCATCCCAAAGGATGCTCGATAAACTATTTCACAGGATACCTGCTACTGCACTAGCTTCAGCATAATCCGGTTACAGCACACTGCGCAAAAGCCGAATGGCGATGGCATTTAAACGCAATGCTTCTCTGATGGCTACTCTCGCTGCCAAAAGTTCCCGTCTGGCCCGGCTGGGATTAGGCACTCTGCGTAGATTCTCATTAATTTCTTCCAGCTGTTCCCGCAGAATGGCTCTTTGCGCACGCAGTGCAGCAATGGCCCTGCGAATTCTTGCACGTTCCGTCATAGTTAACACCTCTTTCCGGTTGGATAGTATAAGAGATGCAATGACTATCATTTCTGTTTGTGTGAACGGGTAGTTTTATAACTTTTTGATGAAAACATCTTCCTTGCCCAGCGGCACAATTCGTTGTTCGCAGGGATGCCCGTAACTGAAGCCCGGGTGTAAGCTTGAAGAGATGTAGAGGAGGTATTAAGCATTATGAATAACATCGAAAATACTGCGCAAGTCTGGACTCCGGCTTCACTGGGTGGAGGCGGGTATATCACGGGGCTTATTCAGCACCCGGCCATAAGCGGGATTGTGTATGCCCGCTGCGATGTCGCGGGTGTCTTCCGCAGCTCCGATGGCGGGGAGACTTGGGAAACGCTGAATGGCGGGCTGACGAAGGCGTATCACCATCAGGTACAGAGCTTTGCGATCAGTCCGCATCACCCGGAGGTACTGTTTCGCTGCACCGGGGAGGTCAGGAGCCGGAAGTTCTATGGTTCGGTCCACAAATCCGCCGATGGCGGGCATAGCTGGCGGGAAGTCTGCACGGGTATGGGATTCTATGGAAATGGTCCCACCAGGATGTACGGTGAGGTGATCGCGGCAGACCCTCATCACCCGGACATAATCGCCGCCGGAGGGTATACCGGCGGCTTCTGGATCAGCCGGGATGAAGGCGAGACCTGGAGACGCACGGGGCTTCCAGAGGAACGGTTTGGCTGTGTTGCATTTCACCCGTCTGTTCCCGGTGTCTTGTATGCCGGAACAATAAGCGATGACGATTTGAACATGGATTATGTTGAAGTCGGCGAAGGCGGCGTATTGGGTCTGCTTCAGGATCAGCCCCGGGGCAGGTCAGGCAAGCTGTATGTCAGCACTGATCTGGGAGAATCCTGGGAGCTGCTGCAGGAAGGCCCCAGCTTTGCCGAGCTGTCATTCGACAGCCTTGATAACCAGCATTTGCTGGCGGCTACGATCTGGGGCGGAATCCGGAGCAGCACCGATGGCGGCAGGACTTGGGCTTCCACGGAAGAAGGTCTGCTGCCCGGCAGACAGAGATACGGGACCATTGTGCAGGACTGCCATCACACGGAAAGATGGTACACTGCCCCGGATCTGCGGCCGCATATGAAGGAGTGTCCACCGATTCCACTGTATGTTTCCTCTGACTGGGGTGGACATTGGCAACTGCTCCATCATCATTCCGATGAAAACCTCAGCGGCTTTCCGGCGTATATGGACCATTTCAGCGGAGGATCCCGGGCAGCGGCAACAGGCTGGGCGATCTCCAAAATCATCGTAGACCGCTTCAGCAAGGACCGCCTCTATCTATGCAACTGGTATGGAGTTGCAATCAGCGAGGATGGGGGGAAGAGCTGGCGGGCGAATCATTTCCGCGGGCTGGAAACGACCTGCATGGAAGCGGTGATCGCTGACACGGTGCAGCCGGGGGAGTTCTGCGTCACGATGGCAGACCATCCGCCCAAGATCACGGAGGATGGCGGGCAGACCTTCCGCAATTTACCGGGACTGGATGGCTACTCAGGCAGTACTGCTGCCGTCATGTCCGGAACAGACTCCAAGCATTATCTGTACGGGCTTGTCGGGCATGGGCGAACGGCCTGCATTGCACTGAGCCGTGACGGAGGCGACAGCGCGGCAACCGTACTTTCCCTTGGTCCGGGGCTGTTCGTCCAGGCATTGCGGGAAGATAGGGGCAACCCAGGAACTTTTTATGCTTATGTGGACGGTGAGATGGCCGCCGGAGCTGGAATCTACCGCTCCAGAGATGGGGGAGAATCCTGGGAACAGACATCATTCCGTCCTCCGGCGCATATAGCAACCTTGCCGCATCAGAAGAAGTGGATTGAAGCCGAGCTGCTGCCGGTAGTTGTCTATCAGGTCAAAAATGCCTGTGGAGCCAATCAACTGCTGGACACGGATTACCATCAGGCAGGACATCTTATGCTCGGGGAGTGGACGGAGGGAATCTGGAGGTCGGAGGATAGCGGGGACACTTGGCAATCCATCGGTGCGGGACTTCCTTTTCAGTACAGCAGCCCGTCCTCAGTATTAAATGCAGTGGCGTTTTCGCCCGCTCATGCAGGCACCCTGTATGCGGGATTTATCTCGGAAGGGTTATGGCGCAGCGAAGATAACGGGCAAAGCTGGAGCAAGCTGTTCCCGGCCGGGGAGGGAGAACGGTTCAATGTGTCGGCGCTTGCTGTGGGTAAGGGGAACTCCGGCAAGGACCTGCTGATTCTGGCCTGTGAGCCGATGGTTCGTACCGGAACGGAGGCACGGGTCGTCTGCAGCCGGGATGGAGGTTTGTCCTGGGAGGAGTGGGAGAATCTATCTCTTGGCGCACCCCGCTGGAAGGGGATTGCCGTCGATTGCGCAGGAGGACAGGTGCTCGCAGTCTCCTGCGGCAACGGAGCTTTTCGTACATCGGCAGTTACGGACAGGGATAAACAGCAGCAGAGGTGACCTTTTCAAATTAGTCGTTGCTAAAACAAACTTTTCGTTGCAAATGATTCTTGTTCAGTTAAATGGTAACGCTTACATTGAAGGGGCCGGACGATGCCAACATCGAATATAAACCGGCTTTTTCAAATGGAGGCCTGAACAAAGTGGTTGCACAAACGGGCAAAAAATGGTTCCATGGTTGGCTGGCCGTCGCTCTGTTTATTGCATCGATCGCTGTGTTTCCTGCTCCATCGCGTGCGGCAGGAGAGAACCTGCTCGGTAATCCAGGTTTTGAGTCAGGTGATGTCGGGTGGGAGAAGTGGGGTAGCCCTGTAGTGACTGCCAGTGAAAAGCATGGAGGGGATAAAAGTCTTCAGGTGAAACGGAATACCGGGGGAGCCTCGGCGTCTGTGGCGGTGCAGCAAGGCAAAACCTATCGTGTCGGTTTATGGGTCAAATTCGCCGGAGCAGGAGTGACCCATGCTGTAATTGATATGGATTCATTCGGCACGCAGCAGGGCAAACAAAGTCTTCAGTTCTCGGGTTCGACGAGTTGGGAATACCGTCAGCTGCTGTATACCCCCGCTCCCGGGGATCAGCATGTCCGTCTATCGTTCTGGAACAGCACCAGCAAGGATTACTATATTGACGATGCAGTCATTCGTGAAAATGTGGATATCGAACGGCCGACAACGCCCGGTGTCTGGCAGGCCGAGCATGAGCCGGAAGCGTTGAAGCTGACTTGGGCGGGATCGACGGATGATATGGGCGTAGCATCCTACCAGCTGTCGTACAAAAAAACAGACGCGCCGGACTGGAGCACAGTGACCGTACCCCATCAGGAGACAGTCACAATGCACACTTATACGCTAAGTCAGCTGGATCCATTTTCAGTGTACGCTATTATGCTGCACTCCAAGGATGCGGCAGGCAACACTTCAGATGCGGTGATGGGACTGGAAGCAACTCCGGGGACGAACCTTGTCTCTAATAGCGGTTTTGAGAGCGGAAGTGTAGTGCCTTGGGAAACCACGGGGACCGTGCAGACGGTAACTTATGATACGTACTCGGGAGGGTATGCGCTGAAGCTCCTGAACCAATCAGGAATTAAGACCGCTGAGATGGCCGCCGAAGGCGATGCCTCTTATCTGGTTTCGTATTGGAGCAGATCTTCAGCTGCGACGTCTGTCCCGCCTGCTACAGTAAGTCTTGCCGTCTATCAGGACAATGACACAATTACGCACCCGCTGCCAGCAGAGGCGTCTTTAGGCTGGAAACGGCTGGAGCAGCAGGTACTCACCGGCGCAGCAGCCCAGTCCATGCGCTTTGCAGTGAGTAACACTACTGGTGCGGAGCTCTTCCTTGATCAGGTTGTTGTCGGCAAACTTCCGCAGCTTCCGCTGGAGCTTGCACCCGGGGCACCCGCGGGATTCTCAGTGACCGGTAAGGATGGTGTATCCGCCAATCTGGAATGGGAAGCTTCTTCAGGTCCCTTTGGCGTAAAGTCTTACAAGATTTCGTATAAAAAAGCAGCCGATACCGAGTGGCAAAATGTAACGGTGCCGTATGTTCCCGGTCAAGCACTGTATGCATACAAATTGGAGGGCTTGTCGCCGGAAGGTTTGTATGACATCGAGGTGAAGGCGGTCAGCGAAGGCACTGCGGTGTCAGCTGCGAGTGCGCTCCAGGTGACCACAGAAAAGATGTATCCGGTGAATCCGAATGCTTCGGAAGAGGCAGTGGAGCTGCTGGACCGGCTGTACGCCACGGTGGGCAATGCCGTTTATACGGGGCAGCATAATTACTACGAACAACCCAGCCTGTGGTATGACACGGCAGCAGAGCTGACCGGATATTACCCGGCATTGTGGGGCTCGGATTTCGCCTATTACACCGGCGGGGACTTCAGCGCATTGCGCCAGGCGATGATCGACGAGGCCATTGTGAAAAGCGAATCGGGAGCCATGGTGACGCTGACCTATCATGAGCCTAGGCCGATGGATGCGCCAACGGCTGGCTGGGAAAGTGTCACGGGCGATGTTACGGTTGCCCAGATGACAGATATCGTAACTCCCGGTACAGCCTTGTATGACCAGTGGGCGGCACAAATGGACGAAGTAGCCTGTTATCTGCAGCAGCTAAGGGATGAAGGGATCCCGGTGCTGTGGCGGCCTTATCACGAGATGAACGCTGAATTCTTCTGGTGGGGGGCGCGTCCCGAGCTGTTCCGGCAGCTGTGGCACAATATGTACGACCGCTTCACCAATCTGCATGGGCTGGACAATTTAATCTGGGTGTGGAGCCCGAATGCGGAAAGCTCCTGGGCCTATGATTCAGCCCCTTATTATCCCGGACATGATGAGGTGGATGTGCTGGCGATGGATATTTACAACAACGATTACCGTGATACGTATTACAACAAGCTGGTGCAGCTGAGCGGCGGCAGACCCATTGCGATCGGGGAGAACGGGGAGCTGCCGGATATAGAGATGCTGCAGGAGAAACAGCCGCGGTACGTATATTTCATGACCTGGTCCGGATATTTGACCGATAAAAATTCACTCAGCGGCATTCAATCACTTTACAGCCATCCCCGCGCATTAAACAACGGTGAAACCGGCAACGGTCCGTTTGTTCCTCCGCCGGTGGACAGCTATGTGATTGATGATTTCGAGGAGTACGGCGGTTCGAACAGCAGTCTGCGTGCGAAATGGCAGCGCAACATCTCAGGCAACGCAGCGACGGTAACACTCGACACCTACCATACGAACAGCGGCACCTACGGCCTGAAGCTGGATTATACGATTGGGAATCCCAGTTACGGGGGGGTCTACCGCAGCATGGGCAAGGAATGGCCGGGGATGGAAGCGATATCCTTCTGGCTGCAGCCGGATGGCTCGAACCGCCAGCTGGCTGTCCAGTTCCATGAGACGAACGGTGAAGTTTGGGAAACCAGCTTCAAGATCCAGGGTACTGCACCGGTGCTGGTCACTCTTCCATTTACCGGTTTTGCCAAACCGGGGTGGGCCACCAGCGGCAACGGTGTGATTGATCTGGGCTCTATCAAGGAATTTGCTTTCTATGTGGCCCAGGGCAGCGGAACCCAAGGCAGTGGTACGTTGTACATTGACAACGTGAAGGCCATCAAGCTGCCGGAGGAAGAGGAATAGATGATTGGGCCGCATACAAGCTGCTGATTGTCATCATTGCCAGACCACATTTTTCGTTGACCACGGTACTGGTACGTCCTTCCTGTGCGACATAAGATTAAGGTGTAAAGCAAAGACACAGGAAGGATGACAAATGTGGAAATCGAACCAAGGGCCTTACCTTACAAGAAAGGGAATTCTGTTTCTTCCTGGTCCAGATGGATCAGGCAGTGGGATCTTCAGCTGATGGTTGTACCGGCAATGATCTTTATCTTCGTATTCAGCTATCTGCCGATGTATGGGGTGCTGATGGCCTTTCAGGATTATCAGCTGTTCGGCGGTTTTTTTCAAAGTCCTTGGGTCGGGCTGAAGCACTTTGAAGCATTCTTCAATTCGCCCGACTTCTGGACGGTGATGCGCAACACGATTGTCATCAGTCTGCTGAAGCTGTGCTTCGGATTCCCGGCACCCATCCTGCTGGCGCTGATGCTGAATGAGGTGCGGAGGATGGCGTTCAAGCGGATCATTCAGACTGTCAGCTATTTACCGCATTTTCTCTCCTGGGTCATCGTCGGCGGGTTCGTAGGGTCGATGCTTTCGACGGATAATGGAAGCGTAAACATGCTGCTGATGAGTCTGGATCTTACCTCAGAGCCGATCAGCTTTCTGTCGGTGCCGGAATACTTCTGGGGCATACTCGTTGGAACGGGGGTGTGGAAAGAAATTGGTTTTGCGGCGATTGTCTATCTGGCAGCCATTGCCGGCATTGACCCGCATTTGTATGAAGCCGCTTCCATTGACGGGGCGGGCCGCTTTAAGCAGATTCAATTGATCACACTGCCCTGCATCCGGCCGGTTATTATCATCTTTATGATTCTGGCTGTGGGCAACATTCTGAATGCCGGATTTGAGGATATTCTGATTCTGGCTACCAATCCGATCCTGCGGGATGTATCGGATGTCATCGACACCTATGTCTACCGCATGGGGATTCTGAACAGCCGGTTCTCTTATGCGGCGGCAGCAGGCTTGTTCAAAGCGGTTATCAGCGTCAGCTTGCTGGCTATTGCCAACAAAGCGGCCAGAAGAATGGGCTCAAGCTTATGGTAAGCAAAGAGAGGTCGATTAGGCTTTTGGAAACTTGGTCTAATGTCGGGACAGTCTATCGGAAAGCGGGGAACAGGTTATGATGAAGCTGTCGCGGGGAGATAAAGTGCTGCAAGTGATCATCTATTTCCTGCTGATCCTGCTGGGTTTCGTCACCCTGTATCCCTTCTGGAATTCACTGGTGATCTCCTTCAATACGGGCGCGGATACGGCGTTTGGCGGCATTACGTTCTGGCCCCGCAGCCCGACGCTCGACAATTATGAAGTGGTGTTCCATGACAGCCGGATCAGTCAGGCGTTCATGGTCTCCGTTCTGCGGACAATAGTCGGGACGATTCTGTCGGTGCTGTTCACAGCCATTCTGGCTTACGGTTTATCCAGGCAGGAGCTGATGGGCCGGAAATTTTTCATGGTGTTCTGCGTCATTACAATGTATTTCAGCGGCGGATTGATTCCAACTTACTTGCTGCTGCGCGAGTTTGGCATGATGGACACCTTCTGGGTGCTGGTGATTCCCGGATTAATCAGCGTATATAACATGATTATTTTCCGGACATTTTTTCTGGGGCTGCCTGCAGGTCTGGCCGAGTCGGCACGGATTGACGGCTGCAATCACATCGGCGTGCTGATCCGGATTATTTTACCGATTTCCGGACCTGTTGTGGCGACCCTGTCACTGTTTACGGCGGTATGGCACTGGAATGACTGGTTCTCGGCCAGCATTTATATTAATAATCCGAATCTCATTCCGATCCAGACTTTGCTGAAGCAGATTTTAAATTCTAATATCGTGACAGATCAGCTGCAGTCCATCGGTGCCAATGCGGCGGCTCAGGACCGGCTGGCGCTGATGAAATCAGTCACGTCCAAATCACTGATCATGGCCACAACCATGGTGGCAACCTTGCCGATTATTATGGTCTATCCGTTTCTGCAGAAATATTTTGTCAAAGGCGTGCTGATCGGTTCATTAAAGGAATAGGCGGCTTCTTATGAAATGAATGGTTTGCTAATGATTCAGAGTTTGCGTGCGTATAGTAAGCATTAGAGAGGGGTTACTCATTTGAAGCGTAACAAGAGCTTGCCGGTATTGACGGCTGTATTGTGTTCGTTGCTGCTGATGTCGGGTTGTGGCGGAGGGAACAATGCAACCGTTCAAAGCACCGCTGAACCGACGAAAGAACCTGTTGCTGCGGAAACTGCCAAAGCTACTGATACTGCGCCTGCCGCAACGGTAGGAAGCACCGTAAAGCCGGTTACTTTCAGTTATTACAGCAATTACGATTGGGACACTACAGAGCCGTGGGGCAAGGATTCCACAACCGCCTGGATTAGAGATACCCTTAAGGTAAATATGACACCCATCCAGTCCAGCGGTGCCGCAGAAACCAAGTTCAGCACGATGATTGCCTCGGGCAGTCTGCCGGATGTTATTATGATGGACCGTGGTGCCAATGTGGAGCGTTTGCGGCAGGCAGGAATGCTTGTGGCGCTGGATGAATACCTTGATCAATATCCGAATCTGAAAAATAATGCCGGTGAAGCCACGCTGGGCATGCTCCGCTCCGACGACGGCAAGCTTTACCAGTTCCCGAACTGGTATACCTCAAGTCCCAATGGCAATGGCGGGTGGATTATTAACCGGAAGATTTATAAAGAGCTGGGTTCCCCGAAGCTGGAAACCTATGATGACCTGTATGCCTACCTGAAGCAGGTCAAGGAGAAATACAATGACGTGATCCCGCTGGAGATTGGGGCTAAGGGCCGGGGCATTGATACGATGTATGGCGGCTTTGCCGAGAATAAGCCTTATCTGCCTAAGGCGAATCCGGTGGGAAATGCGCTGGAATCAATTTTTGAGGATCCCATATTCACCGAGAACATGCTGTACGCCAGTAAGCTGTTCCGTGAGAAGCTGATCACCCAGGATGCATTCACACAAACGGGCAATCAAGTGACAGAGAAGCTTGTGACAGGCCGGGTTGCTGTATTCGTGGAGGGTGATGTGGTCAATCCGGGCCGGGATGCGAACAACGCGCTGCGGACCCTTGATCCGGAGTCCGGGTACGACATCATCTGGCCGATTCATAAGGCAGGGCTTGACGCGAAGAAGATCACTCCGAACAATTACAGCTCGCTCGGCTGGAATGTGCTTGTGATTACGAAGAAAGCGAAGGACCCGGAAGCGATCTTCTCCTATTTGGACTGGGCAACAGGTGAAGAGGGACAGCGTATCCTGAATTTTGGACGCCAGGGCCTGTACTGGGATGAATCAGATGCTGATGGGGTGCCGATTCAGAATGAGGCCGGGCTGAATACTCCACAGGCTGATAAAGACAAGGAAAGAATCGGCCGTTTCAATTGGGTGGGCAACACCACCTTCATTGATCAGACCAAGGCTTTGATGGATGCGCAGCTGCCGGAAGAGAAACAAAATTGGACGACATTGGCTCAGAAAAAAGTCACATGGAATACTTCGAAGAACTTTACGGAGTTTGCGAATCTGGACCCGCTGCCGGATTCCGAAGAGGGAACGATTGCGACGGCTGTCAACGATATCTATCAGGAGGTTTTTGCTAAAGCGCTGTATGCCAAAAGCGATGACGAAGTGCGCTCCCTCTTAAGCAAAGCCAATGAGGATGCTAAACGTGCCGGCTACGGCAAGCTGCTTAAATTCCAGACGGAAAGATGGCAAAACAACCTCAGCAAGATGAAATAAATAACGCTAGAGTCTGCTGTACCTGTGGGGTATACTGTAACCAAGTATACCCTTTTTGCTAAAAAATGTAAGGTTGGATAAGGAACTGCGGGCAGAAGTACGGGTTAAGCTCATCTATACAGATTTGAAGGATGGGATGATATGTACAAGGTACTGCTGGTTGACGATGAACTGCTGGATTTGGAAGGACTGCAGCGCTTCATGAACTGGGAGAGCCTAGGCATGGACGTTTGCGCAGCCGCGAGCAGCGGCTTTGAAGCACTGGAGGTGCTGAGGTCACAAACCGTGGATATCATCGTCACCGATATCAGAATGCCGATCATGTCGGGGATGGAGCTGGCTCGCAGAGCACTTGCCCTGGAGCTTAATCCAAAGCCGAAGATCATCTTTGTCAGCGGCCATGAGGATTTTCAGTATGCCAAGCAAGCGATTTCGATGAGTGCTTCCGGCTATGTCCTGAAGCCTGTAGATGATGCAGATATGCGCAGGACGCTTGAAGAGGTGCGGGGCATTCTGGACCGGGAACAGGCGCAATCCCATTTGCAGCGCTGCTTCTCAGATTCGGAGCCCCTGTTGAAACGGGAGCTGTTCATGCAGCTGCTGGATGACGGCATGCCGGATGCAGACAAGATGCTGCCCTTGCTGCAGCAGGTTGGGATTACCTGGCATCGGACCGTGCTGTACACCGCGCTGCTTGAACCGGATGATTTATCCTGGAAACTGAACGGGTTTGGGGAAGAAGCCAAGGCGGAGATGGAGAAAAGGCTAGAGACAGCGGTCGAGCAATTTTGTGCTCAGGAACGGATTCAGTTCTGCCGGCTGGACCGGTTCCGGTATGCCCTCATCGTGGAAGAACGGGTGGACAGCAGCCGGCTGCAGGGACTGATTGCTATGGCGGTCAGCGGGACACCGCTTACAGTGACTATTGGGGTTGGTCCGCCTGTGACAAGTCTTACCGAGCTGCATCTCTCCTTCCGGCGGGCCAAAGAGGCGCTGGGACTGAAGCTGTTTCTGGGCAAGGGCAAGCTGATTCTCCATACCGATGCCAAAGGTCCGATCTCGGCCACGGCGAAGGATCTGGATGATATTCTGCAGTCTTTATTTCTGGCGGTATCTTCTTACCGTCTGGTCGCTGTCGACGATTGCAATGAGGAACTGTTCGTATGGGTCGGCAAAATGGAAACCAAGCTGGAAATCTACCAGCTGTTTCTGCACATTGTCTCCAAACTGGATGCTTTTTTGCATACGATTAACGAGGACTTTTATATTCTGCTGGGGCTGGACAGAAAACATCTCAGCATTTTATATCAATTTGAGACAACCCAGGATATGAAATCCTGGCTCCGCCGCCGGATGTTCGAGCTCTCTGAACGGCTTCAGCGGAAACGGCAGGGCAAGAAATACAAGCTTATCGAGGAAATTAAAGCCTACATCGAGGTGGAGTTGGAAAATAACGTCATGCTGCGGGATGCGGCGATCCACTTCTCGTTCTCCCCCAATCACCTGGGTCAAATCTTCTACGATGAGACAGGCATGTATTTCTCCGATTATGTCTCCATAAGGCGGGTGGAACGTGTCAAGCTGCTGCTTGGAGATCCCAAGCTGAAGGTCTATGAAGCTGCACACCAGGTCGGATATAAGAATCTGTCCCATTTCAGCAAGCAGTTCAAGGATTATTATGGCGTCAGTCCGGGCGATTACCGGAGGCATCTATAACATGCGCCGCATGCTAAATGTGCCTTTTGGATATAAGCTGATTGTACCTTATGTACTCTGTCTGCTGTTTGCCGTTCTTACCGTAGGGATGTTCGCCTATGCGCATTCCGTGAACTCCCTTAGAGAGAAGACACGGGAAAATATACAAGGCACGCTGCAGCAGATACGGGACAATATTCGTTACCGCACGGATGATGTTGAACGGATTTCCAAAATGCTGTATTACAATTACAGTCTGCAGAGCGCTCTGCGCCGCTACGAGCAGGGATGGTACAGCTATGAGACGATGACGAAGACACTGATGCCGGCGCTTGAAAATCTTCTGAATTACACAGCCAGCAATATCGGCTTGTCCCTTTACCTCCAGAACGATACCCTTCCGGAATTATACTACACAGATATTGATCAGAATCCGCTGCTTTCGATTAAACGTTACGAGATTCATCATCTGAAACGGATACAGGAGACAGACTGGTACCGTGGATTGGAGTTCTCCGGAAGCATGGCGGACCAAAGACTATGGCGCCAGATTCTGCGCGACGAGAGCTATGGCAATATTTCGCTGCTGCAGCAACTGGACGATGTCCAACGGGGGCAGCGCATCGGGCTGGTTCGCGTGACCGTCCAAATAAGCGACCTGCTGGACTCGGTGGATTACGACAAGATTGGAGAGCACACGACTCTTGAGGTGCTGGACGGTAGCGGAAAGGTGGTGTTGGAATCATCAGCTCTGGAAGCGGAGGGATTGAAGGGTTCCCGGACCGGAAACCGGCTGCTGCTGAGTGAACCGCTGGACGGCCTGGGCTGGGAGCTGCGGGCCTACATTCCGAACAGCCTGTTCGACGAAAGTGCGAATAACGTGCGGAGGATGACATTGATCGTCTGCCTGATCAGCGCTTTTGTGCTGGCTTTCCTGGGTATTGGTGTTTCCAGTTATTTTTCGCGGCGAATCCAAAAAATTGTAGGTTCACTAAATGCTTTTCGCGATGGCGACTTCCAGAAAAGAATCCATTATAAAGGCAACGATGAACTGGCACAGATTGCTGCAGCGTTTAACCGGATGGGCAGTAATATCGAAGAGCTGATCCACAAAAATTATGTTGCCGGTCTCCAGAAAAAAGAAGCGGAGCTGGAATCGCTCCAGGCCCAGATCAATCCCCATTTTCTATATAATACCCTGTCCTCGATCAACCGTCTGGCACAATTCGGAGATATTCAGAAACTGCATATTCTCGTTCAGGAATTGGCGAAATTCTACCGGCTCTCCTTGAACCGCGGGGAAATTCTCACTACGGTCGGCAAGGAAATTGAACATGCCAAGGCCTATATTGCCATTCAGTGTATCAAATACGGCAACCGGCTGTCCGTCTATTACGATATTGATCCTGCGGCGCTGGATTATATGACCGTCAAGCTGATTTTGCAGCCGATGCTTGAGAATGCGCTAGAGCATGCCTGGTTCGGAAGTACGATCGGAATCCGGCTTGTCGTGGAGAAGCGGGAAACGGACATTGTATTCAAAATTATTGATAATGGTGTGGGCATGAACGCAGACACCATAGAGCAGATTCTGGCACCGGAAGGACCCCGGATCGGCTACGGCATCCGCAATGTCGATTCCCGGATCAAGCTGCATGGAGGGAACGGGTATGGCGTAGCCATCGCCAGCCGATCTGGAATCGGCACCTGTATACAGATCACCATTCCCTGCCGGATGTAGCCTCCTGATGGCTTCATCCGCTATGAAGGAGTTCGGATTTCATTGAAGATCATAACCACGGATTGTTATGAAATTACACTGGACGGCTATACTGACGGATTCCATACTTCGCTTGCTCTTGAGAGCGGTGAAGAGGGCCTGCAATATGTCCGCCTAACGCTGCAATCTCCCGTTCCGGCAGTTCCCACTGCTCTTTCACTGCGCTGGAGCTGTCCCGCGCTGGATGTTCAAGGCTTATGGCATCCGGCAGCCGGACGCAGCAGAGAACTGATTCCCGACTGGCTCGAAGGTTTCACTTCGAGGTCCACCTCTTCTGCACCAGTTGTAAGTCTGTACGGCAATAGGAGTAACAATGTCCTGAGCTTCGCCTGCTCAGATGTCCTGCATCCGCTACGGCTGCATGCGGGTCTTCATGAGGAGACGGCCAGCTTCCATTGCGCTGTGACGCTGTTCACGGAGCCATGCTCTCCGTTTACAGATTATGAGGCTGTCCTGCGTTTGGATTCCCGCAGCATCCCTTATTATGAAGCGCTGGCAGGGGTGGCAGAGTGGTGGGCTGGCCTTCAAGGAAACAAGCCGTCAGCGGTGCCGGATGTTGCCAGAGAGCCGATGTACTCCACCTGGTACAGCTTTCATCAGCAGCTGACGGCAGCAGAGATAGAAGCCGAGTGTAGAATTGCGGCAGAACTGGGCTGCAAGGCGGTTATCGTAGACGACGGATGGCAGACCGCGGATGAGGCAAGAGGTTATGCCTATTGCGGAGACTGGCGAATTAGTTCCGGCAAAATACCGGATATGAAAGCCCATGTAGCCGTGGTCCATGAGCTGGGACTGAAATACATGCTGTGGTATGCCGTGCCATTCATCGGCAAGCACAGTGAGGCTTGGCAGACCTTCGGTGACAAGCTGCTGTATTTCGATGAAGGATTTGGCGCCGGAGTAGTCGATCCGCGCTATCCGGAAGTGAGGGCTTACCTGACCTCCATCTATGAACAGGCGCTGGTGGACTGGGATCTTGACGGCTTTAAGCTCGACTTTGTAGACAGCTTTTATGCGGTTCCGGACTGGGAGGTTTCTCCGCAGAACGGGAGTGGACGCGATACCCATTCTGTGCCGGAAGCCGTTGATATGCTGCTCAGCGGCGTGATCTCCCGCCTGCGGCAGCTGAAACCGGAGATTATGATCGAATTCCGCCAAAATTATATCGGACCGCTGATGCGCAAATACGGCAATATGTTCCGTGCCGGCGACTGCCCGAATGATGCTTTGCAGAACCGGATCAAAACACTGGATATCCGCCTGATCTGCGGCGGCACTGCGGCTCATGCCGATATGCTGATGTGGCATCCGCAGGAGTCTGCGGCAAATGCCGCGCTGCAGTTTATCAATGTGCTGTTTTCCGTTCCGCAGATTTCTGTCCGGCTGGACCGGCTCCCGCAGCCGCATTTGGAGATGCTGGCCTTTTGGCTGTCATTCTGGCGCGAGCATCGGGATGTGCTGTTAGACGGATCTCTTGAACCGTACCATCCCGAACTGCTGTATCCGCTGGTCATTGCCCGCACGCCTCAGAAGTGGGCAATGGCTGCCTACCAGGATACGGTTATTCCCTTGAGCGGGGACCTGCCAGATCTGGTTTTGATTATAAACGGTACCTTGCTCTCCCGTATCGTAGTGGAACTGGACCGGGAATCCGGTCAGCGGGAGGTCATTGTCCGGGATTGTCAGGGAAACGTGGTTTCGATACAATCAATGGCTTGGAACAGCGGGGTTTACGCCATGGAGGTTCCGGCGGCTGGGGTTATCACGATTCGTGCCATTCTGGCGGAATGACGAGTAAGTAAACCAGTACAGTCCATAGAGATAGAAGCGTATTATAACCGCTGATCGAATCAATGCGGTGGAATGAGCATAGATGCTGCCGATCCAGTCGATGTAGTGGAATGAACGTGGATGCTGTGATCCAGCTGGAGTGGTGGAATGAGTGTGGATGCTGTGATCCAGCTGGAGTGGTGGAATGAGCGTGGATGCTGTGATCCAGCTGGAGTGGTGGAATGAGTGTGGATGCTGTGATCCAACTGGAGTGGTGGAATGAGTGTGGATGCCTTGATCCAACCGATGTAGTGGAAAGAGTGTAGAAGCCGCTGGCACAGCCCTTTGTAGCTGGGGCAGCGGTTTTTTGTTATACGGAGGCGGTTAGGAGGAAGGCATGCGATGAGCGGTTGTATAACATCAAACTACTGTCTCATAACACATTTAAGCATTGATTTATGATGTCTATGGTTTGTATATCTGTATAGATAGCTTTCGAAGAGCCCGTATTGGCCTTCAGGCGCAGACTTTATCGCTTCATACATACTGCTCGGGTATCGCTACCGATCTTTTTAACGGGAAAAGTTAACGCTAGGTAAAACCGAACAATCTGATTGGAGTAACTAGCGGGAATTTCGCCTGCTAATAAATCTTATAACAATAGAATTTGAATATTCATCAATATTAGCGGTACGGATTCCCGCTACATTGTTCAGAAGAAGGATATATACATAATTAGCGGGAGGTATTCCCGCTACAAATGTTTAAGCAGTTTTGATTGGGTGGTGGATGATTTTTACAGGTTGGACCTTATCTATATTGTTGTTTTTGACAATTGGTGTTGTTAATGTTCGAAGTCATTGATGAAGTTGATGAAGTTGATGAAGTTGATGAAGTTGATGAAGTAAATGTCCATGATATAATAAATAGAAGCAATTACGCTGCAAAAACTCGGTAGCTATGAGGGGCTGCCGGAAAGGCTGATGAAGGATGCAAATAACCAAAACGAATGCTATGCGGATGCTGGATGCCAAGGGAATTGGCTATGAAATACATACCTATGATAATGAGGACGGGGCCATCCACGGAACTGCGGTAGCGGAGAAGATTGGCAGACCGCCGGAAACCGTCTTTAAGACGCTGGTCTCGCATAGCGGAGCAAACCTGTATGTGTTTGTCATTCCGGTTGCCGAAGAGCTCGATCTGAAGAAAGCCGCAAGAGCTGCGGGTGAGAAGAAGATTGAAATGCTTCCGCTGAAGGATCTGCTGAAATGGACCGGTTATGTCCGGGGCGGCTGTTCGCCGGTCGGGATGAAAAAGCTGTATCCGACCTATATCGAGCAAAGCGCGGAGGGACTGGAGACCATAGCGGTTAGTGGCGGCAAGATCGGCATGCAGATTGAGCTTGCACCGGATGAACTCGCCGGAATGGTCAATGCGAAGTATGGCGATTTGATTAAATAGAATGAAGCAGAAAAAGCAGCGGCCCGGGGAAGCTTGGGCCGCTGCTTTTTTGTGTCTGCTCTTAAAAATGCGCTGCCAGTATCCCCAAGTATTCCTTCAGCGCGATTCCGGTGTTCTCCGCTGAACCGGGGGAAGGGGAGAACTTGCCTAGATAGAAGGAAGATTCCCGGCTGGCAATGTAATCAGTGGGAAAGGCCAGCGGAGACAGCCCGGCATGTTCAAACTCCAGCATGGCACGCGCCATATGGAAGCCTGAGGTTACGAGCACGGGACGGCTAAAGCCGTGAGCCTTCATCAGCGCAGCCGTATTTACGGCATTTTGCTCTGTGTTCAGCGACTGGTTCTCCGCCAGTACATCAGCCTCGGGGATTCCTAACCCGATTAACTGGCGTTTGGCGATGTCAGCTTCATTCCCGCTATCGGTATAGACCTGTCCGCCGGAGAATAGAATCGGCAGCCCGGTCTCGCGGTACAGCCGCGCGGCGGTCAGCAGCCGGTTCGCCGCCGGTCCGAGCAGGTTGCCTTCACCGTCCAGATCCCGGTTACCGGAGGAAGCGCCGCCGCCCAGCACCACAATAACATCGCCGTCAACGGTGTTTGGCTGGTCATATTTCCGCTCCAGACTGCCGATTAACGGATCGGCAACCAGGCTGGTCATGGACAGATAGAGCAGCAGCGTGATGCCCAGCAGTACCAGGGCGGGGCGGCGGTTTTTTCGCCATAACCACACGGCTACCGCGGTGAACAACAGTACAAACAGACCCGGCGGCAGAATGAAGCTGTAGACGAATTTAATAATATAGATCAGCAGGATCAACCTCCGTTCCCTTTATATGTATACTCTATAGCCGTATTGTACCACGTAAGCTCTCCATATAGATGCTTAAGGCAGAAGGACGATGCCTCGCCGAGCCCCTTTTTGAATACGTGACTAAGATGATAAAGTTTCCCCTATAATCCCATGTTCGAACAGGCATTTGCAATAGGTGGATTTTGAAGTGCACATACACATATTTCTTAAAAAACTGCGCTTATCTGTTAAAAAAGCGGCACCCGGCATTCCTTCCTTCCGTGGTAAAGTATAGGTGGATCAATCTGGTTATAATGGCACTGTACAATAGGGGAAGCTAGTCTGCTAAGATGGGAACTAACGAACGAATATACAAGCGGAGGGAAAGCGATGAACAGAAATATTCGGGTGCTGCTGGCGGATGATGAACCGGTAATTCTGCGCGGGCTCAAAAAGCTTATTTCCTGGGATGCGCTTGGTCTGGATATTGTCGGAGAAGCGTGTGACGGCATTGAGCTGAAATCAATGATAGCTGCCTGCAACCCCGATCTTGTAATTAGCGACATCAGCATGCCGGGATTTACCGGAATTGATATTATACGCGATATTCATGAGTCCGGGCTTCCGATCAAGGTGGTGTTTATCAGCGCCTATCAGGAGTTTTCGTATGCACGGCAAGCCCTGCAGTACGGGGCTCTTGATTATCTGGTGAAGCCGGTGAACACCGGCCAGCTGGAGCAGGTCGTGAGCAGAGCCGTCGCTGTAATCCGCCAGGAAACGGAAGAAGAGCGGAACAAGGAAATGCTCAAATCCTATGAACGGAAGAATCATTCCGTAACCATTGAAGAATTGCTCGAACAGATTACCGACGGCAGCAAAGGAGCGGCGGCGGCACTGGCCCGCATGGGCAATATAGCCATCAGCCGTTATGCCACCGTATGTGTCGTGGAGATTGACGAATACAGCGGGATGCCCACCCGCTGGGAGGAACGCGAACGCAAGCTGGTAGAATTCGCGTTGTCCAACATTATCAAGGAAACCGTAGAAGAGGCGGGCAGCGGTTATGTGTTCCGCAAAGGAGAGCGCTTCGGAATTCTGCTTCAACACGAGCATGAAGGGGAGCCGCAGCGGTTGATGGAAGATCTTCACCATAAGATCAACAGCTTTCTGAAGCTGCAGGTGTCTATCGGGGTCGGCAAGTCCGTGAGTGGCATCGAAGAGGCGGTGGAATCTTACCGCAGTGCGCTCAAAGGCCTCAGGGCCCGATATTTTGCCGGATTAAACCGGGTTATCCCAGATATTGAGGAGCGCCAGGAAGCCTCGTTCCCAATATCAGAATTGACCTCCCTTCAAGCTTCACTTTCGGAAGCGCTTAAATCGCTGGATAAGGAGCAGCTTGCTGCAAGCTCCGGGAAACTGCAGGAAGCAGTACAGCTTCTGTCGGGAGACAGCCGGAATCAGGCGGTTTCCCATATCTACAATGCCATTATTCAGCTGGAGCAGGAGCTTGCTGACTATGGTGTGGACGCCGGGCTGCTGGTTCAGGACGACAAGCCGCTGCTGGAGAAATTGACCGATGCGCCAACCTATGCTGAGCTGCAGCAGGCATTTGAGGATGTCGTCAATAAGATGTATGATCAGCTGGCCTGTAAGGCTGGCGGGAAAGAGATGCCCCAGCTCATGCAGGTGAAGGCTTATGTGGAAGAGCATTATGCGGAGAACATCACACTGGAGTCAACAGCGTCACTGGTTTATATGAATCCGTATTATTTCAGCAGTTTCTTCAAAAAGCATACCGGGCAAAATTTCAAATCCTATCTCACCGAAGTCAGAATGGGCCATGCGCTGCGCCTGCTGCTGCAGAGTGACCTGATGGTGTATGAAATTGCCGAGCTGGTGGGCTATAATAATGCCCGGCATTTCAGTGATATGTTCAAGAAGAAATACGGCAAGCTGCCGCAGGAATATAAACATTCACTCAGAAATTAACAGACATTTTTCTTAGAGAAAAGAGGGGTGTTCGTGCTGATCTGGGGACGCAGATCCAAGAGCATTTTCGTGAAATTTTCCGCTTCCTTTTTATTGGTCGGGCTGATACCGCTGCTTGCACTCAGCTTCTTCTCCGTGAAGACCTTCTCTGGCTATGTGGAGCGCTACACCACCAGTAATTTGCAGCAGATGGTTCTGTATATGAGCTACAATCTGAATACCGCATTTAATCAATATAATGAAACCTCCAAGCTGATGTATACCGGCCGTTATGAAGGTTTTATTGAGAGCTATACACAGAACCAGGCGACCAATGTCAATGAGCGGGAGCAGATCAACACCATTCCGATTGACTCCTTTCTGAAGACGCTGCTATTCAGCGATCCTTATATTACAGGAGTGCAATTTGTCCGCCAGTCTGACGGCAAGATTTATTCCCAGGAGAAAGAGAACCGCTCGTTGTCCGGTGAACCGGTCCCAATCCCGGCCTGGCTGGCGAAGATGGAAGAGAACCCCTCGAAGGTGGAAATCTTTCCTACGCATATAGATAATTATTTCTTCCAGTCGCAAAGACAAGTGTTCACCATCGGGCGCAGTCTGATTGACACCTCAGGGCGTGTGACCAAAGAACCGAAGGTTGTGGGAACACTTTTTCTCGATATCGACACCGCTTTGTTCCAGCAGTTCTTCAGAGAGCTGAATCTTGGGGAGAAGGATGAACTGTATTTGCTGGACGGTGAAGGCAGAATTTATTTCAGCAATCAAAAAGAGACTTCAGGCATCATCGCACAGCCAGACAATCAGAACAATGAAATGATTATCCTCAGCGAGGATATCCCTTTTTTGCAGGGGAAGCTTATCGCCAAGATCCACCGGGGCAGCTTGTTCGAACAGCTTCTGTCTGCCAGAACCACCGTATACATCGCCATTCTGATCTGTGCCTTTGTAATGATTATTATGGGAGTGTGGTTTTCCCGCAGGCTTGCCGCTCCGATCCGTGAGCTCATAAAACAGATGACGGTGGTGGAATCGGGCAAGCTGGACATTCAGGTCAGCGTGAATACCAATGATGAAATGGGCCGGCTGGCGCATGGATTCAACCGGATGGTGGAGCGGCTGCAGGTCTATATTGATGAGGCGTACGTGGCTCAGATCAAGCAGAAACAAACAGAGCTGAATGCGCTGAAAAGCCAAATCCGCCCTCATTATTTATATAACACGCTTGAAGTTATCCGTATGAATGCGGTGGACAAGGAAGCCGGAGAAGTGGCCGATATGATTCTTGCCCTCTCCAACCAGCTGAAATATGTCATTGATTACGGGGAAGACCGTGTAAGTCTTGGCAGTGAGCTGGAGCATTTGCAGAATTACTTTTATATTATTTCCGTCCGTTTTGAGAACCGGTATGAGCTTCATCTGGACATCGCTGCTGACATTCAGATGGATTGGCCGATACTGAAACTTTCGCTGCAGCCCATTGTAGAGAATGCGGTTCAGCACGGCCTGCGGCTTAAAGGGAAAGGTACGGTAGGCATCACGGTGGAACGTCGGGGGAATGTCCTTGCGGTCACCGTGTACGATGATGGCATCGGCATGAGCAGGGAAGAACTGGCGCGTATTACCCAATCATTGAATGATGCCGAGGCCCCCAGCAAAAATGTTGGTTTGAAAAATGTGCATGAGCGGATCCGTTCCAGCTTCGGTGAGGCGTACGGGTTGTCCGTCAGCAGCCGCGAGCATATCGGAACCTCCATTACACTGCTGTTTCCGATTAGCGAATAATCCCACATTATACCCGGGAGGTCACTGCTTATGTTCTGCAAAAAAATGTTTACCCTGCTGTCTTTACTGCTGCTAATGACCACCGGCATTCTGACAGCTTGTGAGAGTGATCGTGGCTCTAACAGTAATTCTGCGAATCATGGGGGTGACGTTACAGGAGCTGACGATATTGAAGCAGACAGCGGGGAAAAGGTTCAATTCAGCATCGCTTATGCAGCCGGCGACCCGGCAACCAGACAGGCCATTGCGGCGGCGATCAAAAGCTACATGCAGCTTCATCCCCATGTGATGATCAATGATGTGGCTGAGATGTCCTCAAACGCCTACCTGGATTGGCTGAAAATCAAGGACGCGGTAGGGGAGTTTCCGGATTTGCTTGAAATGCGCGATACCGAAGCCTTTGCTGCTGCCGATAAAATTGTCCCGCTGCCGTCCGATTTAGTGGAACTGTTCGATCACCCGCCGCTGGTTGACGGCAAGGTCTGGAACGCACCGCTTTTCATAAACGTGCCAGAAGGGATTATCTATAGTAAAAAAGCCTATGCTGCTGCCGGTATTACCGAGCTGCCGACAACTTACTATGAATTCCTGGACATCCAGGAAAAGCTGAAATCGAGCGGCATTACTCCCCTGGTTGTCGGCGGTAAGGATATATTCCACATGGGCTTCTGGGTGAATAAATTTCTGATTGACGAGGTGTACTCCAAGGACCCGGACTGGAACTCCAAGCGTACTGCGGGAATCGTCAGCTTCACGGATGATAATGTGATTCAGGCGATGAGTGATTTTAAGGATCTGTTCACTAATTATGTGAATAAAGACTGGCTCAGCACCGGAGATAACCAGACGGCTTCCATTCTCGTATCCGGCAAGGCGGCGCAGCTTTTCTCGGGAACCTGGATGTTCTCGCAGATAGAGGAAGCCGATCCAAGCTTCGAATACGGATTTTATGCTGTGCCTGACCGTGAAGGCAACATAAATGTTGTGGGACTGCCGTCTCCCTCAGGCTGGTCCTTGTCGGCGGAAGCCGCGGGTGACCCTGACAAAAGAGAAGCAATTAAAGACTTTATCAGGTTTTTCTTTGCCCCGGAACAATATTCCACCTTCCTGGCCCGGCTGAACGTGATTCCCTCTACCACAGACAAGATTACCTACAATACGGGTGAACAAATGAAGGCAGCTCTGGACCTGATCAAGGATCCGAAGGTGACCAAGTCACTGAAGATCAACAACTGGTGGGGCAGCAACCTTATTCCTCAGCAGTTCCGCAACTGGTACTACAAGCTGCTGCAGGAGATGGTAGTGAAGGGTGGTAACGTAAGAGATTATATGAAGCTAGTGGATGCAGAATACGACAGGCAGGTAAAGGAAAACTAGCCTTAGTAAGAGTAATCTCTTGAAGAAACTTGATGATAAAGTAGCCTTTTTATACAGACGGAGGTCCCCGGACCTCCGTTTTTTTGTACTTTTTGGGAATGCTCAACCACTTCTGCTTGGGTTTTCCTCTTAAATTTACCGCACATGAGCCTTAAGAAACTTCATTCTAACCCGAATCGGCGGGTGCTATGCTAGTAGCAAGGAAACGCTTTCGAAAAGATGATGCGCACATCAAACCCCAGTTTCCAGTCTGCAACCAACTTACGGTTCCACAGCAGTTTTCCAAAATTCATACTCTGTTTTATACGAAGGTACGAAGTGTTTCCCGTAGTGATGCTAACAAAATTTTAGGGGGTTGTTCTACAGATGATTACAAAAACAATGACAAAGCTGTCAGTGACGCTGCTTGCTGCTACGGCTATCCTGTCGGCTTGCGGCAGCAACAATAATAACGGAAATGCCAATACCGGTGATAAGACAGCGGCATCCAATGCTCCGAGTGCGGCAGCGGCGGATACGAAGAAAGAGGTTAGTTTCACCATCGGTTACGCCGCCGGTGATCCTGCAACGAAACAGGCGATTGCCAATTCGGTCAAAGCCTTTATGGCAGCTAATCCGAATGTGAAGATTAAAGATCTCAGCGAAACGACCTCCGCCGCTTATCTCGATTGGCTGAAAACCAAAGATGCGGTAGGTGAATTCCCGGATTTGGTGGAAATGCGTGATACCGAGGTATTTGCCGATGCCGGTAAAATTGTTGAGCTGCCAACCGACCTGCTGGATTTATTCGATAATCCTCCGCAGGTAGAAGGCAAGGTCTGGAATGCTCCGCTGTCCGTCAACGTGCCACAAGGCATTATTTACAGCAAAAAAGCTTATACCGATGCCGGAATTACTGAACTCCCCAAAACCTATGATGAGTTCCTGGCGATCCAGGAGAAGCTGAAATCTGGCGGAATCACCCCGCTGGTGGTTGGCGGTAAGGATATTTTCCACATGGGCTTCTGGGTGAATAAATTCCTGATTGACGATGTGTATTCAAAGGACCCGGATTGGAACTCCAAACGTACGGCCAAAACAGTCAGCTTTACGGATGCCAATGTGGTTCAGGCCATGACGGATTTTAAAGACCTGTTCAAGAATTACGTCGACAAGGGCTGGCTAAGCACCGGTGACAACCAGACGGCATCTATTCTGGTCTCCGGCAAAGCCGCTCAGCTCTACTCCGGCACATGGATGTTCTCGCAAATTAAAGAGGCCGATCCAAACTTCGATTTCGGGTTCTATGCGATTCCTGACCGTGAAGGCAAAGTGAACGTAATTGGCCTTCCGTCACCTGCCGGCTGGTCTCTGTCCGCTGAAGCCGCCAAAGACGCCGACAAAACACAAGCCATTAAAGAATTTATCAGATACTTCTTTGCACCTGAACAATATTCACCGTATCTGGCCAGCGTTAATGCCATTCCATCCACAAAAGAGAAGGTAACCTACGAGACGGGCGAGCAAATGAAGATAGCCCTGGATTTGATTGCTGATCCTAACGTTACCAAATCCCTGGCAATCAACAACTGGTGGGGGGATAACCAGATTCCGCCGCAGTTCCGCAACTGGTACTATAAATTGCTGCAGGATTTGGTTGTGAATGATGAAGATGTAGCTAGTTATATGAAACAAGCCGATACCGAATACGATGCGCAAGTGAAGGCTAATCAACAGTAAAGAAAGAGCGTCCGGAAGAGGAGTGCCTCCGTTCAAGGTGAACCACTCCTCTTCACCGGCGATCTCCGGGAGGGAGAGTAACTATGGCTACAGCAATAGAGAGAGCAGACAAGCCGCTGGCGGCAGCCGTTCCGAAGAAAAAGAAGAAGTGGCAGTCCTACGCGTTCATGTTTATTTTGCCATCATTTTTGATTTATACGTTGTTCGTTATTGTTCCTACTGTAGGAAGTATATATTTAAGCTTCACCTCATGGGATGGCATCAGCGAAGATGTGAGGTACATCGGGTTCGCTAACTTTGTGGAAATCTGGCATAGCCCCCGCGTTCACAACGCGCTGAAGAATACTTTGCTTATGACGGTCAGCCTGGTAGTGCTGGAGAATATCGCCGCTATTGCCTTGGCCATTCTTGTAGATAAAGTACGCTGGTTCCGCAATCTGTTCAGAAGTATTTTTTATTTCCCTACTCTGCTCAGCGGGATTGTAATGGGGTTTGTCTGGGCCATGATTTTGAACTATAACTTTGGTGTGTTTAATCAGATTCTGGATAGTGTCGGGCTGGGAAGCTGGATGGTAGACTGGCTCGGGAATCCGAAGTATGCGATGATTTCGATCATTTTGTCCACGGTGTGGAAAGGCGCGGGGTATTACATGATCATCTATCTGGCGGGGCTGCAGGGCATTCCTGCTGAGCTGAATGAAGCGGCGAGCATTGACGGTGCGAACGGCTGGCAGCAATTCCGCCACATTACCTTCCCGCTATTAGCCGGATCGATGACCGTATGTATGGTGCTCTCCATGATCAGTGCGCTGAAGATTTTTGATCAGATTGCAGTAATGACCGATGGGGGCCCCGGCTTTGATACCGAGACATTGACCTATATTATTTATAAAGTCGGCTTTGGCGAACTAAGGCAGGGCTTTGGTACGGCGCTGGCAATGGTGCTCTTCCTGATCATTATGATTATTACGGTCATCCAGGTTAAATTCCTCCGGAAACGTGAGGTGCAGATGTAATATGACGATTCATACGAAAAAAAGACTCTGGGAGATTTCCCTGTTTATTGTAACGCTGCTGCTGGCGATCATTTTCTTTTTCCCGATCTTCTTTAACCTGATGTCCGCCTTTAAAAGCAACGCCGAAATTATGAGGGACGCCATCGCGTTCCCTAAGGGATTATATCTGGACAGCTTTAAATACCTGCTCACAGAAACCGAATTTCCCCGGGCGATCCTGAACAGTCTGATTCTAACACTGGTTTCGATCGTTGCTCAGGTCTTGATCATTCCTATGGCGGGTTACGCCATCGAACGCAGAAATGTCCGCTGGACCAAGTTTATGTTCCTGTATTTCCTGGCCGGGATGATGATTCCGTTTCAGGCTTACATGATCCCTTTGTTCAAAGAGCTGAGAATGTTCGGGTTGTACGGAAGTCTTGCCGGTCCGATTCTGGTCTATGTTGCCGGGGCTGTCGGCTTTGGCTGCCTGCTCTACACCAGCTTTGTCAAAGGCATTCCGCAGGAAATTGAGGAAGCGGCAGAGATTGACGGCTGCTCCCGTTACGGAATCTTCTGGAAAATTGTCTTCCCGCTTATGGGACCGGTTACGGCAAGCATGGTTGTGCTTAACGGTCTGGGGATCTGGAATGACTTCCTGCTGCCGATGCTCGTGCTTCCTTCAGGCGAAGCCAAGACGATGGTCGTGGAAATCTACCGCTATATCGGTGAATTTTCCTCCCGCTGGGATATGATTTTTGCCGGAACAGCGATGTCCGTTGTGCCTGTGCTGATTGTTTTTGTATCGCTGCAAAAGTATTTTGTTAAAGGCATCGCCGCAGGCGCTACCAAAGGTTAAGCATAATCTGTTATTGAGGCTGCCCCTAGATCACAGGGGCGGCCTTGCTGCATTTCCCTATACACTGCCGGGCTTAACCTTTCACTTTCAACCCCTGATGTTTAGCTTAATTTATCGTTTGACAGCTCAGGATCAGCTGTAAGCCTGCGGTAGCCCATTGGAGGCAGGCCAGTCCAGCGCTTAAATTGTTTGCTGAAATGGGAGACGTCGCGGTAACCGAGCCGATGGGCAATCGCTTCGACGGACAGGCTGTTGTCAAGCAGCAGCAGCTTGGCATGGCGGATAATCAGATCGGAGAGATATTGTCTCGGAGACATCCCGTAGATCTGACGGAAGGCCCGGTTGCAGTGATTCGGGCTATAACCCAGCTGCGCTGCAATGCCTTCAATACCTTCACCACGGCTGCCTGTAGCTTCTGCCGTGAAGACGGATTCCTGCAGCAGGCCTTCGATGGCATTCGCCAGGGCAACGGTATTCTCCGTGACTCCCGGAAGTGCGCTTCCAGAAACAACAGGCATTTCGGCCAAGACCCAGCCGCTGAGTGCGGTGAATAGCTGCAATGAGGCGTTCAGTATCATCAACCGGTTCAACTGCGAATCGCTGGCTTCGGAGAGAATCACCCTGCTGATGATAATGTCCAGCGCAGAGCGGATAGACCGCAGCTCCGGGCTGCTCCCGCTGAGACTTACCGTATCCATCGTCATTAGGGAACGCCGCAGAATCAGATCATCAATATCAAAATGCAGGCAGAAATAAGTCATTTCATTGCCGGAATCCGCGCCGAGGCTGGAATGCTGCACGCCGGGGCGGATGAATAGAATATCTCCGCTTTCCTGAACGTAAGCGCGGCCGCCGACCGTCATTTGCTGCCTGCCTTGCAGAACTACATTGATTTCAAACATTGGGTGGGTATGTACTGGATACTGCCACTGCGTATTTACTTTGCGCCAGTGGGCGGCAAAAATATGAAAAGCTGCCTGGATGTCTGGTGACATCCGGCCGTCGAGGGAATGCTGAATGCCGGGATCATTTGACTTCATTGCCATCCTCATTTTCGAATAGAATATGGGTTTATTATAGCATAGCTTGCTCCAGGCGATTGATTTGCCCAAATAATAGGCGGCTTTGGCCCTGTCGCACCCAGGGCGGCATAGATAACATAGAGATAGAGCCCGGCCGCCGCCGGGAATCAGCCTGGAGGGAGTGTTTTTACGATATGCCGCAGAATCAGTTTTTCAACGCCCATCATTCACCGATCGGCTCTTTTGCCAGCTTTACATTAGGATTTAAGGGTGCGGGAGGCGGCTTTGATCTGGAAGCCGGGAAGCCGCCCAGACAGAATATATTTATCGGACTGCAGCGGAAGGATGGCAGCGGCTTTGATACGCTGCCGTTTCACGAGCATGACGGGGAGGATGAGAGCAAGCGCTACGATATCGAGAATCCTGATCCTAAACCGTCTAAGCCGCGGATCCTCTTTCCGTTTGCGGACGGGGAAATTGTCCGGGATTTCAAGCTGACTACAGACAGCTGGCAGGCCGGTGATTTGACCTTTCGCATTTATTCGCCGGTGCGGTCCGTGCCGGACCCGGAGACGGCTTCGGAAGAAGAGTTGAAGGGGATTTTGCTGCCGGCACTGCTGGTGGAATTTGAAGTAGATAACACTGCCGGTGAAGTTGAGCGGCGTGCATTTTTCGGCTTCCAGGGCAACGATCCCTATAGTGCGATGAGAAGACTGGATGATTGCTCCGCAGAGCTTGCCGGTGTCGGTCAGGGAAGATTTGTGGCGATTGCCGCAGAGCAGGGAACGGCAAGGTCGGCCATGCATTTCAAATTGGAGGATATTCTGCTGTCGGAGCTGGAGGAGAATTGGACCTTTGGCCTTGGCCGGGTAGGAGCGCTTGTTATGGATGTTCCGCCTGGTGTCCGGAAGACCTACCGTTTCGCTGTCAGCTTCCACCGGTCAGGTTACGTTACCTCCGGTATGGATGCTTCTTATTACTACAACCGCTATTTCAGCAATGTGGAGTCCGTGGCGGAATATGCGTTGTCGCATTTTGATGAATTGAAGCAGCAGGCGCTGCAGGCGAACAGCCTGCTGGAAAACACCGGCCTTAGTAGGGATCAGACCTTTATGCTGGCCCATGCTATCCGCAGCTATTACGGCTCGACGCAGCTGCTGGACTACAAGGGCAAGCCGTTCTGGATCGTAAATGAAGGCGAATACCGGATGATGAACACCTTCGACCTTACCGTCGATCAGCTGTTCTATGAACTGAAGATGAATCCATGGACGGTGCGCAACGAGCTGGATATGTTCGTAGACAGATTCAGCTACGTCGATACGGTCCGCTTCCCTGGCGACCAAACGGAGTACCCTGGAGGTCTCAGCTTTACCCATGATATGGGGGTGGCAAATGCTGTATCACGTCCCGGTTATTCCGCCTATGAGATGTACGGCATTGACGGCTGCTTCTCGCATATGACTCATGAACAGCTGGTCAACTGGGTTCTTACGTCGGCCGTTTACCTGGAGCATACAGGCGATCTTTCCTGGATGGAGCGGAATCTGACCGTGCTGGAGAGCTGCCTGCAAAGTATGCTGAACCGCGATCATCCGGACCCGGAGCAGAGAAACGGAGTTATGGGCCTCGACAGCTCGCGCACAATGGGTGGTGCCGAAATTACCACCTATGACAGCCTGGATGTTTCGCTTGGCCAGGCCCGCAACAACATCTATCTTGCCGGGAAGTGCTGGGCGGCTTATCTGGCCATGGAGAAGATTTTCCGGGAGAATGGAAACACGGAACTGTCAGAAACAGCCGGAGCTCAAGCAGAACGCTGCGCGGCAACTATTGTTGCCAGCGTGACAGAAGATGGTTATATCCCGGCAGTGATTGGGGAAGGGAATGATTCGAAGATCATCCCGGCGATTGAAGGTCTGGTCTTCCCGTATTTCACAGGCTGCAAGGAAGCACTGGAACGCGGAGGCCGGTTCGGCGCTTATATCGCGGCATTGGAGCGGCATCTGGAGGCGGTTCTTGTGCAGGGTGTCTGCCTGTTCGAGAACGGCGGCTGGAAAATCTCCTCTACCAGCAACAACAGCTGGCTGAGCAAAGTGTATCTCTGCCAATTTATCGCCAGACAAATTCTTGGGCTGGAATGGAATGAAGCCGGCCGGGAAGCGGACCGGGCGCATGTGGAATGGCTCACGCATCCGCAGCTTTCCATTTGGAGCTGGAGCGACCAGATCATCTCCGGGGAAATTACCGGCAGCAAATATTATCCTCGCGGGGTAACAGCTATCCTGTGGCTGGATGAACACTAAGCGGAGTGCTCCAGCACAAGCACAAGGCGAGTATTTGATATAGGGAATACCAGAATAAGCGGTCCTCCGGTTAGATCATGACCGGGTGACCGCTTTTTAGTCATTTTGAAATACGGAAATCCTGTAAGAGAAATAAAATTTCCAAAAACTACTACAGTAGTCTTGAAATGTGCAGACTATCGTAGTAGTATGAACTTACAAACTATTGCAATAGTCTGAAAGGAGATGATCCATATTCAAATTAAACTTTTTGACTCTGAGCTCAAGGTGATGGATGTCTTATGGAAGGAAGGGACTATAACCGCCAAGCAGCTTGCTGAAGTCCTGAGTGAGCAAGTGGGCTGGAACAAGAATACCACCTACACTGTGATCAAGAAATGTATCGACAAGGGTGCCATAGAACGGCTTGAACCTAATTTTCTCTGCCGGGCTATTCTCCCTAAAGAACAGGTACAGGAACAAGAAACAGCTGAGTTGATAAACAAGGTCTTTGACGGCTCCACCGAGATGTTGTTTGCTTCCCTTTTGAACACGAAGAAACTATCCGCTAAGGAGATCGCAAGACTCAAGCAGCTCGTGGAGCAATTGAAATGAGCTGGCTGATGGATGTTTTTCAAATGAGCCTGACCGCGGCTGTACTCATTATTGCGATCGTGGTTGTTCGTGCGCTAACCTTGCATAAGCTCCCGAAGAAAACGTTTCTCGTACTTTGGGGCGTGGTGCTCTGCCGTTTGCTTATTCCGTTCTCGATCCCGTCTCCCTTCAGCTTCTACACAGGTTTAGAGAAGCTGGAGCGGGTATTTAGGACAACATCCTCAACTCCGCCTCCTGCGGAAGCAGCAAGAATCTTACATACCGTGAATTTTTCAGGGACAGCGGAGTCAATTGGAAATGTCGCGTCATCGGGATCGGCATCAGCATCCATTTCACCTCTTGTCATCATTGGGCTGCTAGGGATGTGTGCCTTTGCCCTGTTTTTTATCGTGACCTATATTAAATGCCGCAGGGAGTTTCAAACCTCTCTGCCGGTCGGGAATGATTTTACCGCCCGTTGGCTGCAGGCACATCCCCTGCGCCGGCAGGTACAAATCAGGCAATCGGATCAAATCAAAGCGCCGTTGACGTATGGCATTCTCCACCCTGTAATACTCATGCCTAAAGATATGGATTGGACTGATGAAACGAGGCTGCGGTATATTTTTACCCATGAATTTGTGCATATCCGGCGGTTTGATGCATTGACCAAGCTGGTGTTGACATTTGGCCTGTGCCTGCACTGGTTCAATCCAATGGTGTGGGTGATGTATATCCTGGTCAATCGTGATATTGAACTCTCCTGTGATGAAACCGTCGTGCGGACATTTGGGGAACCCGTAAAAGCGGCTTATGCTATGACGCTGATTGGGATGGAGGAGAAGAAAAGCAAGGTGACTCCGTTATTCAATAGCTTCAGTAAAAATTCAATTGAAGAGAGGATCATTGCGATTATGAAAATGAAAAAAACGACAGCTTTTGGATCTGCAGCTGCATTGCTGCTGATTGCGGGTACAGTCACTGCTTTTGCAACCAGTGCTGCTAAGCCGGTTTCTGGCAGTGCTTTGGGTGATAATTCGCTGGCGGTTTATGAACCCTACGGTCTGGTCTATGATGCAAAAAGCCACGAGTTAATGTATCAAAATGAAGAAGTCCGTGATTTCTTTGATGAACAGGCGGGAGTCGGCCAGTCCATGATGGATGGAACTGTAGATGTATATGCAGTCTATAAGAATGGCAAACTGGCCGGAATCGAAAAGCGGAGCCCGGAAGAGTTCAGCAAGACAACAGCCGAGAAGAAAGCTTTGCAAAAGGAGTTCGCTGAGAAAAGAAAGGAACTCGGTATTGCGGACAATGAAGACTTCGCCTATTCGGATGATTCCGAGGGCCAGCCTGACACAGCGGGTCAGTCGTCTGGTACTGCTTATTCCTATAGCGATGAAACTGGAGCAGTTCAAATCAGTATCAATGACGGGAAAACGTGGACGAGTGAAGAAGCATATGAACAAGCAAATCCGACGCCAGAGGTTGTATGGTGGACCTATGAAGAATATAAAGCATGGCTTGCGGAAGAAAAGAAATCGCTGCAAACGATCATCGGCGGAAAAGGCTGGAATCCGACCGACGGCTGGTATGAATGGACCCCCAAGAAGGTTAATGAGGCCATCGCCATGTATGAAGGAATATTGGAGGATATTAAGAAGGGTGTGAAGGTCTCAAAATCGGTGGATGGAAAAGATGACGTGATATTGTCGTATAACCCTGGAGAAATAGAGGTATCTTCAGCCCACGGAATGACAATTTCCGATGACAACGGAAATACATCAGACATCGGGCCCTATGACACCAAAGAAGAATTGCTGGCTGCAATAAAGCTTTATTGCGAAAGACAGGTGAAAGCTGGAAAGTTAACTCCAATAGAAGCTGAAAAACTGATCAATGAAGCGAATACTCAGCATAAATAAACTGTACGTATCAATACAAAACGCCTTGTCCTCTTAGGGAGAGCAAGGCGTTTTCTATGGTCACATGCTTCATTCTCAAGCTTAGAAAATGCGATGTTTCCATCCATTCAATTTCGAGACAGCTTCCACATAGTAGTAGTCCCCGTAAATCAGTGACACGTCGATGAAGGAGGTTCCGCTGCCCGTACCGTGCAGCAGAATGGCTTCATGCTCCGGCTGGTTCCAGGTGGCGTAGTTCTCTGTCAGCGAGCGCAAGATCCGTTCTGCAGCATTAGCGTAAAGGCTCTTCTCACCGGGCGGAACAACTTCAGCGAGTTCCAGCAATCCGGAGGCAGCGATGGATGCAGCCGAGCTGTCTCTGAACATCCGCTTGTCATCCTCCAGACGGAAATCCCAATACGGCACCTGATCCTCAGGCAATGCCGCGATGAAATAATGGGCAATCCGCTTGGCCGTATCCAGAAAACGCTCATCCCCGCTGTGGCGGTAAGTGTTGATGAAGCCATAAAGTCCCCAGGCTGCCCCGCGGCTCCAGCAGGATTCGGCGGAATAACCCTGTCCGCCAAAGTTCTCGATGTATTCTCCGGTCTCTGCGTCGAAGGAGAGAATATGTTTGGTCGATCCGTCTTCATTGACGCCATATTTCATCGCCGTTTCGGCATGGCTCACAGCAATATGCTTGTACCGCGGATCGCCGCTGACCTTGCTCGCCCAGAACAGCAGAGAGATATTCAGCATGCAGTCGATAATTACCCAGCCGTATTTATCCTCATTCCACGCACGGATGAATTTGCCCACCGGATTGTAGCGTGCAGCGAGGAAATTGGCGGCCTCAAGTCCTCTGCGCAGCCCATCCTCATCTCCGGTCAAAGTATTCTTGATTACGGCTGTCGGCAGAAATTGAAAACCTACATCATGATGCAATTCAACGGTCGGTTTAACAAACCATTCCTCGAGTGTGCCGTCCCAATGCCAGGCGGCCTCCTTGTACAGGTCCTTTCCGGTCATATCATGCATAATCCACAGGAGGCCCGGCCAAAAGCCCGTCGTCCACCAGTCTGAGCCGATATCGTCAAATTTGCCGTCTGCTCCGGCGAAATGCGGGCATTTGCCGCCGATTTGCTCCACCATGCGCGTTACCTTTGTATCGAGTCTGTCCATGATTTCCTGCCAATACGTTTTACTCATCGCGAATCCTCCAATGTTTAGATGTGCCCCCAGTATATCGCTATCCGTATTGTCAAAGTTGCGATTTGATATTCAAAAATATCGAAATATTGTCATGATAATAACTGAATAAAGATCATTCGCGAATTCCACAACTACTGCTAACGCGACAAAATATAAACATTTCCTTATAACGTTGCCAAACTCTTGTGCGGCCCCTGAACTTTATAATATGAATAGGAAAATTACAGGGGGGACTCAGGTCAATGAACCAAGTGCAAATTTATAACGCTCCTAATTACATACCGCTCAGGGAGGATTTCAGGGTTAAGGTTCGTCCGGTTGGAGGGGAATGGCAGCCGCTTTTGATTTACGAGGTCAAAGTGGACATGCATCAGGTCCGCCCGGCATCGCTCGCTTTTTTTGATCTGCAGGGTGTGGCTGAAGTGGAAATTACATGTCTCTATACAGAAATTACTCATGTGAATATTGCTCCGGCAGCAAGAAATATCAAATTTGAGCAGGATGGCCGCAAACTCTCATTCCTGTTGAACGGCCCGCAAAAGCTTTCGGTGGAAATAAACGGCGACCGTTTCCGTAATCTGCATCTGTTCGCGAATGAGCAGGAGGAAAATGTGCCTCAGCCTGGGTATGCCAGCGTGCACCTGATTCAGCCGGGCATTCACCGGACTCCCGATCTGTTAAGCCTGCTCGAAACGACCAGAGAGGCCGGAGGCGGAACCCCGCAAACACTCTATTTTGCACCAGGCACCCATTACATCGAAGAAACGGCATTTCCGGTGCCCTCGGGAACGACCGTATATCTTGCCGGAGGGTCAGTCCTAGTAGGTTCACTGGTGTGTGAAGGAGTAGAGGATGTAACCATCCACGGGCGGGGTGTCATTTATTTGGCGGATTTCCACCGGTTTTCGGCTTTTCGCGGTGTACGAATTGTCTTCTCGCAACGGGTGAATGTGGAAGGAATTACCGTCATTGACCCGCCGCATTACAGTGTATTTATCGGGCAGTCTGCTAAGATTTCGATCAACAACCTGAAGTCATTCAGCACACGGGGCTGGAGCGACGGAATCGACATCATGGCGAGCAGCGATATTGACATCCGTGATGTCTTCATGCGGAATTCCGACGACTGCATCGCCATTTACGGCTCCAGATGGGATTTCTATGGAGACAGTCGTAACATTAGCGTACGGGACTCCATTCTATGGGCCGATGTGGCTCATCCGCTGATGATTGGCACCCATGGAGATCACCAGCGGAGCGGGGATTTGATCGAGAACATTGTGTTCGAGAATATCGATATTCTGGAGCATCATGAACCTCAGGAGAATTATTGGGGAGCACTGGCGATTAATGCCGGGGACCGCAATATGGTGCGGAATATCCTGTATAGCGATATCAGGGTGGAACGGATAGAGCAGGGTCAGCTGCTGGATCTGCGTGTGGTGATGAACAAGGATTATAATCCGGAACCGGGCTCGGGCATCGAAAATATTACGTTCCGCAATGTCCGTTATGACGGAGCTGACATCCAACCTTCCCGTATTTATGGATACGATGGAAAACGGGGCGTAGACGGTGTATCTTTTATCAATTTGCAGATCAATGGCGAAGTGATAGGAGAGGCGCGCACAGACCTAATGCTGATCAATGAATATGCGCGCAATATTGTTTTTGTAAGTGAAGATTCCCGTTAATTACTCTTCCGGTATTTTAGGGGAGTGGTGCAGAGGACTCTTTTGAACAGCTGGTTGAAATAGGAGGCATTCGGGAAACCCACCTTGATACCGATCTGCTCCACAGGCATGTCCGTTGTGCTGAGCAAGCGGCAGGCTTGCTTGATCCGCCGGGCGGTCAGATAGTCGACCAGGCGGCTTCCCGTTTCCTGGTGGAAGATCCGCGAGACATAAGACTTCGATAAATGGGTCTCCGCTGCGAGCTGCTCGAGGTTCACCTCTTCCTGGTAATGCTCCTCGATCCAGTTCATGATCTGCTCGGAATAGCGGAGATTCCGCCGTTCCTTCGGTTGGATCAACATGTTGCCGCCGGTTCCCAGGCAGCTCAGTAATTGCGTAAGCAGCATTGTAATATCCTCGGAATCTTCCACTGGGGAATGGGTCCGGCACTGATCATACTGGGTATAAATCCATTGTATGGCCTCATTCTGACTGCCGAGATCAAACCCGCAATAGGTGTTCTTGCCCTGCCATAAGGCAGAGAAGAGCGCCTTGCGCTTGGGGAAGTCCTTCAGCAGATTCTCAGCGGTATGCGGATCCACATAGAAAATGCTGCGCACAAATGGGCATTCCGCAGAGACCTCCGAATAAATCCGGTGCAGCTGATAAGGCTGGAAAAAAAACAGCATGCCGGAGCGGATATCATACATTTGCTGATTGACGACAACATTGCCCTGACCGCTGTGGATATACATGATCTCGCAGCACTGGTGCCAGTGGTAGTAGCCCTTGTAATAGTCATCGGTGTATAGCTGATAGTCCCAGATCAGCGACTTGTGGTCCGTGAAAATAACAGGTTCGAACAGCTGCTTCATAGTTCCTCCATCATGACAAAATACAAACATTTTATAATAACTCATTATAACTTTCAACTCCTGCAAGCGCTACAATATTAACTGTAAATCCAAAATTTAAATAGACAATCCAATCATCCCTGGAGGTTTAGAATTTATGGTGCAACCGATTGTGAATCCGGTATTGACCGGTTTTCATCCCGATCCGTCTTTTTTACGGGTTGGGGATGATTATTATATTGCTACATCTACTTTTGAATGGTTCCCGGGTGTCGAGATCCACCATTCACGCGACCTGATTCACTGGCACTCGCTTACCCGTGTACTGACGGAGTCTTCGCAGGTTGATCTGCGCGGCAACGTAAGTTCCGGCTCCATTTGGGCACCGGCGCTTTCATTTGATAACGGGTTGTATTATTTACTGTTTACGGATGTGAAATCCCGCAAGAGTGTGTATAAGGATCTGCATAACTACCTCATTACAGCGCCCGATATTAGGGGGCCATGGAGTGAGCCGGTCCGGCTGAACGGCAGCGGATTTGATCCCTTTCTGTTCCATGATACAGACGGCCGGAAATGGCTGCTCAATATGCACTGGGATTTCCGCAAGAGCCACAGCAATTTCTCCGGTATTATTATGCAGGAATATGATCTCTCAACCGGCAAGCTGACCGGTCCGGTGCACGAAATCTATAAAGGGACGCCGACCGGAGTTACGGAAGGTCCGCAATTGTACAAACGCAATGGCTATTACTATCTGCTTGTTGCTGAAGGCGGCACAGGTGTGAACCATATGGTCACCATGGCGAGAAGCCGCAGCTTGACCGGTCCTTATGAAACGGATCCCGATTATCCGATAATGACGACCGCCCATGACTTGACCTATCCCTTCCAGCAGGCCGGTCATGGGTCACTGGTGGAAACACAGAATGGCGAATGGTATATGGCCCATTTGTGCACACGCCCGATTCCCGGGACAGGGACGATGAATCCGCTCGGCAGAGAGACGGCGATCCAGCACTGTGTATGGACCGAAGATGGTTGGCTGCGGCTGGCGCATGGCGGGAAGCTGCCTGCTCTTGTGACAGAGGCGCCGGATCTGCCGCCGTATCCCTTTGAAGCGTTGCCGGAACGCGATGAGTTCGACAGCGAAGAGCTGGGGTATCCCTATCAGGGACTTCGTATTCCTTTTGATCCTTCATGGGTCAGCTTGACGGAGCGTCCGGGTTTTCTGCGTCTGACTGGCAGAGAATCGCTGGCTTCCCTGCATAATCAGAGTCTGATCGCCCGCCCGATCCAGCATTTTGCCTGCAGGGTGTCCACTTGTATGGAGTTTAGTCCTGTTAGCATGATGGAAATGGCGGGACTGGTACTTTATTACGATGACAGTGACTATTATTATTTGCGGGTAACTGCCGATGAGATCCGTGGCGTAAGCCTTGGCGTTGTGCTGTGCAGAGCCGGTAAATACGATGAAATCTCCTCCATGCAAATCTCGGTGAAGGATTGGGAGCGCTACTATCTCAAGGCAGAGATCAACGGGCGGGATATCGTTTTTTACGCTTCCCCGGATGGAGAGGTCTGGACAGCGATGTGTACACCGCTTGATTTCGGCACACTGTCCGATGAATACGGCGGCAAACTTGGGTTCACCGGCTCTTATGCAGGAGTCTGCGCCCAGGACCTGGACCAGCAGAGTAAAAAGGCGTATTTTGACTTTTTTGAATATAAAGCACTGGAAGGATAATGGCGTAGGCAATAAGAGGAAATGGGGCTTGTGAATGAAACAGGAAGCTGAACGCTGGGGTTTGTTTGAATTGGAACTGAACGGGCCTTGCAGCGGCAATCCATTTGTGAATGTTGACCTGACCGCCGAGTTTAAATACAACAACCGCGTGCTCCGGCCAGATGGTTTCTATGATGGTGAAGGGCGCTATAAAATCCGTTTCATGCCTGACACCGTGGGGACTTGGACATATAGAACCCGCAGCAACATTGCGGAGCTGGATGGTATCAGTGGAGAATTTGTCTGCGTGGAAGCTGGAGAAGGTAACCATGGGCCGGTATGTGTGAGCAATCAATACCATTTTGCCTATGCGGATGGCTCGCCACATTTCTCCTTCGGCACTACTTGCTATGCCTGGACTCATCAGAGGGAAGAATTGCAGGAACAGACCCTGGCAACGCTGAAGTCCGGGCCGTTCAATAAAATCCGCATGTGCATTTTCCCCAAGCATTATGACTATAATCGGGTTGATCCAGCAGACTATGCTTTTCAGGGCTCTGTATCCGGGGGCTGGGACTTCCGCAGATTTAATCACGTCTTTTTTGCCAATCTGGAGCGGCGTATTCTGGATTTGCAGCAGCTGGGGATTGAGGCGGATATTATTCTTTTCCATCCGTATGACCGCTGGGGTTTCTCCACAATGGACCGTGAAAGTGATGACTTCTATTTGCGTTATGTCGTTGCCCGGCTGGCGGCTTTCCGGAATATCTGGTGGTCGATGGCCAATGAGCATAATCTGATGCGGGCGAAAAAAACGGAAGACTGGGATCATTATTTTCAGCTGGTGCAGGAGCTTGATCCATACCAGCATTTGCGTTCCAATCATAACTGGCAGGGCTTCTATGATCACGGCAAACCGTGGGTGACTCATTGCAGTATTCAGCATCCCGATCTTCTGCGGGTCAAGGAATGGCGCAATCTCTACCGCAAGCCGGTAGTTGTTGATGAATGCTGTTATGAGGGCAATATCAACCATGACTGGGGGAATATCACAGCCCAGGAGCTAGTGCGGCGTTTTTGGGAGGCGGCGGTGCGGGGCGGATATGCCGGACATGGCGAAACCTATGTGCATCCCGGCGATATTTTATGGTGGTCTCATGGGGGAGAACTTCACGGGGACAGTGCGGAGCGGATCTCCTTCCTCCGCAGTATCATGGAGGAGGGACCTGGTGAGGGGATCGACCCGCTCCCCATGCCCATGCTGGATGGAGGCGCAGGGAAGGCGGGCGAATATTATCTCTATTACTACGGCAATCAGCGGCCGGCCTTTAAGAAGCTAATTTTGCCACCCGATCATGATTACCGGATTGGAAATTATCGATACATGGAATATGACCATCACTGCTGTGCAGGAGCTAGTACGAGGAGACTACCGCATCGAGCTGCCTAATAAGCAGTATATGGCCTTGCGGATTACCGCAGTGAATTAACTCAAGGACTTCCATTGCTTGCGGTAAGCAAGCGGACTGCAATCTTCGCGTTTTTTGGATTTTGTACATGGATAGTTCCCAAAGAAGCCTGCATGCGCATTTGTGCTTGCAGGCTTCTTTGATATATTGATGACATGAATGTTTCCGTTATCATTTATGCCGACTCGATCTATAATTGTCATCGGTCTTTGCTTATTTCTTCGATGAATCCTTTAACTGCCGGATCTCTTCCTGCCGCTGTTCGTACCGCTTGAGAATATTCGGTATTGCCTCCTCACGTGCCTTTTGAAGTCGCTCCTCTGCCAGAAGATTCAGCTGTTCTTTCTGCTCCGGGCTTACCTTGTACACATTCGCCGTGATGACCCCGGTTGTTTCAAACTTTGACACGAACTTCCACCTCCACATTTTGGCTTTCGTTAGTGTTCTTATTGTATCATAGGCACTCCCACGTCAACGACTCCTGTAGCAGTGATATACATACATTTGCTAGCCTGAAGCGGATCACAGCGTTTCATTTCATATTTTTTATTTTGCTGAAGTTTATAATCAACATAAATATAAAACGATTTATTTTAATATAAAATTCTAATTGACTAATTGCCGATTGTACCGTTAAAATAAAACCGTTCAAGCCGACTTATGATATTTTAGTTTTTGTTTATCTAAAATAAACCAAACCTTACGGCAGAACATTTTTTTAATGACTACATGAAAGCGTTTTATTTGCAGGTGATAAAAGGGGAGGTGCCGCATACCAGAAAGAAGTCCGCTAATTTCTTGATATTGTAATCGCAAGGCCAGGCATGACTATTTTTTAGAATCGGAGGATCTCACATTTGAACAAGATGACTGGTAAGCTAACGTCTTCGTTTCTTGCGCTGCTGCTGCTTGTACCTTCGCCGATCATGGCGGCTTCCGGGACTGTGAAAGATAACAGCAAGGCGGGGCAGCTTACAACCAAAATCTCAGTGCCTGACTATACAGGCCACTGGGCACAGGATGATTTTCAGACATGGGTAGATAATGGTCTGCTCACGGGTTATGGGAACGGTGTTTATAAACCGGAGCAGAATATCACCCGCGCAGAGTGGGTTTCACTTGTAGGCAGAGTATTTAATCTGCAGACTCTGAGCGAGAGCAGGTTTAGTGATGTTGTGGAAGGAAGCGTTTATTATAGTGATGTTATGAAAGCGCTATCGGCCGGTTTTGTGTCGGGTTACAGCGACGGGACCTTCCGTCCCGCCCAAACGGTCAGCCGCCAGGAAGCGGCCGTGATGCTGTACCGGTTGTTCCAGCTTGATGCTTCAACCGCCGCTGCCGCGCCGAAGGATGCCGCGGAGCTGCCGGAGTGGAGCAGGGAAGCTGTACTTACTTTGCTGGGAGACGGTTTCCTCAGCGGGTACGAGGATGGCAGCATTAAGGGGAAACGAGCGGTAACGAGAGCTGAGGCACTGCGGTTAATCAGTAAACTGTCCGGGCAAATCATCCTCAAGAGCGGAACCTACAGCGATTTGACTACCCGGAACGTTGTTGTCAGCACTGCCGGAGTGGAGCTCAAGAACGCCAGCATTGCGGGCAACTTGTATCTCACCGAAGGGATTGCTGAAGGGGACATTACCCTCGACAACGTAAAGGTCGCAGGCAAAATAGTTGTCACTGGCGGTGGTGAAAACAGCGTTGTCATGAGCAATTCGACGGCTTCCAGGCTGGTGGTGAACAAAAAGAACGGAAAGCTGCGCGTCATAGCCAAAGGCAGCAGCGCTGTAACGGACGTCATTGTTCAGTCTGGCGTCAAGCTTGAGGAGGATGCAGCGGCAACCGGGACGGGCTTCAGTAAAATTACAGTGGAACAGACATTGTCCAAAAATTCGGTGGTATCGCTTAGCGGCAGCTTCGACTCAGTAGTCGTGAATGCACTGGGTGAGCCGACATTGGTATTAAACAGAGGCAGCATCACTGACATGACGCTTAACCGTAAGACGGGACTGCGCGTGGAAGCGGGCACAGAGATTAAAAATCTGAAGGTTGGCGTGAAGGAGCAGATTACTGTCCACGGCAGCGGCAAAGTGATTTTTGACCCGGTCTACAGCTCCCTGATCAAGCTGGAAACACCAGCGGCAACGGCTACTGCTACAGCGACTGCGGGCAGCGGGGGAGGGACCCCGATATCACCGACAGCGACACCAAGTCCGATGCCAAGTGCGACACCAAGTGCGACACCATCGCCGTCACCAACGGCTACACCGGTGGTTTCGCCGGAAGCGACCGCGCCGGTGTTCAGCAATGTATCCGTGCATGATCCCTCAGTTGTGAAGGATGGCGATACGTATTATGTCTTCGGTTCGCATATTGAGGCGGCTGAGTCGCAAGATTTGATGAATTGGAGCACTTTCACCAACGGCTATAAAACGCCAGATAATGTACTCTACGGTGATCTTTCCGCGAATCTGGCGGAATCCTTCGCCTGGGCCGGGGAGAACGATTCCGACAGCAAAGGCGGTTTCTCCGTTTGGGCACCGGATGTTTTCTGGAATGAGGACTATGTTAACGAGGATGGAACCAAGGGCACTTATATGATGTATTATTCCACTTCCTCCACCTATATTCGTTCAGCCATTGGCTACGCCGTTTCGCAAAATATTAAAGGACCTTACACCTACGGGGGAACCGTGCTGTATTCCGGCTTCACGGCAGGCGAAGCTTATGATGCGAACAGTGATGTCAACAAAAAATGGACGAATACCAACATTCAGACGCTGATTGATGATGGAATACTAGAGGCAATGAATCCGGCCTGGTTTAATACCGACGGTACGTATAACAATAAAATGTACACAAACGCAATTGACCCTACGCTGTTCTATGATAAGGACGGCAAGCTGTGGATGACCTACGGATCATGGTCGGGCGGGATTTTCGTGCTGGAGGTTGATCCTGCAACCGGTGAGCCCAAGTATCCGGGAGAAGACGGGACGACAGCGGACGGCAGAATCATCGACCGCTATTTTGGAACCAAAATCTCGGGAGGCAATTATAAATCCGGTGAAGGCCCGTATGTAATGTACGACAAAAATACGGACTACTACTATCTGTATGTAACCTATGGCGGTCTTGCGGCAGATGGCGGCTACAGTATGCGGCAGTTCCGTTCGAGCAGCCCAAGCGGTCCTTACAAGGATGCAGCAGGGCAGGATGCGGTGCTCACCACGGATGGTGACCACTCGGCATACGGCAACAAGCTGCTGGGCAACTTCCTGTTCACGAACGTGAACGGCGATCCGGACTTCCCGGTCTATGGCTATGTCTCATCCGGCCATAATTCGGTATATTACGATGAAGACAGCGGGAAGACGTTCAACTTCTTCCATACCCGGTTCCCTTACCGGGGCGAAGCTCATGAGCTTCGCGTACATCAGATGTTCATGAATGAGGACGGCTGGCCAGTGGTCGCGGCGCACCGTTACTCCGGCGAAACTATCGGCAAAGTAGCGGCGGAAGACATCGCCGGTACCTACCAGTTCATCAACCATTGCAAGGATATCAGCGCCAAAATCAAATCAAGCGCCGATATTGAACTCCTGGCAGACGGAACCATTGCAGGATCGGTGAACGGGACCTGGAAACTGAAAGACGATTATTATGCCGATCTGCTCATCAACGAGACACAGAACGGCACTGCCGTTGAACGGCTGTACAAAGGTGTCTTCGTCAAGCTGTGGGATTCCACGCGCCAAGATCATGTCATGACCTTCACTGCCATGTCGGATCAAGGTGTTGCCGTCTGGGGCAGTGCGCTGGAAACACTGAGCGATGAGCAACTGGTGGCCAATGCTTCAAGCGGCCTGACACTTGGCAACACAAGTAAAGTGTACAAGGATCTAACCCTGCCGAGCGAAGGTGTACGCGGTATTGCGATAACTTGGTCTTCGTCCAATGAAGCCGTTGTTGGAAATGACGGGAAGGTAACACGGCCGGAGGTTGGCAGTGGTGACACGTCTGTGGAACTGACGGCTACGATTCTGCTTGGCAAGGCGAGCGCTACCAAAACCTTCACAGTAGGTGTTGTAGCACTTAGCGGCAGTCAACTGGAGGACGGTTTAGTTGGCGCCTATGACTTTGAGGGCAATCTCGAGGAAAGCGGCGGACGGCTTGAAGCGGGGGTGGAAACGGGGAACCGGGTGAACAACACCGGCGGTACGATCACTTATGTAAGCGGTGAAGACGGACAGGCAGCACAATTGGATGGCAGCTCCGGCATCCGTTTGCCAAACGGCCTGATTTCCGGAAGCTCCTATTCCGTGGGCATGTGGCTGAATCCGGATGAACTGACAGCCTTTACGACTGTGTTCTTCGGAGCGAAGTCCGATACGAACTGGATCAGTCTGCTTCCATACGGCAACGGTGTCGCAACCACCCGACTTTGGTTTGGCAGCGAGGCCTGGATGGATGCGGATACGGGCCTGCAGATTAAGGCAGGTGAATGGTCACATGTGGCCTTTACCTACGATGCCGGCACAGTCAAAATGTATGTGAATGGTGTGCTGAAATCGACGAAAAGCGGATTTACCAACGTATTTACAGATGATTCCGGCGTGTTTGCCCTCGGCGTCAACTATTGGGATATCCCGTACAAGGGCCTGGTTGACAAGTTCCGGGTCTATGAAAAAGCATTGTCACCGGAAGCCGTGGGCTGGCTGGTGAATGGTGAGCCGGAAACGGATACGAAGGTGACCTCGATATCCTTCGGTAGAGCAGTCCAACAAGTAGCTGCAGGCAACAGTTATACCCCGGTGGTCAGCATACTGCCTGCCAATGCCGGCAACCAGCAGCTGGAGTGGAGCTCAAGCACTCCCGAGGTTGCGGTTGTCGATGCTGTGACAGGTGTAGTAACGGCTCTGAAGGTCGGGGATGCAAGTATTACTGCAAAGGCGACAGATGGTAGCACGGTTACGTCCAGCTATCAAGTGAAGGTTACAGATGGGCAAATAGCTTATTATGCGTTTGACGGCAATTTGCAGGATTCGCTGCAGCTGTCTGCGGCGGGCAAGGTAACCGGTGACAAAGTGGACAGTGCAACGGTCGGCAGCATTACCTATGGGACAGGTGTTGCCGGACAGGCGGCTGTCTTCGATGGTACATCCGGTATCCGGCTGCCTGACGGGCTTTTGAACAGCAGTACCTATTCTGTCTCCATGTGGTTAAATCCCGCGCAGCTGACGGATTTCACGACCACCTTTTTCGGTGCAAGCACCATGGACAGCTGGATCAGCCTGGTCCTGCAAAATGCCGGCGGCCAGACGCTGCTTTGGTCAGGAACGGCCTGGTATGATGCTTTAACCGGTCTGCTAATCCCGCTGAATGAGTGGACACATGTCGCTTTTACAGTACGTGAAGGTGAAGTCAAAGTGTACTTCAACGGATCGGAGAAATTCTCCGGCACGGGCTTCCCGGATGTGTTTACAAATAAGAATGCCGTATTCACTTTGGGCATCAATTACTGGAATCCACCGTTCAAAGGGTTAATCGACGAACTGAAGGTCTATAGCAATACGCTTTCGGCGGAAGACGTGCTGGCAGAGTACAATCTGAACAGTAATTAACAATTAACAGACATTTGCAAACAATAGTAACCCGAAAAGAGGGAGAACCGGAAGCCGTTAAGGCTTGGGTACTCCCTCTTTTTTTACGGTAAGGGGTTGGAGTTATAACCATTTCATCGCCCATACCTCCACATGGCAGAGTGCTGCTCCAAGCTCCTGCCCTTTTTCCGTTAACGAATATTCCGTTTTTACGGGGCGGTCCGGGATGACCACACGATTTAGCAACCCGCACTCTTCAAGCTCCTTCAAGCGTTCATTCAGCATTCGTTTGCTTAAATCCGGGATGATGGCATGCAGCTCGCTGAAGCGCTTGGGTCCTTCCATTAAAACGTGGATGATAAGATTAACCCATTTCTTCCCGATGATATGATAGGCATGTTCCACCTTGGCGAGCAACGGTTTGAAATCCTGCTTCATAGCCTTTCCCACCCCTCAAAGTTATTATTAATATCCTCCTTACTATAGCATAGTAAAAAGTTCGTGAAAATAAGTACTTTTCGTAAATGTCAGAATGAGGTTGACGAATACTTTTTGCAGTCGTATGATGGGTGTTATAAAAGTTTGCGAGTAATAATAAGTAACCTCATAAACATTTGACAACAACGGGAGGAATGAAAGTGGAATCATCAACCTTTGTACTTTTTGGCGCCACAGGAGATTTGGCAAAACGTAAAATATACCCTGCATTATATAACTTGTTCGCAGATGGCAAGCTTTCCGGTCCTCTCTCGGTCATTGGTCTCGGCAGAAGAGAGCTCAGTAACGAAACTTTCCAGGCGCAAGTGCTGGATTCGCTGCGCACCTTTTCCCGGCGGAAGGTAGAAGAATCGGCGGAGCTGCAGGATTTCCTGCTGGCTTTTGAATATAGCGTGCTGGACGTTGGACGTCCGGAGGATTATAAGAAATTGCTGGCGCATGTGCAGCGCCGTGAGGAACTGCTGAACATTCCGGAGAACCGGATGTTTTATTTGTCTGTAGGTCCTGAATTTTTCGGGCCGATTGCCGGCAACATTAACACAAGCGGACTAGGTGACATCAAAGGCTGGAAACGCCTGATCATCGAGAAACCGTTCGGCAGAGATTTGAAATCGGCGCGGGAGCTGAATGACAGCCTGAATGCAGCTTTTACCGAAGAGGAAATCTTCCGGATCGACCACTTCCTGGGTAAACCGATGGTCCAGAATCTTGAAGTACTGAAATATTCGAACCCGGTGCTGAGAGCGTTGTGGCAGAACCGCTACATCGCCAATGTTCAGATTACAGCCGCTGAGACGGTTGGGGTAGAGGAGCGGGCAGGTTATTATGACAAAGTCGGCGCTCTGCGCGATATGTTCCAGAACCATATGCTGCAGCTGCTGATGATGATGGCGATGCAGCTTCCCAAGGGCAGTACGCCGGAAGATGTCCGCAGCAAGAAGCGGCATGTGATCCGTTCGGTGCGACCTTTGCTGAAAGAAGACGTGGCCCGGCATGTGGTCCGTGGACAATATGCGGCTGGTGAAATCCGGGGCAGCAAGGTAGACGGCTATACTTCCGAGCCGGGAATTGAAGCTTCTTCGCAGAATGAGACTTATATCGCGGCCCGCCTTTGGATTGATGATCCATTATGGAGTGAGGTGCCGTTTTATATCCGTACCGGTAAACGGATGAAAGAGAAATCAACAAGAATCGTTATAGAGTTCAAAGAACCGTTTAATGATTTGCATAACAAAAACAGAGGGAAGCTGGATCTTGATCCTAACCTGCTGGTGATCGAAATCGGTCCCGGCGAGGGCATCTCACTGCAGCTGAACACCAAAAATCCGCGCCAGCACGGGCAGCTGGAGCCGGTCAGCATTAAGCATGAATCCGGTAATCCGGATCTGCCGGAAGCTTATGAGAACCTGATTTACGATGCTTTGCTTGGAGATGCTACTTTCTTTGCCCATTGGGAGGAAGTCGAGCTGTCCTGGCAGTGGGTGCAGCCAATTATTGAAGCCACTGAGGAAGGCACTCTGCCGCTTCATTCGTATGCTGCGGGTTCCTACGGACCGGATGCGGCCGATGAGCTGCTTGGAGAGGACCACTGGTGGTTGGATGATGAGCTCCCTGCGGAGCAGCATGAGCCGAATGGTGTTCATGAGATCGATCCTGTGGCCATCCGGCCGGGTGCTTGATTCTGCCCTTTGTAACTACTTGCGCACTTGTTTTTATAAGATCCAATTAATAATTTTCGGAGGGATATCTAATGAAAGTAGGATTAGTCGGTTTAGGGAAAATGGGCTTCAATCTGGGCCAGAACCTGCTGGAGCACGATCATGAAGTTGTAGCGTTTGATGTGAATGCCGCTGCGGTGGAGGAGATGGGTTCTAAAGGTGCAGCTATGGCGAAAAGTCTCTCCGAGCTTGTTAATAAGCTGGAAACCCCGCGGGTTGCCTGGATTATGGTTCCACATCAGTTTGTCGATTCTGTCATTGCTGAGCTTACACCGCTGCTGTCCAAAGGCGATATCATTATCGAGGCCGGAAATTCACACTACAAGGAATCGATCCGCCGCCATGAGGCGTTGAGCAAGGAGGGAATCTACTTCCTGGATGCAGGAACCTCCGGAGGGATGGAAGGCGCCCGCAATGGCGCTTGCTATATGATTGGCGGAGACAAGGAAGCCTGGGTAGTGGTCGAACCGCTGTTCCGTGATACCTCTGTGGAGAACGGGTATTTGTACGCCGGAAAGTCCGGCAGCGGCCACTTCCTGAAGATGGTGCACAACGGGATTGAATACGGCATGATGGCTGCGATCGGCGAAGGTTTTGAGGTGCTGGAGAAAAGCGGTTATGACTTCAACTTTGAAGAAGTAGCCCGCGTGTGGAACAACGGTTCCGTCATCCGCTCATGGCTGATGGAGCTGATAGAACGCGCCTTCTCCAAAGACGCCAAGCTGGACGAGATCAAAGGGATTATGCACTCCTCGGGTGAGGGCAAATGGACGCTGGAAACGGCATTTGACCTGCAGGCTGCGACACCGGTCATCGCCATGGCGCTGCTGATGCGCTACCGGTCGCTTGAAACCGATACGTTCACCGGCAAGGTGGTCGCCGCATTGCGCAACGAATTCGGCGGCCATGCAGTGGAGAGCAAATAAGGAGTTCTGGAAACACATAGGATAACAATAGGCAGCAAGACTTAATACCATCGTGGTATTGGGGCTTGCTGCTTTTTTGCAATGCCAAACAGGTTAAACCCGCCAGAGAAATGGCATGAACGGACAATTTCCAGAGAAGAAGGGTCGATCTCTCGGCATTATTCCTGTACTATATAAGAAATGCTCCGACAACAAGAGGAAATGGTGATATCGAACATGGTTAATTTATTGGATGTTTTGAAAAAGGAAGTAGTTCCGGCGGAGGGATGTACGGAGCCGATCGCCGTCGCTTATGCAGTCTCCTTAGCAGCGGAGCTGGTTCAGGAAGAAATCACGTCGATTCAGCTGTTTCTTAGCGGAAATATTATTAAAAATGCTATGGGTGTAGGCATTCCGGGTACCGGACAAAGCGGTCTGCCTATCGCAGCTGCCTTGGGGGCGGTGATTTACCGGTCCCATAAGAAGCTCGAGATATTGTCAGGGCTGTCCCAGGCAGAGCTGAAAAAAGCCAACGAGATCATTGACCGGAAGCTGCTTGAAGTGGAGCTGAAAAACACGCCCGAGAAACTGTATATTGAGGCGCGGGTACACAGTGAGAGCCACACAGCTACAGCGATTATTGCCAAAGAGCATACGCATGTGATCTTTCTGGCCAAGGACGGGATCGCACTTGATCTGCCAAAAGACAAGGCGGATTGCGAGGGATCCGAGGAATTAGACCCTGAGGTTTATGCGGTTTCCCTGGACGGAATTTTTGAGTTCGTCCGGACTGTCGATTTCTCCAGCCTTCAGTTTCTTTTGGAAGGCGCGGTAATGAACAAGGCCATCTCCGATGAGGGATTGCGGGGCGATTACGGGCTGCAGGTGGGTAAAAAAATGTTGCAGCAATCGGCGGTCAATCTGTTTGGCAATGATGTGGCCAACAAGGTTATCGCTGCTACAGCTGCAGCCTCCGATGCACGGATGGACGGCAGTGCAATGCCGGTGATGACGACGGCAGGCAGCGGGAATCAGGGCATAGCGTGTACGCTGCCGGTGATTGAGCTCGCCCAGCTCATGAACAAAGACGAGGAGACGCTGGCGCGGGCACTGGCCCTCAGCAACCTGATCACCGTCCATGTCAAACATTATATCGGGCGTCTGTCCCCGCTATGCGGATCGGGCATCGCAGGCGGAGTAGGGGCCAACAGCGGGATTATCTATCTGATGGGCGGGAGCCTGGAGCAGATTAAGCACGGGATACAGAATACGATAGCCTCTTTGTCGGGGATGATCTGCGACGGTGCGAAATCCACCTGCGCGCTGAAAATCTCCACGGCTACCAATGCAGCAATTCAGGCCGCTACGCTGGCCATGAACAATATTTCGCCCACCGATAGGGATGGGGTGATTTTTGAAGAGGTGGAAGATACGATCCGCAACATGGAGAGGCTGGTCCAGGAAGGCCTTGCCGCAACGGATACGACAATTCTTAACATCATGCTGTCTAAGGGAGAGGTAATGTAATCAGGCAGATTGGGTAGTGATGCGAGGCTGCTGTCTGACGTTATGGATGCTGCGAATGGCGTGGCTGATGTGACAGATGTGAAAGTCGCGACTGACGAGAATTGATGCGACAGATACGATTGACGCGACTCATGCAACACATGCAACTCATGCGACTGATGTGACTGATGTGAAAAGTGTGACTGACGCGAATGATGCGAATGATGCGATTGATGCGACTCATGCAACTGATGCAACTGATGCAACTGATGCAACTGATGCAACTGACGTGACTGACGTGACTGACGTGACTGACGTGGATGATGCGATTGATACGATTGACGCAACTCATGCGACTGCTGTCCAAGCTCAAACGATATAGCATTCTGTGTTACCAGACCGGCTAACGGACCGTAAAGCCGCTATTCTATAATAATAGTCCGGAATGTCTTTCTTACGGACCGTATAGCTGTTATTCCCGGAAAAAACGGCGAAATGGCGCTGGGAATGAAAAATAACATCTCTGGAGTCCGCTTTGTGACCGGAAACAGGGTATTTTCCGAAATAACGTCACTGGAGTCCGATGCGCATAGTACAGAATCGCCGCCATGTGCGTATTGCGCAGCATGGTTGCAGTTAGAATAAATAGTGGACCCCCGTTAACGGACGGACCGATAATGATAGCAACGGAGGTGTGTTCACATGGGAGAACAACGACAACGGTATAACGAAGAATTCAAAAAGCAAACGGTGAAGTTCATTCAAGAACAGACGAAGACCTTAGGTGACTTAGCGGAAGAGCTTAACATCCCGAAAAGTACGCTGCATCAGTGGATGGGTCAATATCGGGAGCTAATGAATGAACCGGCGGCGAGTATGGATCGGGTACGGGAACTCGAAGCACAGTTGAAAGCCATGACTCGACAGCTCCAGGAGAAAGAACACAAACTCGCCGATGCAGAAGAAGAACTGGTGATCGTAAAAAAAGCGGTGCACATCTTCAGCAAACCAAGGAACTAAGATTCCAGTTCATGGAGAACCATCGCTCCGAGTTTCGCTTGGAGAAGATGTGCGATACCCTACATGTGTCAAGGAGCGGTTATTACAAGTGGCGGAAGGGAAAAACCAGCACACAGAAACTCCGCAAAGCAGCGGTTATGGAGCGAATCCAGTATCATTTTAACGATCATAAGAAGCAGTATGGGAGTCCGAAAATCACCCGTCTGCTGCACCAAGAGGGCTATACCGTTACCGAACGCACCGTGAGTGTGTACATGCGGCAAATGCAACTCCGCTCCGTCGTATCTAAATCATAACGCGTACAGACTACGGACTCTAAGCATGAGCTATCCCAACAAGAGCAGCCTTTCTCATCCGAACAGGAGGGGAATGCCGCTCTTGTTTTTTATAACACCCTTATTGCTGCCCTGTTATTGCCCCAGTAATATCCTCGTATTGCCCTGGGTTGTCCTTCCATTGCTTTCATACGTTTCCTGTTGCCACAACTATCTTCTTCAGTGACCAGGCCCTTCCGCAGAGGTCAGTACAGCACCTCAACATTCTCCTTCGCGAGCCGCTTGAGCCAGGCTTCTGATGGTTTGCGGTCCGTGATCAGCACGTCGATTCGGTTAAGCTGGACCAGCTGTGTAAAGGCGGTCTTGTCGAATTTGGTATGGTCGGCGAGCAGCACAACCTTTTCGGCCTGGCGCAGCATGTATTTCTTAAGCTCGCACTCCGGTTCGTTGGAATCGGTGATACCGCGTTCCATATCAATACCCTTGCAGCTGATCACGGCAGTATCTACGTTGTACCGCTGGATCGTGTCATGGGCGACAGGACCCACAAGAGAGAGTGAACGGTGGCGCAAAGATCCGCCGGAGGAAATGATATTCATACCGGAGCTGGCGAACTCATGCAAAATATTGATGGAATTCGTAATGACCGTCAGATTGTTTTTGTTGCCTAGCAGCTTGAGAAATTCAAAGGAAGTCGAGCTGGGATCGACCATCAACGTATCACCGTCATTAATCAGCTCAAGCGCCTTAAGCGCGATGTTGCGTTTGATATCAGTATTGATAGCACCCCGGGTGACAAACGGCAGATCCTCATTGGTATGCCTGTTCAGCATAGCCCCCCCGTATGTACGGCTTAAAATACCGTCCTTTTCCAGCTTCTCCAGATCCCTGCGGATCGTTTCTTCCGTTACTTCAAACATGCGGCTTAAATCAGAGACCAGAACTCTTTTATCCTGATGCACTAAATCTATTATTTTTTTGCGTCTTTCAGCTGCGAGCATCATAATCACCTTTCCGGAGTTATATAGATTGAACTTGTGATTTTCTATTTTGGGGTTGGCCGTGACTCCAGAGAATGTTTGGACTTCCAGCTGCTGTTAGGTTTGGATTTCCTGACATAAACCGCGCGGTAGAAATCCAAACCTAAAGGCGGACGCTATCGCTCCTACAGTTCCAAAATTCTCCTCCGCCACTTTTCCCTAAGTGTATTTTCTCAAGTTCAATCTATATAGAACTATTTTATAAATATAGACCTAACGATCTGTGTTTTGCAATAAACTAAGGAGATACAACATTAATTCTATTATAACCTTCGTGAAACAGACAATAAACAAATAAAAACAACATAAATATTATTTTAAATGTTGACAACAAAGATACAAGGCGATACGATGAGAATATCATTATTCCTTTGAAAGCGCATGCCTCTTAGAGGAGCGCCAGAGCCGGTCCGCTGCGAATCTTCAGAGACCAGCCTGAAGTGCCACAGCCGAATGAAACCAAGCTTGCAGAGGAAAGAGTGTTAACTTGTAAACGCTGTATATAAATTGCCTGGGAGGCTGGTCAATCAATGAGTACTCATGTTTATTATGTTCCTTCTATCAACATTATGGGAAAAGGCTGTCTGAAGGAAATCGGGCCGTACATTCAAGAGCTGAATTTGCAGAAAGCGCTTGTGGTCACCGATAAGTTTCTGGTCAAAAGCGGAATCGCCGGCAAGCTGCTGGCTGTTCTGGATGAAGCGGGAATTAATTATGTCGTATATGATGAAGTCAAACCTAACCCAACCTGTAAAAATGTCCACGACGGCGTTGATTTTCTGAAGCAGCATGAATGCGAATATCTGGTGTCCATCGGCGGTGGTTCGCCGCAGGATACAGCCAAAGCCATCGGTATCGTCGCTACCAATGGCGGACATATCGCAGAGTACGAAGGCGTACACAAGTCACAGCATAAATCGCTGCCTATTATTGCGGTGAACACTACCGCCGGAACTTCAAGCGAAGTGACGATCAACTATGTCATTACGGATGAGGAACGCAAGGTGAAGATGGTTATGGTGGATAAGAACAGCATTGCCACCATCTCGGTGAATGACCCTGAGCTGATGGTTGACAAGCCGGCTTCGCTTACTGCGGCAACAGGAATGGATGCCCTGACTCATGCTATTGAAGCATTAGTGACGCCAGGAGCTTATCCGGTCACCGATGCAACGGCATTAGCTGCGGTGGAGCTTATATTTGCCAATCTGGCCCGCACGGTGAAAGACGGCCATGATATTGAAGCGCGTGAGCAGATGGTTTACGCAATTTTCCTTGGAGGCTTGGCTTTCAACAATGCCGGACTCGGATATGTGCATGCCATGGCGCATCAGCTTGGCGGAGTATATGATTTGCCGCATGGGGTGTGCAATGCGATGCTGCTGCCATATGTAGAAGAAGAAAACGCCAAATATGTACCGGAGAAATTCAGAAGTATCGCCAAGGCGATTGGCCTGCAGGTGAACGGCAAAAGCGACAAGGAATGCGCCGATTTCGTAATCGAATCAATTAAAGCGCTGTCCAAGGAAGTCGGCATACCGGCCAAATTATCCGAGCTGGGTGTAGATGAGGTCGATCTTGACCTGCTCGCTGAAAATGCGATGAAGGATGCCTGTGCACCAGGAAATCCATTCATTCCTACCAAAGAAGAAGTCATTGCCCTGTTCCGCAAAATCCTCTAGAACATCTTTTAATAAGGAGATTCCCTATGAACAATCATATCGCCGTCGATATCGGCGCCTCCAGCGGGCGGCTAGTGCTCGGAACCATCGTGGACGGGAGTCTCACCCTGGAGGAAATTCACCGCTTCAGCAATGGATTCACCGAGCGCGACGATTCCTGCTTCTGGGATGTGGATTATTTACTGGAGCAAATCATTACCGGGCTGCAAAAAGCAAAAGCAGGGGGTGTGACGAAATGCACCCTCGGGATTGACACTTGGGCGGTAGATTACGTCCTGCTGGATGCTGAGGGAAACCGAATCCAGGAGGTATATGCTTACCGGGACCGCAGAACGGATGGGGTCATGGAAGAGGTGGCGAAACTCATTTCTCCGGAAGCTGTTTATGCCAAGACGGGGATTCAGCAGTTAACATTTAATACGTTATATCAGCTGTATGTCCATGACCGTGAGGAGCTGGCTAAGGCGGATCACATTTTGCTGGTGCCCGATTATCTCTACTATAGATTGTGCGGCCGGAAGATCAACGAGGTCACCAATGCTTCGACCACTCAGCTGCTCAATCTCGCAAGCCGTGATTTCGATCCTGAGCTGCTTGCGTTGCTTCAGCTTGAAAGAGCGCAGTTCGCCGGGCTGACCGAGCCCGGTGAAGATCTAGGCAGCATCAGTGATTCACTGATGCAGCAGTATGATCTGCCGGAATGCCGGCTCATTTGCGTGGCAACCCATGATACGGCTTCCGCCGTACTTGGCATCCCGGCGCAAAGCGGGCGATCGTCAGCATATATCAGCAGCGGCACCTGGTCGCTGCTTGGCGCTCAACTGGCTCAGCCGATTAATAACCGGAGTGCAAGAGAAGCCAACTATACCAATGAATGGGGTGCTTATGGCACCTACCGGTTCCTCAAAAACATTATGGGACTGTGGCTGATCCAGGAGGTGCGCAGGCTGGACGGCTGCCGCTACAGCTTCGCTGAGCTGGCTGAACAGGCCGCTGCCGCTGAAGGCTTCCGCAGCCTGATTGCCTGCAATGATCCGCGTTTTTTGAATCCGGATAATATGATAGAAGAAATCCGCCTATTCTGTGCCGAGAGCGGCCAGCCTGTTCCGCAGTCGCCGGGTGAACTGGCACGCTGCATCTTTGACAGTCTGGCGTTGTCCTATCGCAGCTATCTGGAAGAACTCGAAGCGCTTACTGGCACAGCCATCGAAGTGCTGCAAATCGTCGGCGGTGGAGCGAACAACGAGCTGCTGTGCCAGCTGACCGCAGACGTAATCGACAAGGAGGTCCTTGCAGGACCCACTGAAGCCACCGCACTGGGAAATATTGCGGTGCAGCTGATCCAGTCGGGCAAGGTCGCGGACATCCACGAGGCCAGAACATTGATCGGGCAATCGTTTAAGATCGAATCCTATCTACCCCGGCCTATGCCGCAGCTTGGCGAGCTGCTGGTCCGCTGGGAGGAGCTGAATGCAGCGGAAACGGCTACAAGTGAAGGCGCATAAGCTCCGCTTTGGAAGCGGGTTTTGCTCGAAGAATACTCCTGGAAGTATTGCTCACAAAACTAAGCCTACGCTTTCGAAAAGAGTTTTACCTGAAGTAAACCGATGGAGCAGATGCTCACAAAACTAAGCGTATGCTTCCGGAGCAAACTTTGTCCGAATAATACCGCTGGAAGTATCGCTCACAAAACTTTTAGGAGGATGCGTCATGGATCAGAGCATCATGAACAGCTATAACGAAGCCAAGAAACTGTACGCCGCTCATGGCATTAATGTGGATGAAGTACTGGAGAAGCTGGCACAGATCAAGATTTCACTGCACTGCTGGCAGGGAGATGATGTTAGAGGTTTTCTGTTTAAGGATAAGGAGCTTAGCGGCGGGATTGCCGTAACCGGAAGTTATCCCGGCCGCGCCGGTACACCAGAGGAGCTGCGTCAGGATTTGGAGAAGGCTTTATCGCTGATTCCGGGCAAGCACAAGGTCAACCTGCATGCGATTTATGCCGACACGGACGAAAAGGTGGATCTGGACGAACTGGAACCGCGCCACTTTGCATCGTGGGTAGACTGGGCCAAGGAGCAGGGACTTGGACTTGATTTTAATCCGACCTGCTTCTCCCATCCGAATGCGGCAGACGGGTTCACTTTGAGCCATGCGGACGAAGCCATCCGCAGCTTCTGGATTAAGCATTGCAAGGCTTCCCGGCGGATCGCCGAGCATTTCGGGCGTGAGCTGGGACAACCCTGCGTCACCAACTTCTGGGTGCCTGACGGTTATAAGGATACCCCGGTGGACCGCCTGGCACCGCGGATGCGGCTGAAAGAATCATTGGATGAAGTGTTCAGCGAAGAGATTGATCCACAGTATAATATTGATGCCGTGGAGAGCAAGCTGTTCGGCATCGGCTCAGAGAGCTATGTGGTCGGATCGCATGAATTTTATATGGGCTACGGGCTGACCCGGGGTAAAGCGATTTGCCTCGATGCCGGTCACTTCCATCCGACTGAAGTGATTTCGAATAAGCTGTCCTCCATTCTCATGTTCAGCGAGCAGCTCCTGCTGCATGTCAGCAGACCGGTCCGCTGGGACAGTGACCATGTGGTGACCATGGATGATGAGCTGCTGGAGATTGCCCGGGAACTGGTCCGCGGAGATTTGCTGCCGCGCACGAATATTGGTCTGGACTTCTTCGACGGCAGTATCAATCATATTGCGGCATGGGTCATCGGCACACGCAACACGATCAAAGCCTTGCTGCGTGCGATGCTGGAACCAGTAGCGGAGCTGAAGGCTGTTGAACTGGCCGGTGATTACACTTCCCGCCTCGCACTTGTCGAAGAATTTAAGTCCTATCCATTTGGCGCGGTTTGGGATTATTACTGCGCTTCGCAGAATACACCGGTCCGTGAACAATGGCTGGCTGAGGTCAAGAGCTACGAGCAGGAAGTGCTGGCGGCAAGATAGGCAACGGCTAACCAAGACGTGACTATATTAAGCAGTGTATATAAAGGAGAGAAGACATATGAGTACATCCGTAATGAAGTCCAAAGGATACATTGCCGGCATCGAGGCGCCATTTATTCAGGAAATGTCGGAGATTACCCATCACATGTGGTCGCTCGGCTGGGATGAGCTGAACGGCGGCAACGTCAGCTATTTGCTGGATGAGGATGAGGTAGCTAAATACATTAATGTACGTGAGCCGCTGCGGACGATTAACCTGACCTTCCCGGTCACTGAGCTGGCCGGCAAATATTTCATCGTCACCGGCTCCGGCAAATATTTCCGGAATGTGATCAAAGACCCGGAAGCCAATCTCGGGGTGCTGCGTGTCACGGATAGCGGCGAGAGTGTAGAAGTGCTCTGGGGTCTGCGCAACGACGCCGTGCCGACGAGCGAGCTGGCTTCCCATTTCATGAGCCATATTGAGCGCCTGAAGGTGGACCCCAACCACCGGATCGTACTGCATACCCACGCTACCAATGTCATTGCCATGACCTTCACGCATGATCTGGATGAGCTGAAATTCACCAAAACCTTATGGGAAATGTGCACCGAATGTCTGGTGGTTTTCCCAGACGGCGTGGGTGTTATTCCTTGGATCGTTCCCGGCAGCAGTGAAATCGGCCGCGCCACAGCCGATAAAATGAAGGAATACCGGGTAGTTATCTGGCCGCAGCATGGCATTTTTGTGACCGGGGGCACGATGGATGCTACCTTTGGTCTGGTGGAAACGATTGAGAAAGCGGCGATTGTCTATAACCTGATCGGTGGCAGAGAAATCAAACAGAAAATTACCGACCGCCAGCTGGCGGATCTGGCGGCGGCTTTCCATGTTACACCCAAAGCCGGCATCCTGGAGTTATAAAATACACTTCATAGCGAAGGGCAACCGGACATGGGCAGATTATCTGCCTTTGTCCGGTTTTTTGCGCAGCAGCGGCTGTCCTGAAGATCTGATGCCAGAATTTGCATTTGCCTTCAACTAGCGTCATAATATCCTTACTTAAAGTAATTATATTATTAAATGGAGGTAGTATATGAATACTGATAAATTGTTTACACCTTTTCAGGTTGGAACGCTTTCACTTCAAAACCGGATCGTAATGGCGCCAATGACCCGGGCATATTCACCGAACGGGGTAGCAACTGAAGCGGTTGCCGAGTATTACCGCAAACGGGCAGAGGGTGGAGTGGGCCTGATTGTAACCGAAGGCACAGCGATCAACCATCCGTCGGCCGTCAGCCATCCGAACATTCCGAATATTCACGGGGAGGCTGCTTTGGCCGGCTGGGCTAAGGTTGTAGAAAAAGTTCACGCCGCAGGCGGCAAAATTATTCCGCAGCTCTGGCATGTCGGCATGGCCCGCAACATTGGCGAGCTGCCGAATGCCGAAGCGCTGCCGATTGGTCCATCCGGGCTGAATTTGGCCGGCCAGCAGATTACAGAGCCGATGACGCAGCAGGAGATCGACGGTATCATCGCTGCTTTTGCCCAGGCGGCCGTAGACGCCAAGCGGATCGGTTTTGACGGCATTGAGCTGCATGGGGCACATGGTTATCTGATCGACCAGTTCTTCTGGGAGAAGACCAATCAGCGCACCGATCAATATGGCGGTGATCTTGAAGCGCGGACTACCTTTGCTGTCGAGGTTATTGATGCCTGCCGCCGTGCGGTTGGACCGGATTTCCCGATTGTGCTGCGCTTCTCGCAATGGAAGAGCGGAGATTACTCTGCCAAGCTTGCCCAAACACCGGAAGAGCTGTCCCGTTTCCTGACACCGCTCAGCAATGCCGGAGTCGATATCTTCCACTGCTCCACACGCCGCTTCTGGCTGCCGGAGTTCGAAGGCTCCGAGCTGAATCTGGCCGGCTGGACGAAGAAAATCACCGGCAAACCAACCATCACGGTAGGTTCTGTAGGTCTCAACAGCGAGTTCACCAGTGCGGTGAAGGAGAAGAATGAGGAAGATAACATCGAACGCCTGCTGGAGAAGCTGGAACAAGCGGAATTTGATCTGGTGGCGGTCGGCAGAGCGCTGATCAGTGATCCGCAGTGGCCGGCCAAAGTGCAAAGCGGCAGAATGAATGAGATCATTCCGTTTACGTCCGAGTCCACAAAGACACTGAACTGAACGGCAGCCGGCTAACTTTAGGAGGAAGGAAATCATGAGCAGAGAGGGCTTCAACCGCATGGGAGAGTTTTGGACGGAGCATCCAAAACGCGCAGGTGGGAGAAGTCCTCTTTGTGTTTTCTTTTTATTAATTATCAGGAAAAGGGTGGGGAACGATGAATAAGCGAATAGCAATTACCGGTTTTGGCGTGAAGGTTCCTAACGGAGAGAACAACAACGATTTGTTGGATCATCTGATCAGCGGCGAGTATGATTTCACGGCCAGAAATGATATTACACCGAATCAGGAGCCTTTATGGGTTGGTGAAATTCTTGGGGATTTGGGGACGCTGGAGGATAAGCAGTACAGGGTTCTGCCGAGAATCTCCAAGCTGGCCATTAGTACAAGCGCCGAAGCACTAGCGATGGGTGGACTAGATCTGACGGACCCTGGCAATAAGACGGGGGTGTTCTTTGGAACCACTATGGGCGGTACAACTCCGCTGGAGGAGATGGTCCATTACGCATCTGCCGGCAAGTTCAGAGAAATGCCCGTTTACTGCTGCGGGTTGGTGCATTATCACAGTCTGGCTTCCTCCATCTCCAGCTTTTTTCATCTGACAGGAATCTCGAAGACGGTAACGACCGGCTGCACTGCCGGACTTGAAGCGCTGGAGGACGCCATGCTGTACCTGCAAAGTGGGAAGATAAACACGGCGATTGTAGGTGCAGCGGACAGTAGCAACAATAAAGTGACGGTGTACGGGTTCGGAAAAATAAGAGCGCTGCCATTCAATCAGGAAATCTGGAACTCTGGCTCGCCGTTCAACAAAAAAAGCAAAGGCTTTATACTGTCGGAGGGGGCTGCCAGCCTGATTCTGGAAACCGAAGAACATGCGCTTAGCCGCAATGCAACTATTTATGGCTATGTAGACGCCGTGTCTACGAATAATGACGCTGAATCGGTGAATGGCCAGGACAAAACCGGAAGGAATATGAAGCGGGCGGTAAATGATGTGCTGGGCAACAGAAGACCTGACTATTTTAACAGCCAGGCCTTGGGTTACGACGCTAATGACAGAATCGAGGATATAGTCTCCAGGGATATCTTTCAGCATGAAGTACCGCTGACCTCGATCAAAGGGCTGATCGGCCATCCGTTCAGCGTCAGCGGCCTGGCGCAGATTATTGCCTCCTTGCTCGGCTTTCAGCATCATTTTATTCCCGGAACCATCCGGACAGATCAACATGGCTATGAGCATCTTCCATTAATCACAAAGACTCTCCCGAAAGCCACATCCGAAGTACTGATTACAAGTCATGGATACGGAGGCAACAATGCCTGTGTCTATTTAACGAAGCAATGATGATTTAACAATTTACATACTTTTGGTGTGCTGCAATTGTTCCGCCTTGAGCCGCCATTTCTTCGCTTCATGCTTTTGCTGGTTTTGTTCATACAGGTTAGCGATTTGCTCGTAGGCATCGAACTCTTCCGCATTAAATAAAAGTACATATTTTAAAAACGCTATAGCCGCAGTGAACTTGCCTTGAGACGCGAGATACTCTGATTGCTGATGGGCAAGTGTAACCAGTTGAATCTCCATTTTGACTCTCAGGTGCAGGTTCCATTCCTGGTTTAGATTTCTGAATAGGTCAGGCTGGATCTGCGCAAAAACAGAATGAATCAGTGGTTCCTTCAGTTCAGGATTAGTTTCTTCATTAGCCCGGTTAATCTCCGCCAGCAGAGTCAGCACATCGGAGTCCACAGCAGTCTGCAGTGAAATTTGCTGTTTATCGCTGTAGATCAGCTTCGTGACCTCATTGTTCAGCAGCTGCTTCAGATGGGTGAGGCATACCCGAAGCTGACCTCTGGCTTTGACAAGATCCATATCCCGCCATAATTCTTCACAGAGCCGGTCTCTGGTGACGACGGGATTCAGCAGCAAATAAATCAGCAAATCCTTGGCGCTTCTCCTTCCCCAGCCGCTAATAATCGGAATATCATCTACGGCAACCGTAAATCTGTTGAGTAAATTGATCTTCAATTGTACGGATGGGGCGTTATCGGCCGGATTATTGTTAACCATGTCCAGAAATTCGGAATGCAGATTCAACAGCAAAGGGTCCAAAGGAGCCCTGTTTATCCACTTACTTTTCAGAAAGACTTCAATCTGTTTAAAGGTTTCCTCCGGCTGATCATAAAAAACCATGTTGGATGCATTGTACAAGGTCATAAACCGGCAATTCGGATTGGCCGATGCAATCAGGCTGGACAGATAGGGTGGATACATTGGGTCCTGTTCCCCAGTCAACATTAATGTCGGATGAGTATGCTGTTTGAACAGATCCATAATCTCGTTATGTGCATAAGCAAAGAAATCCAGCAGTTCCAGATAAACGTCAAAGGTGACTTTGGCAAAAGCGCTGTACAGCGCTTCCGTTTCAGCGCTATGGCGCGGATAAAGGGTCGCGTTAGGAATCACGTGGTCAGCAAGCGCCAGCATGGATTGATAAGTCATCAGCTTTTTGCGGTAATCCTTATATTTATTGGCTGTGCCCGACGAATTGAACAAGGGAAGCGACAAAAGAACAGTGCTTCTTACTCGATCCGGATACGCTTTGGCAAAATACAGGGCGATAATGCTCCCTGCCCCATGGGCGATGATATGGAAGGTTTGAATCTGGAGATCTTCCAGCAGTATTCGCAAATTTTCGACAAATAATGCGGCCAGTTTATCAAGGGTAGTCTTGGAGGTTCCGCTTAATCCATGACCCCGGAGATCATATCTTACAATATGGTAGTTGTCAGTCATATATGGAACCATAAAGTCCCAGCTACTCAGATCAAAACCCAGACCATGTATAAGTACCAAGGTTTCAGTGTTGTCACTGGTGTTTTTTGCCGTCTCGTATTCATAATGGATGTCGATGTCATCCCTTGAAAAATAAGCCATTGCTGTACCCCTCTACGTTGCGTTATATAATGATTATATCTGAAAAATGTATAATATTTTATCGTAATATGTGGTTTTTTGTAGAAATGTGTAACGTATGTGTAGCGGTGCTTTGTTAAACTTGGAACAGGCAATACTTTTCAGGGGAGATGATGTGCAGCTATGAAGATGTTTTACTGTATTTGCGTCAAGGATTCTAAGTTCGATTTGGTCTATTTACGGATGTATATCCGCAGATAATAAATGTACGAAATAATAATTATAGACGAACCTTCTTACTTATTAAAGTAGGAGGGTTTATTAGTATGTAGAATTCTAATTGTATCAGGGGATTTAATTTATTCTACCAGATTGCCTTTTAAAATTGTAAAACTTGGATTGCATTTTATCCTTATGCTATAATTTTTTATTAGCAAGAATAAAATTCTAAAGTTTATTTTACAAAGCTTCAATATAAAGGACGTGGAATAATGACAATGGGGAATAACTCACCGGACTTAAAATTCGGCAAGGGTGGTTCGAAAGATTACTCGAAGTATTTTGATTTTTCTGATGCCAAAGTCATCAGTGAAGAAGAAGGCAAAACTACGTATAGAATCAAAGGACGTACCGTACAGATCAATTCCAACCCGGACTACAAAGAGGGCAAGCGCAGGGGCAAGCAGGAAATAGAAGTTATCAACTTTGAAGATACCGATACAAATCAGGCCATGGAGCAGTTTCGCGAGATAAACCGCCACAAACAGCATTATTATTTCATCGCCACCTACGGCTGCCAGATGAACGAGCATGATACGGAAACGATGAAAGGTATGCTGGAGCAAATGGGTTATCTCGCTGCCGAAGACCGCAATGAGGCTGATATTATTCTGCTGAATACCTGTGCGATCCGTGAGAATGCCGAAGATAAGGTGTTCGGGGAGCTGGGCCATCTCAAGACGCTGAAGCTCGAGAAGCCGGGTCTGCTGCTTGGGGTCTGTGGCTGCATGTCGCAGGAGGAAGGCGTGGTTAACCGCATCATGTCTAAATACGGATTCGTTGACATGATCTTTGGCACGCACAATATCCACCGGCTGCCGCAGCTTGTTAAGGAAGCGGTTTATAGCAAGGAGCTTGTTGTTGAAGTCTGGTCCAAGGAAGGCGACATCATCGAGAACCTGCCGAAGAAACGGGAGGGGATGCGTGCCTGGGTGAATATCATGTACGGCTGTGATAAGTTCTGTACCTACTGCATCGTACCTTTTACCCGGGGCAAGGAGCGCAGCCGCCGTCCGGAGGATGTCATCGCCGAGGTTCGGGAGCTGGCCCGTCAGGGCTTTAAGGAAGTGACTTTGCTGGGGCAGAATGTGAATGCATACGGCAAGGATTTTACGGATTTGGATTATACATTCGGGGACCTCATGGACGATATGCGCAAGATCGACATTCCACGCATCCGCTTCATGACTTCGCATCCCCGCGATTTTGACGATAGATTGATTGAAGTACTGGGAAAAGGCGGCAATCTCGCAGAGCATATTCACCTGCCGGTACAGTCCGGAAGTACTGCCGTTCTGAAGAAAATGAGCCGCAAATACACACGAGAGGCTTACCTGGAGCTTGTCCGCAAGATTAAGGCCAGTGTGCCGGCTGCCGTGCTGACGACGGATATCATCGTGGGATTCCCCGGTGAAACCGAGGAACAGTTCGAAGAAACACTGTCGCTGGTGCGTGAAGTAGGATATGATATGGCTTATACCTTCATTTATTCACCGCGCGAGGGTACGCCTGCAGCTGCGATGGAGGACAATGTACCCGCTGAGGTGAAGAGCGAGCGCCTGCAGCGGCTGAATGACCTCATTAAAGAGCAGAGCCGGATCAGCAATGACCGGATGCTCGGTGAACTGGTCGAGGTGCTGGTGGAAGGGGAGAGCAAGAATAACGCTCAAGTGCTTTCAGGCCGTTCCAGCGCCAACAAACTGGTGCATTTTGAAGGTTCGAAGGATCTCATCGGCAGTTTGGTGCAAGTCAGAATTACCGATACGAAAACATGGTACATTAAAGGGGATTGCGTGGCGGAAGCCGCGGCTGTCCTCTAATTATAGAGGAATGGAGCGATGTCAGTGAGCCAGGAAGAAACGCGTTTGAACGAACACGGCATGCCGACCTACAATACCCGCGATCTGATCGTGCGCGAGGATATTATGGGCAAAGCCAAGGAGCTCGCTTCACTCATTTCGACCAGCGAAGAGGTGCAGCATTTCCAGCAGGCCGAGCAAAAGATTCTGAATCATGAACGGGTGCAGGGACTGATCGCCACGATCAAGAAGAAGCAGAAGGAGATTGTGGCCTTTGAGAGCTTCAAGAATAAAGAGATGGTGGCCAAGATTGAGCGTGAAATTGAAGTGCTGCAGGATGAAATTGACGGCATACCGGTCGTGAACGAATTTCAGCAAAGCCAGAGCGATATTAACTATCTGCTGCAGCTCGTTATTTCTGTAATCCGAGACACGGTGTCGGAAAAAATCAATGTGGAAGCCGGCACTGAAGCGCCTCCGTCCACATGCGGTGATTAAATAAATTTCGGGGGGCGGATGCAGATCCGTCCCTTTGTTCAGGTAGGACATCATAATTAATTGATTTTAGAAGTTCAGGTTTGGTACATTAAAAGATACGAACAGTTAAATTAAAGCTGCAGCAAAGGATGATCTAGAGTGAGCGAGAACGCGGAACAAAACTATAACGCCAAAAAGTACCGTACACCGGACGGAGTTCCGGCCGATATTGTCATGTTTACCCTGACCAAACGGGAACGGAAGACGGTCACGAAGACGCTCCCGCTGCGCGAACTGAAAGTCATGCTGATCCGTCGGAAGAAATGGCCTTGCGAGGGCATGTGGGCCTTGCCGGGTGGCTTCTGCCAGGAAGATGAATCTATATATGATGCAGCCACACGTGAACTGAAGGAAGAAACCGGTGTGGACGGCGGACATTTGGAATACCTTGGTGTCTACAGTACACCGGGCCGGGATCCGCGCGGCTGGATTATCAGCCATGCCTTTTTCGCATTGGTGGAGGAGTGGATGCTGGAGCAGAGACAAGCCTCCGATGACGCGGGTGAGGTAGGACTGTTTACGCTGCAGGAAGCGCTCGAAGAGCTGGAGCTGGCTTTTGACCACCGTGATATTATTAACGACGCCTATCTGCGGATTCAGCAGCAAATGCTGCAGACGACGATAGCCAGACAGTTTTTACCGCGGCATTTTACGCTGAGCGAGTTGTACCAGGTCATTCAGACCGTAGTGCCGGAATTTAAGGAACCGAACTTTATCCGCAAAATTACGTCAACCCGCAGCCGGCAGGGTATATTAAAGGAAGTGAGCGATGAAGCAGGCAATCCGCTCAGCTCCAACCAATACTCCCAGCGCCCTGCCCAGCTCTATATGTTTACGGACCACGAGCCATTATTATCAATTTATACTTAAAGCAGATTAAGGAGGTCACTAGATGAAGGCATTGATCGTGATCGATTTCACCAATGATTTTATTGACGGCAGCCTGCCTGTTGGACAACCCGGCATAGAGATTGCGCCCAGAGTGAGCCAGTTGACGGAGCAATTTGTGAAGAGTGGCGATTTCGTGGTGATGGCGGTAGATTTACATGAAGCCAATGATCCTTATCATCCGGAGAGCAAACTGTTTCCACAGCATAATCTGCGCGGCAGCCGGGGGCGTGAGCTGTATGGGGAGCTGCATAACGTATATGAAGCTAACCAGAAAGACATCTATTGGATGGACAAAACCCGTTACAGCGCCTTTAGCGGCACCGATTTGGAGCTGAAACTGCGTGAACGCGGGATTGCCGAGCTTCATCTGATAGGGGTATGTACAGATATTTGTGTGCTGCATACTGCTGTGGATGCATATAACAAAGGTTTTGAAATCATCATACACGAAGACGCTGTGGCGAGTTTCAATGCCGATGGGCATGTCTGGGCGCTGGGCCATTTCCGGGGCAGCCTCGGAGCAAAAGTGGTTACCGTAAAATAGAGAAAACTATAGCACCTGCAGATGCAGCAGTGAAGATATTAGGAGATGAGGATTTGAGGAGAGAGCTTGCTCTACATACGGACAAATATCAGATTAATATGATGTACGCCCACTGGGTAAATGGAAGCCATAAACGCAAGGCTGTATTCGAAGCCTATTTCCGCAAGCTTCCCTTCGGGAACGGCTTTGCTGTGTTCGCAGGCCTGGAGCGGATCGCTCAGTACATCAGTGAACTGCGTTTCACTGAGGAAGACATCCGTTACTTGTCCGAGCAGGAGGAGAATTATGCGCCTGCTTTTCTGGAGGAGCTGCTGCAGTTTCATTTCCAGGGCAGCATCCATTCCATGAAGGAAGGAGCGCTTGTCTTTCCCGATGAGCCGCTGATCCGTGTGGAAGGAACCATCATGGAGGCTCAGCTTGTGGAGACAGCCATCCTGAACTTCATGAACTATCAGACACTGATCGCCACCAAAGCTTCCCGTATCAAGCAGGTGGCGCCCGATGATATTCTGCTGGAGTTCGGCACGCGGCGTGCTCAGGAAGCCGACGCGGCGGTGTGGGGAGCGCGTGCGGCTTATATCGGCGGCTTCCATGCCACCTCCAATATGCTGGCCGGCAAAATGTTCGGCATACCCACGAAGGGTACACATGCCCATTCCTGGGTGCAGAGCTTTGCCAGCGAACAGGAGGCGTTTGATGCCTATGCCAAGGTGCTGCCGGATGGTGTTACGCTGCTGGTGGATACATTTGACACGCTGCGCAGCGGTGTGCCGCATGCGATTAACACTGCGAAGAAGCTGGAGGCAGAGGGTAAACGTATGAACGCCATCCGGCTCGACAGCGGAGACTTGGCCTATTTGTCACGCCAGGCACGCAAGATGCTTGATGAAGCCGGACTGCAGTATGTCAAGATCGTCGCTTCCAATGATCTCGATGAGAACACGATCATGAACTTGAAGTCGCAGGGAGCTGCCATAGATACCTGGGGAGTGGGAACGCAGCTGATTACGGCATCCGATCAGCCTTCCCTCGGCGGAGTGTACAAGCTGGTGGAGATTGAGTCCCCTTCCGGTGAAATGGTACCGACGATCAAAATCTCCTCCAACCCCGAGAAAGTATCTACGCCGGGCAAGAAGGAAGTGTTCCGGATTGTCGGCACCAATGGTAAGGCGCTGGCCGATTATATCAGTTTCCCTGAAGAAACTGGCCCGCGCATTGGTGCCCGGCTGAAGCTGTTTAATCCGCTGCATCCATATATGAAGAAGCATGTGGACCGTTACGAGGCGCTGCCGATGCTGGAGCCAATCTACGTCAATGGTTTCCAGGTTTATAAATTACCGGAGCTTGATGAGATCCGCCGCTACCATCAGGAGCAGCTCGACCTGTTCTGGCCTGAGTATCTGCGCATACTCAATCCTGAGGTGTACCGCGTGAATCTCAGCGAGCAGGTGTGGGACCGCAAGCAGCAGCTGATCGCTGAGCATATGCAGCAGGATATCGAGTAGAAGAGGCTTTTTAAATAGAATGTGATGGACGAGCTGTCCCCTGCAGGCAATCTGCGGATGGGGGCAGCTTTTTATTTTGGTATCCAAGACACAATACTGATTGACAGAAAATAACAGGGATTATATATTAAAGATGTTCTTACTTTCATGACGAATTCAGGAAACTGAATTATCTTTTTTGTCGTGAAAGTTAAAGCGCTTTAACTTTCATTGCTGTTGCCGGAAAGGTTCATGGATTCATTTGAGAGGGGGGAGCTCTGGTTTCGCCGGTTTATTTTCGCAATTGATTCTTATTCTACTATTGAGGAGTGAATCATTTATGAAAAGACAAGGCAAGCATAAACTTGGCTGGAAAAGCTTCTTGTTACTCTGTCTGGCGCTATTTATCCTGCCGGCTGGTTCCGCATTTGCTGCTGTAAACAAACCGTTCCCTCAGCATACGACTTATACGAGCGGCACAATCAAGCCTAACCATGTCACACAGACAAGTATGGACAACTCGGTAAAAACAAAATGGAATGCCTGGAAAGCGGCTTATCTGAAACCGGCAGGCGCAGGCAAATATTACGTAAAATATAATTCGGCTGGCGAAACTGTATCCGAAGCCCATGGCTACGGAATGCTGTTCACGGTACTTATGGGTGGTTATGACAGCAACGCACAGACTTATTTTGACGGACTGTATAATTATTACACCGCACATCCCAGTTCTCTTAATCCTTACCTGATGTCATGGAAGCAGAACAGCAGCTTTGAGAATATCGAGGGGGAAGATTCAGCTACGGATGGTGATATGGATATCGCCTACTCGCTCCTGCTCGCAGACAAACAGTGGGGCAGCAGCGGCACAGTTAACTATCTGCAGGCAGCCAATCATATTATAAATGCAATTATGGACGATGAAATCAATCAGACGCAGTGGACCATCCGTCTCGGCGATTGGGCGAACAGCGGCTCTTACAATACCGCTACCCGGCCATCGGACTTTATGCTGAGTCATTTAAAGGCATTTCAAGCGGCAACCGGAGATAACCGCTGGCAAAATGTTACAGATAAAACCTATACGATCATCAACAGCCTTTATACAGGCTATAGCTCTACCACCGGTTTGCTGCCGGACTTCGTGGTCTACTCTGGAGGGGTCTACAAACCGGCGCCAGCCAACTTCCTTGAGGATGCGAACGACGGGCACTATAACTATAATTCCTGTCGTACCCCATGGCGGATTACAACCGATTACCTGATCTCGGGAGACAACCGAGCCTTGTCCCAGCTTAACCAGCTGAATAGCTGGATCAAGACTAAAGTCAGCAATACGCCGGGCAATATTAAGGATGGCTACAAGCTCAATGGGACCACCTTCGGAAGTTACAACAGCGGTGCTTTTTATGCTCCGTTCGGTGTAAGTGCCATGACCTCTTCGGCTAACCAGAGCTGGCTGAATTCACTTTGGAGCCATACGGCAGGCAGCGCAGCGGAAGATTACTATGAAGACAGCATCAAGCTGTTCTCGATGATTGTGATGTCGGGTAACTGGTGGACTTACTAAACCTTTGAGAATTACAGCAATCCTGGCCCATCTCCGGATGGGTTTTTGCGATTTTCAGACCCGTTTTTCGCTGGGGAGAGTAGTTAACTGTGATATTTATCATGATTAATGTGATAAATTTAACATCTTAATTTTTAATTTTATTGCTAAATTAAGGGTGACCTTGTATCCACAAAAACCTTGGGAAACACGGATTTTTCACACAATTTTCATATATTGTTGCTTGTATGGCAGATTACCTTCTATTAAAGTAACGCCGCTCTGTCGCGTATAAAGAAATCATCTAAAATCCATAAATAAATGTGATTCCCAAAGCGTGGAAAATGCAAGATATGTCACTTCGCGACTTGCAAAATCAAGTTACAATCGTTGAAAAAGTCAAAAGGATGTTATTCTACTTGACACTAAGGAAGGGGTTATGTCGGTGGTACAATTACCAAAATTGAACGATCTCGGTTTCTTTGAGATTCGTCTGGAGTCCATTGGAGGGCTGGGAGCGAATCTGGCCGGTAAGATGCTCGCGGAAGCGGGCGTAGTGGGCGCAGGTCTGAACGGCGTCAGTTTTTCGTCTTACGGCTCGGAGAAGAAGGGGTCAGCAGTAAAGGCCCATATCCGTTTCTGTGATTTGGACACACATATCCGCGATACTTCGCCGGTTGAGCGTCCACACGTCGTTGGGGTTTTCCATGAAGCACTGGCCAAAACCGTCAATGTGACCAGCGGCATTTATGAGCACAGTACCGTTCTAGTGAATTCGGCCAAGACGCCGGAGGAGCTGAAAGAGCTGCTCAAGATGAAGGCAGGCACGATCGCGGTGATCGATGCGACAAGCATTGCCCTGAAAGAAAAGAACCGGGTCAATATGGCAATGCTGGGTGCATTGTTCCGGCTTTGTCCTTTCCTGGATACCGAAACCATGAAGGGCGTAATTGAGAAATCTCTTGGCAAAAAATATCCGCAAGCTGTACAATCGGCGATTACCACCTTTGAACGGGGCTTTAATGAAGTGAAGTTTATGGACTTCGAGCTGCCGGAGGGCGAAAGCATGCCGGAATATGTACGTTCCGACATTTCAACGCTGGGCTATGAGACCCAGCCGATGGGGGGAACCATCATTAATCCGGGCAGCAGCTTCCTCAAGAATCTGAGTATTTCCCGTTCCGGAATGATTCCTGCATATGAGAATGAATCCTGCATCCACTGTGCACAGTGCGATACCGTTTGCCCCGATCAATGTTTTGTCTGGGAAGAACGGCTCGACCGCAAGGGCCGCTCGCAAATGTTCCTGCTGGGCATTGACTATCAATATTGCAAGGGCTGCCTGAAATGTGTAGGCGCCTGTCCGACCTCTGCGCTGTCCATTCTGCGTGAGAAGGAAGGCTATGCGGACAGTCATACGGTGCACCATCAATTCGATCTTATATCGCAGTCTTAATCTTCTGAAGAAAGGTGGAATGAACAGTGGCTATTGATTATGAAAAAGAAGTAGGTTCCGCCAAGGTGGAACAAAAATTCCTGTATGAATCAGGAAATGAAATGGCGGCATATGCCGCACATCAGATTAATTACCATGTCATGGGTTATTTCCCAATCTCCCCGTCAACGGAGGTTGCCCAGTTCCTGGATACGATGAAAGCAAGCGGACAGCATGATATTATGCTGGTTCCTTCGGACGGCGAGCACAGCTCGGCAGGGATTTGTTATGGTGCTTCTACAGCAGGCGGACGCGTATTCAACGCGACCAGTGCTCAAGGCTATATGTTCATGCTGGAGCAATTGCCTGTACAAGCCGGTACACGGATGCCTATGGTCATGAACCTGGTCTGCCGCTCCATTTCCGGTCCGCTGAATATTCATGGCGACCATTCGGATTTGTATTTTGCCCTGAACACCGGCTGGCCGATCCTGATGTGCCGTGATCCGCAGTCCGTCTACGACATGAACCTGATGGCGCTGAAGCTGGCAGAGCATGCCAAGGTCCGTCTCCCGGTTATGGTTGCGTCTGACGGCTATTTCACCTCCCACCAGAAACGCCGCGTGCAGGCTTTCGCCCACCGCGAGGATGTTCAGAAGTTCGTAGGCGAACAGCCGCCAACCGGTTTTACCGATACATTGGACCGCAACAATCCGGTTACGGTAGGCCCTTATATGAATGAACCGGATTATATCAACAACCGTTACCAGCAATCGGTAGCGATGTACAATGCCGGTGAAGTGTTCGAGGAAATCGCTCAGGAATTTGCTGAGCTGACCGGACGCCATTACCCTATGATTGAGGAATACCGGATGGAGGATGCCGACGTAGCGGTATTCCTGATGAACTCCGCTTCCGAAATCATCAAGGATGTGGTAGATCAGCTTCGCCTGCAAGGCATCAAAGCCGGTGCGATCTCGCCGAATATGATTCGTCCTTTCCCGCAGAAGCAAATTGCCGAAGCGTTGAAAAATGTTAAAGCGATCACTGTCGGGGACCGCGCTGACTCTGTTGGCGGACATGGCGGCAATATGGTCAACGAAATCAAGGCGGCCCTGTTCACTTACGGCAACACCACTACCAAGGTAATCAGCCGTATTTATGGACTGGGCGGTAAGGATTTCTTCGCTGAAGATGGACATCATTTCTTCCAGCTCGCTATGGACGCTGTGGTCGCAGATCGCGTAGAAGTGCCGTTCGATTATTATGGACATAATCCTGGTGAAGCGGAAAAAGCTCCGAAACGTTTGCTGAAACCGATGAATTTCGAGTCGCTCAAGACCGGTCTGATTACGGTGAAGCAGGATGAAGTGACCGGCAAGCTGAGTGTGAAGGTGCCTCCGGTCCGTAGCCTGATGAAGAAGCCTAGACGGTTGTCACCGGGTCATGGTGCTTGTCCAGGTTGCGGTATTTTCTCGGGCCTGGAGCTGTTCTTCAAAGGGATTGAAGGAGATATCGTAGCGCTCTACCACACGGGCTGCGCAATGGTAACCACAACAGGTTATCCGTACTCCTCTCACAAATCGACGTTTATTCATAACCTCTTCCAGAACGGTGCAGCTACGCTGTCCGGTGTCGTGGAAATGTTCTGGGAACGCAAACGCCGCGGCGAGCTGGATGGACTGGGCCTGCAAGAGGACTTTACCTTTGTTATGGTTACCGGCGATGGCGGGATGGATATCGGTATGGGACCGGCCATCGGCGCAGCACTGCGCGGCCACAAGATGATCATCGTGGAGTACGATAACGAAGGTTATATGAATACAGGCGCACAGCAATCGTATTCCACACCGCTCGGACACCGTACTTCGACATCCAGCATCGGGAAAACCCAGCAGGGCAAAGTAACACAGCATAAAGACACCGCGCAAATTATGGCGGCTACGAACATTCCTTACGTGTTCACCGGTTGCGAGGCTTACCCGCAGGATCTGCTGAAGAAAGCGGCCAAAGCACAATGGTATGCTCAGAATGAAGGCCTGGTCTATGGCAAGATTCTGATTGCCTGCCCGCTGAACTGGATGTCCGAAGACAAGGATGGAACCGACATCGTATCCCTGGCGGTCGAGTCTTGTTTCTTCCCGCTCTATGAAGTAGAGCAAGGATCGACGAACATTACGTACAATCCGGAAGACAAGAATAAACGGGTTGAGGTCTCCGCATGGCTGAAGACGATGGGCAAAACCCGCCATCTGCTGAAGCCTGAGAACGAGCCTGCGCTGCGCAGCTTCGAGAACGAAGTACAACGCCGCTGGAACCGTCTGAAAGCGAAACATGAGCATCCAGACTTGTAAGATCGAGTCAACCTGTAAGCCATTATATATATTATTTTTCACTATATAAAAGAAATTTAAGCACAAAGCCCGGCGGATTCTTCTGCCGGGTTTATTTGCACAGAATCAAACTTACAGCATTTATAAGCTTCATCCCGCCGCAATGTTAGGTTATATTGTTGTTATGGTAATTTGTGCCTAGCAAGTTAATGGCTTGATGTAAAAACGGAAAGTGGAGGTGCCTAGATGGTAAAGACGAACAACTGGCAGGATGGGATATGGACCAATGAACCGAAGAGCTATGCCGTACAGGGCGATCAATTGATTGTCGAAGCAGTAGAGGGCAGCGATTATTGGCAAAAAACGATGTATGAATTTCAGCATGACAACGGGCATGCACTGCTGGCTCCATGGAAAGATGGAGAAGCGGTTGAAATCAGCTTTTCATTGCAGGGCATCACAGAACTATACGATCAGGCGGGAATTATGCTATGGCATAGCCCTACAGTCTGGATTAAAGCAGGCATAGAGATGAATGATGGCGTGCCTCATGCCGGTGCAGTTGTAACTGACGGATTCTCCGACTGGTCGTTGTCTCCTGTGGCAGAATGGGCCGGAGAGACCGTAACTTTCCGCGCTTCGCGCATGAAGGATGCAGTCATCATCAGAGCCAGAACGCAATCGCATCCATGGCGGACCCTGCGGGTTGCCCGTTTTCCTTATGAGTCCGGTGTACAAGCGGGACCCTTCGTCTGTGCTCCTACAAGGGCGGGATTAAAGGTTGTCTTTACACGCTGGATAACCACGGGTCCCGATAAAGATGTACATACGGATCCCCCGCTGCTCTAATCCTGCTGCATATTTTTTGAACTCCCAGCCATCCTATAGTTAACAGGATCTAAGAATACTTGGCTTAGGGGGTATCGGATATGAAGCGCTATATTGCGGGATGGCTTGCTGCTGTTTGGACTGTAGGGAGTATGCTGACAGGCACTAACCAGCCTTCACAACATGATGCAGATCAATCATTCACCATCCGGGCAGAGCTGAGAGGCAATACTCCGGACGTATATGGAGCGGTCGCTCCAGGAGAAACGTCTGTGACAGAATCAGAAACGGGCAACAAAGCCGGAATTCCAATTGTGTATACCTCGATGGATAAAGAGAGGGGCAAATATTCTAAAAAGGTAAAAGCGTTCTTTAACGGACTTTGGGGACATATGGGTGCCCATTGAATCTGTGGTGAAATGCAATAAACCTCAAACTGAGGAAGATCCCGCAACGCATAGAAACAGGCCAGCCCGATTCCCGGCTGGCCTGTTTTTATCTGTATTTCTTGTGGTATAAGGTGAGCTAAATCCTTATCCACGTGTAATGCTGCGATAGTATCAAAATAAAGTCCAGTTGCCTTTCATTCTGGCATGTCTTTCTGCCCGGTGCAGCGTGTAGCGGGTGCAGCCGATCAGCGCGAGGCTGCCGATAATCAGGATGACGAGCGACCACCACCAGCCTGTGCCGATGTCGTTATATAGTGCCCCGCGCACCAGAATCAAGCTGTAGGTGACCGGGAACAGTGCAGATAATCCTGTAGCCCAGGCCGGAAAGACCGCAGGCGGTATGCGCACGCCCCCGAACAGCTGCATCGGTGCCTGGAAGATATAGTACAGAAACGAAGATTCCCTGGAGAACAAGGATACCGCGCAGAGCAAGGCTCCCCAGACTATGGCCGCTGCCAGCGTTACCAGGAGGACCATCAGCAGCGCGAGCCAGTTTACAGAGGACATATCCGCTACAAAGATGAAGGTGAGCAGTGAAAAGGAGGCGAACATCCAGATGCCGTGAAGCAGAGAATACAGAGAACGCCCGTACAGAAAACCCATCTTCGAGGACGGGGTCAGGAAGACGGTCTCCACCGTTCCGCCTTTGCGCTCCAATTCGAACAGCCATGCCGATTCTACAGCTGTCCAGAACAGCTGAAAGACCAGATAGCCGCTCAGCAAAAAAAGGGGGATTCTGCCGTCAGGGATAACCTGCGAGAGCATGGAGCCCTCTCCGCTGCGATAAGGCTTCATCGAATAATAGGAAGTCAAGAAGGCGAGCGCCGGCCAAAACAGCAGGGAGAAAAACACAGTCAGGCCCTTCGTACGGTTCTGGTGCTGCTTGCGCAGCTCGGCTGCAACCGTCAGCCTTAAACCGCCGGGCCTCATGACACCCGTCCTTCCGAGAGCAAAATGATCGCATCCTCCAGATTGGGCTTGTCGCAGGAAAAACCGGTGATCACCAGACCGTTTGCTGCGGTCCAGGGCAGCAGCTCCGTAATCAGCCTGTCGGCGGAAGGGGTCTGCACGGAGATGCGGTAGAAGGCATCGCTCCCAAATGAGGATTCATCGCTTCGGCAGCTGCCCGCCAGCTCTGCCGGATGGCCCAGCTGGCCCAGATGCTCCAGCAGTTGCGGGCGCAAGGCTTCATCCCAACCGGTGACATCGAGATGGGCGGTCTGCGATCCGGCAACCTGCCGGACAATCGCCTCCGGCTTGTCGCACAGCAGCAGCTCGCCGCGATTCAGTACATACACCCGGTCACAGAGCTCTTCAACCTCCTGCAAATAATGGCTGGTCAGGAGGATGCCTTTGCCTTGCTCTTTGGCGAGCTGCCGCACAGTGCCGCGCAGCTGCCTGGCAATAGGCGCATCCAGCCCGAGTGTCGGCTCATCGAGAAATAAATATTGCGGGTCATTGATTAGACCGCGGGCAATCTGCAGGCGCTGCTTCATTCCTTTGGAATATTGCTCCACAGGCTGGTCTGCGGCTTCAGTCAGGCCGACTTCAGCAAGCAGTCGATCACTTTCCACACGAATTTTGGAAGCACTGAGACCGTATAATTTGCCGAAATATTGCAGGTTTTCTCTTCCTGTGAGTCTCCAGTAGAGCATCCGTTCTCCACCGGCTATCATGTTGACCTTCTGCTGCACATCACGCCGGTTTCCGGCTAAAGAAACGCCGTCAATCTGAATATCCCCTGAGGTGGGATCAAGCAGGGTGGATAACATACGGATGGTTGTCGTTTTGCCGGCACCATTCAGGCCCAGCAATCCGACAATTTCCCCTTTATCAATGTTCAGCGACAGGTTTTTAACGGCAGTCACTCTCTTTAGCTCGGAGCGGAATAAGCCGGTTCTGTTCCTCGTTTCGTACGTTTTGGTAACCTCATTCATTTGAATCATTTGCTATTCACTCCTTCACTGGCTAAAATCGCTCAAACATTCCACGCTCCACTCGCCGGTTGCACCATAAGCCTACTGCGATGTAAAGGAGCGACAGCAGCAGGACCAGGGGAACATCACGCAGTCCAACTTCCTCCCCGGTAAGCAGACTGCTGCGCAGAAGCTCAAGTGCAGAGGTTAGCGGAAAAATCTCGGCTGCCTGCTGCAGATAACCGGGCAAATATTGCCGCGGGAACTGAAATCCGCAGAGCAGCGTAGTTACCGCGAAAAAAGTGTTTTGTACGATGTATGTATCTCTTGTGTACAGCATGATGCTTCCCAGCACCAGAGCCATCGCATAGCAGGACAGCAAGAAAAGCAGTCCGCTGGTCAATACCGACAACAGATGGGGGGGGGGGAGCCGAAGGCCTGCCAGATATCCGAACAACAGGATCGTGATCAGTTCAAAACCGCTGCGGTACAGCTGCTGGGCGGCGTTGCCCAGAAAATATCCGTTCCGCCTGGAGGGGGAGAGCAGCAGCGCTTCCAGGGTTCCTTCCCGCCATTCTGTCATCAGCGCCCGGGAGACATTCATGATCATGCTGGTGGAGAAAATGCTTAGTGCCCCTCCGATGATTACATAGGCCAGGTAGTTGCTGCTGCCTGCAAAAACAGAGAACTGCGCATCCAGTTCGCCCCGGATCAAATAGTAATACGAGAAATAAGAAATTAGGACAAGATAGCCTCCTTCAATAATATGACCGAAGGTAAAGGTCCAGGGGTAAGCTCTCAGATTGGATTTCTGGTTCCTGACTGCGGTTGCGATTGCGGTTTGCCACACAAAGAAACAACTCCTTTTTCAGTAATCGACGTTATTGTTCGAAAAACTGCCTTTGCAAGTTGATTAGACTGTCAAAGGCTTCCTTGTTGCAGAAGTAGAACAAGTAATTGCCTTTCCGCTCGGAACCCGCCAGTCCGGCCTCAACCAGTTGCTTCAACTGCTTCGATACAGCCGCTTCTGAGATGCCGAGAAGCGGGGCCAGTTGTTTCGTGCAATGCGGAGCCTGCCACAGCAGCTTTAGAATTCGCAGACGGCTTCCATCGCCGAGCGCCTTCAACTGGCGCAGCAGATCCTCCGGAGGTTCTTCACTGTAAGGCAGACCGGGAATATCCACGGCCAGCGGAAGGGTCAGTGTATCCTCGCTCCAGTCCATTAGCAGATGCGGGTGGATGTAGGTTGAAGGCAATACATACACCTGCTGCAGACGATCATAGGGAAAATAGTAGGTGACTGCCTTCTGGGCGGTAACGGTTCCGCTCCCGGCGTGCAGGCGCGGGTGCAGCGAATTCAGTGCCTTTTCGGCCGAGCGGAATACATCTGCCTGAAACTGTGCGGCGGCTGTGCTGATCCACGGGGCGATGTAATCCCATTCCTTGCGGAAATACTCCCTCTCGTAGGTTTCCAGCACAGCAAGCAGCAGGTGGCGGACGTCTTTGAGATTCTTCAGCAGATACAGTCCGGCTTCATCCGGCTGTTCTCCGTGAGGGTTTGCTAACTTGCCCTGCTGCCATTCAAGAATCGTTCCAAGCGAGACCTTGCTGTTCAGCAAAAGGTGCATAAACTCTGCATCGGGCAGACCCTTGAGCAGTGCGATGCCTTCGGAGCATGTCAAGGAGGAGCCGGGACGATCTGGTGTCATCAGAGACAGCCATCCGCCCGATATCCGCCCGATAGTCTGAATCTCCTCGTACAACGAGTGCGGCATTTGCGCTGTAACTTCCCTGGCCCAATGCAGCCGTTTCGGATGATGCTGAGGCTGATGCAGTACATGCAGACTGCACAGCAGTTCATGATACGGACTGATGACGGTTTTGATCTTGCGTTGCAAGATTAAGAGTGAGCTCATCTCGTTCCTTTCCGATTAACCATTTGGTTAATCAAAAACCACTTTCGCGTAAAGTGTTCAATAGTATAAATTTCACAGCCCCGGTTGTCAACGGATTTTTCCACAGCTAAAAAAGGCGAAAGAACACCGCGTGAATAAAGTACACGCATTTGTTCTTTCGCCTTTGAGGGCAGCATTATTGTGATTTGGAAGATCTGTCATCTCTTCTTGCCACGCATGGAGCCGGAGATAGTGCACATCTCATCTCAGACAGAGTAAGTGTAAATATGCTGGGGATTGTTCATTTGTCCATACTCCAGTAAAAATGGGCATTCCATTACTCTGTCCTATTTTTCAGTTACGGCTGTTTATATATTTCACGCATGACATGGCGCAGCTCGGGAATAATCAGCCGTTCCATGGCCAGCTTAATAGCACCGGTGGAACCGGGCATGGAGAAGATAGCCGTGTTGCCGATCGTTCCGGCTATAGCCCGGCTGAGGATCGCAGCGGAGCCGATATCTTCCGTGAAGCTCAGCAGCCGGAAAATCTCCCCGAAGCCCGGCAGCGACTTGTCAAGCAGGGAAGCGACGGCTTCGTAAGTGGTATCCCGCGGGGAAATTCCTGTTCCCCCGGTCAGCAGTACGGCTTCGATGCCGGAGTGCACAGAGCTTTTGTAGACCAGTTCGCGGATATCTTCGTAATCGTCCTTGACGATGTCGCGGCCTGTGACTACAAATCCAGCCTCTTTAAGCATAGATTCTATCAGGGTGCCTCCGGTGTCGGTCTCCAGGGTACGCGTGTCCGAGACCGTTATAATATGGCAGGCCACCGTTTGGGGCGCTTCACGCCGGTGTTCCTCTACAGATGACATGCAGACCAACTCCTTCATCATTCATTATGGCTGACAGCTGTCCAACGAGACGGCGTGGGCTCAGCCTAATCCTTCTTTACCCCATATTAGGGGAAGGATTAGTCAAAGACAAGCTGCGGCCTTGACAGAAGTCGAAATCCCCCGCTCGACTCCGGCCTCCTTGCGTGCATATGGGCACTTGTAGTACACTCGCTACCATAACGGAATTTTGTTGGGAGAGATGAAACTTGGAACAGGCATTGCCAGTTTACATATTGTCAGGATTTCTGGGGAGCGGCAAGACGACTCTGCTGCAAAGGCTGCTGGATCACTGGAAGACACAGGGACTCAGACCGGCAGTTATCATGAACGAGCTTGGCGAGGTGAACCTCGACGGGCTGCTGGTCGAACAATCCGTACCGATGGCAGAAATGCTGGGTGGCTGCATCTGCTGCACAAGCCGCGGTGATCTCAGTACGGAACTGACTACGCTGGTAAAGAAAGAGTCACCCGATGTTGTTATCATTGAAGCGACAGGTGCGGCGAACCCGCTGGAAATCGTTGATGCCGTTACCGAAACCTCGCTGTATCAGCTGGTAGAGCTTAAAGGGCTGATTACCGTTGTGGATACCGCACATTTGCTGGAGCTGTACCGTTCCCAGCAGGGCGCTACCTACAGGCTGATGCAGGAGCAGATCCGCTGCGCGTCCGTGCTGATACTGAACAAAACCGACCGCGTAACCACAGAGGAAGCGGAAGAGATATCCGCCGTGCTGCGCAAATGGAATGCCTACGCCCAGATCATGCCTGCGGTGCGCTGTGAATTGGATCCGGAAGTGCTGCTTGGCAGCGTCGGCGGAGTTCATGCGGAGGCCCGTCCAGAGGAGGATGCAGAGGATGAAGCAGCCGGTCCGGCGGACGGCGGTTTGAGTACGGAGAATGGGGGAGAATCCCATCATACCCATGACCATGTAATGGCATATACCCATTATTTTAAACGTGCGGTGAACAGTGAGGAGTTCGAGCAGTTCGTTAAGGAGCTTCCACGGGATGTTTACCGGGCTAAGGGGATCGTAACTTTTAATGACACTGCGAGCCGCTTTCTGTTCCAATATGCCTACAGGGAAGCCGATTTCATGAAAATAACTCCTCAGGGCGATGTCCCTGATGTTGCTGTATTTATCGGTGAGCACTTCTCATCAAGCGAGCTGCGCAGCAGGCTGCTTCAGCTGGAGAAACGTACATTGATCCGGCCAGGTACGGTGAAGAGGAGCCTTTAATCAAGCTTCCTTTGACAGGGGAATTGGTTCGTTCCTTTTCTTGCAGGTTAATAGATAGGCATACCCTATAATAATTGCAGGAGGTTTTAGGCTATGACCCGAATTCAATATCAGGAGTGCATTGACGCTTGTATAAAATGTATGAACGCCTGTAACTACAGCTATGTCTCAAGCCTGAAAGAATATGATCTAGCATCACTTCGGGAGAGCATCCGGCTTGACCGGGAATGCGCGGATATTTGTTCTTTCGCCGTTCAAGCAATGACCCGCCAAAGTCCATTTGTAGCGGAAATCCTTCGCTTGTGTGCTGAAATCTGTGAACGTTGTGCCGACGAGAGCAGCAGACATGAGCATACTCATTGCCAGGAATGCATTGATTCCTGCCGCAATGCTGCATTAGCTTGCCGTCTAATTAGCGATGTCGTTGAGGTATACGCGTAAATTTAAAATTGCTGTTTTGCAGCAAACTATACAAGACCAGACCAACGCAGTAATTATACTGAGGGTTCTGGTTTTTTTGTATAGAATGGGTCCTCAATCTGTACTTTCTCAAAGGAATTCAGTGCAGTTCCGGCGAATTATAGAGTGGAAGAACCAGTTGTCCATTAGATGCGCTAAGCAAGCTTGGCTTCTGGCTAAGGGGGAAGACAGCCGAATGGCGTTTCGAAGTATTAGTGAACACCGATTGACGGACCGCAGCGGCCCTTTGATTGAACTTACCCGGGCTACCAAGGTTTATGGAGGGCGCCCAGTTTTACATGAAGTATCACTCACGGTGGAAAGCGGAACGGCTCTGGCTTTGATCGGACGTAACGGTTCCGGCAAAAGTACGCTGCTCTCCATTTTAGCTGGACTTACCCAGCTTACTTCCGGGACAATCCAACGCAGCAAGGGGACGATTTCGATTGGTTATGCACCCGAGGCTTTCCCGTGTCTTAAATTTTCTGCTGAACAGTACTTACGCAGTATGGGCCGGATCGGCGGGATGCCGGAGGCAGGACTGAAAGAGCGCATAACAGCGCTACTGGAGGCTTTTCATCTGGAGCAGTTCCGGACGTATCCCATGACGAGCTTTTCTAAAGGAATGCTGCAAAAGGTGAATCTGATTCAAAGTCTGCTTCCGAAGCCAGAATTGCTGCTGCTTGACGAGCCTATGTCCGGCCTGGATCTTCCGGCACAGCATACGCTGATTGAACTTCTTCAAGAGTTGAAGCAAGGCGGTACAGCGATGGTATTCTCCGTTCATGAGCCGCTTTGTGTGGAAACCCTTGCCGATGGCGTACATGTGCTTCAAGCAGGCCAAACGGTCATGAAGGTATCAGAAACAGCGAGTCTGCAGGATAAGCCTTCCACATACATAATGTGCACAGCTATTGCTTCTCCACAAAAATCGGCTTTGGGGGAGATGCCCGGGTTGCTCTCTATAGAAGCGGTTCGGGATGAGTACGGGATGGAGTGTTCCGGTTTAACTGTGGAAAGGGAATGGACAGATCAATGTCTCAGGTATGTGCTTGATGCGGGCGGATCGGTGATTTCTGTAGAACGGCGCCGCGGCTTATCAGGGCTTATGCAATGGATGGACCCGAAGACTGTCCAGGAGGAACAACCTTTATGAGATCGCTGATCGCGTATTTTCTCCGCAGTTATACCTTTTCCCAGCGGTATTTCGCTCCCGTTGCCGGAACTCTGATCGCTGTGCTGATTCTCTACTCCTATAAGCCTAACCCGGTGATGAACAGCTATGCGGCGTCGGCAGTGATGTTATTTGTCGGTTGTGCCTGGCTGGGACTGAGCTTTCTGAATCATGAGCAGGCGGTGCAGCGGCAGGTAGCTGTAGTTCATCTGCAAAGTGCGGTTAAGCACAGCATTGGGGAAATGCTGACAATGGGGGTGCTTACTCTGCTGCTCAGCCTCGTGATTGTGCTGTATCCTATAGTTACGGGGAATTTTAGCGATCCCGTGGGAGGGTACCGTTTATTGCTTGCTTTAGCCGGACATGCGCTGCTCGGGTTCCTGGGAATTGCAATCTCGCTCTATTTGCAGTCCTCCTGGGTTTCCAAAAACAGCTATGCTGCGGGATCAATGCTGATCATCATCACGCTGTCTATAGGGGGTACCAAACTGCAGGAGCTTGTCCCGGGTCCTGTCATGCCGATCCTGCTGCCGCCGGTGTCACCGGTTATGGATGCTTTGATGAACGCGGATGATTTGCCTGCTTCATCACTGCTGGGTTCCTTCGCCCACGCGCTGGCCTACATTTCCGTGCTGACCGGCTTTTATTTGTACCACACCAGCCGAATGGATGTTAACAAAAACTTGTGAGAAACAGACTTGGCGTGAAGCCATTAAAATTCATTTTCTGAAAAACGAAGAGAGAGAAACGGGAGGAAAGATGAAGGATACACAAATACCGGAGAGTGAACAATCCAAAGAGCTATTTGCTTATTTCGGGCTGGCAGTCTATTATTGTCAGGCTCTGGAGCAGCAGTTGACCAATCTGCTGCTGCTTACGAAGCTGTCTCAGGGGAAGACACCTACTGAAGCGGATCTCGCAGATCTGTATCAGCGCAAACTCAGCAATTCACTCGGCCAGCTCATCAAAGAAATCCAGCATCATTTTCCATTCTCGGAAGAGGAGACGGTGCAGCTGCAAGCAGTCTGGAAGCAGCGCAACCATATTGTCCATGACTATTTCAAGGAACGTATTCAGGAGACCTTCACTCCGGCCGGCAGGGCCCACATGATCCGTGAGCTGAAGCGTTTCAAGAACAAGGCCAGAAGACTGGAAATCAAGCTGCAGGGCTACTGCACGGAGATGTACACGAAATTGGGTCTTGAAGAGGAGGATTTAATGTGAATGAAGTTTATAAGCAAATTCCACTGTACAGATACCTTAGTTTCTGTAATGAAAGTGACCTCGAACGCACTGTGCTGGATTGTGGAGCTGGTGGAGACAGCCCTCCACTTGGCTTGTTCGCCCAATATGGGTATGTGGCTAGCGGCATAGACTGTAATCCGGAGCAAATAGATATGGCTCAGACCTGGGCTGCAGAAAAGGGCTATGAACTGGATATACAGCAAGGGGATATGCGGCAGCTTGCCTTTGAAGATGAGTCGTTCAGCTTCGTCTACTCCTATAATTCTATCTTTCATATGAGGAAATTGGAGGTCGCCCAATCCATAGAAGAGATGAAGAGAGTGCTGAAGCCTGGCGGGATCATGTTTGTTAACTTTTTGACGGTGAATGATTTCCGCTGCGGTGAAGGCGGCGATCTTGGACAGAACCAGTACGAGCAGTTTGACGATGATCTGCCGGTGATCCACTCTTACTATACCGCTACAGAACCGGATGAATTGTTCAGCGGGATGAAGTTGCTGTATAAGGAAGACAGGGTGCTGGAGCGAATATATGACGGTCAACTGATCACTCAGGGTTTTGTAGATTATATCGTGCAGAAACCGCTTCGATAACGTGCATACATAGAATGGCAAAGAGACTCTCCCAGATAGCAGAAATGCTGTCCATAGGAGAGTTCTTTTGTGTGTAATTAAGAGCTGGGCTACAGACTTGCAGTCTCCAGTGCTTCAAGTCCACATGTCTTGACTACCTCCGGGGGAAATTGGATAGCGGATGCTCCTGTGCAGCGCGCTAGGCAGGACAAAGCTTGCCGCAGTGCGGGAACCATCTCTGCAGTAAGCACCTCTTCAGGCTCCCACCACCAGCGGGTAATGGTAAGGATGCCGCTTTTTCTGTTCATGACCGGCTCAATCCGGCCGATAAAACGGTCACCGTACAGGAGCGGAAGCACGTAGTAACCATATTCCCGTTCCACCACAGGTTTGTATACCTCCCAGCGGTAATGAAATCCGAACAGCTGCCGGATCAGTTCTCTGTCCCACAACAGATTGTCCAAGGGAGCCAGAGCAGCGGCGAAATTCACCGTAGAATGACTTCTTCCGGAATCTTCTGCCTCTTCCCCCAGCTGCAGCACAGCTTCAAGCTCTGGCGCATCCATTGTCCGCATGTAAAGCGGCAGCTTAATACCCTCCACGTGCACCTCGCGCAGGCTGTCATTCTGCAGCAGACGCTGCACTGCCGCGGTCCGCTCTTTGCTCTTCAGACCGGATATGCCAAGCCATCCGTCACCTGATTTATTCCACTGGAGTCCGATGCTGCCAATGCGCCGCTGCACGTACCAGTCATGGTATTGTTCGGTCGTGGGATTGGGATCGGCTGCTGCAACAACCTGCTCCGGCAGCAGTCGTGACGTAAAATCGTAGTAGCGGCGGGTGTGCACACGGTGATGAATGGACACTTCACCCCGGAAGTACATGGTTTCCAGAGCTGCCCGCGACAACCTGGCAGGGGCCCAGGCCCAGTCAATCTTCTCTTTGCCTTCCAGGTCCAGAGAAGAGAGGGGGCCGCGCTGACTCAGCGCATCACGGACTTGCAGTACCGTTGCTTCCAAAGGTTCATTTCCCTGGTGATGCCCGGAGGCTGCTTCCCTCAGCCGCTGAAAGCAGGGCCAGTCCTCCGTGCAATAGATCGACATGTTCTTGTCCCAGCCGTCGATCAGCAGCCTGTCCTGGTACAGAAGCTCATTGGCTTGAGCGGGAATAAAGCCGGGAACCCGTGCCTGAAGCACAAGCTCATGATTATGCCCGGCAATATTCAGCGGATCATACTGAATACAGCCTACATGGCGTACGAATTCATAAATACCTGTCTTACCGCCAGGAAGACCACCGGAGATCAGCCCCTGATGCTGCAGCAAAAAAAGTCTGGCCTGCTTCTTGCTTATATTGTAAGTAATCATTATCAATCACTCCAATCATATGTATTAGTTCCCATTATATAGAACAAATGTTCTGTGCACAAATACAATTTAGCAGGACTAAGGGAAGTTTAGTGATAGACTGGAGAGTATCATTAAGTTAATATGACAATTGGTGGTAAAGGGGATTTTTCGTGTGAAGACTGGTGGTGTATAAAATGATTCATTTAATAATGCTAATTCAAATAGTAAGCTTCTTTTTTATTTATCAATCGGTTTCCCGCTATCACTTTAGTCTCAAAGAAATTACAATTTGGCTAATGATATTCATAAGCATTGGAGTTGTTTCTACATATTTTATCGGAGTATGGGGGGCCGTTGCTCTATTTTTCTGTTTTGTGGGCATGTCTTATTTTAAAAATCAAAAAACGTTTACCTCTTTAGGTGTGTTTTACGGGGCGTATGCCTTGGTCATGAATTCATTTTTAGGTTATCTCGCAGCAGATCCGATTACAAACTTAATTGAGTTTGTTTTTAGACAATCATCGGCTAATATAGACTATCTTCCTTATCTTTTTACAGCTATGGCGCCCCCCATTATGAATGAAATCGGACTTAGAGTGGTACGCCACTATGTTCCACAGCTCAATAAAGAAATTCTGCGGGAATCCAGCAAAGTGATTCTTTTTCCGGTGATCATTCTTTTAATCATCATCATCCTTTCGGTATATCCGATTTTATCCATTGGTAATAAGACCGGTGATTTTAGCTCATTTCATAGAACATTATTATTAGGGATGTGGCTGCTATTTATCATTGCTTTGCTGTATATGCAGTTTCAATACAATCATATCCGGAAAAGAGAAATTGAAAAATCTAAAAGTGAGCAATTGATACAATTAACGGATTATGCAACGCAGCTCGAAAAAATTTATGATGAATTCAGAAGCTTCCGTCATGACTATGCGAATATCCTATTGACTCTGGAGGAAGGGATTCATCGGGAAGATTGGGATCAAGTCAAGCAGGTATATGAACAAACAGTTAAGCCAACGGGGCAATTGATGCGTAATAATGAGTATAGCTTTGTCAAGCTGCGCAACCTGCATGTATCAGAGATCAAAAGTATCCTAGCCGCCAAAATTTTGATCGCCCAGCAAATGAAAATTGATGTTGCTTTGGAAATTGAAGAACCCGTTCACGCCATTCAAATGGAACTGATTTCATTTACCCGGATTCTCTCCATACTACTGGATAATGCGATTGAAGCAGCAACAGATACGGAAGAATCAAGAATTTGCATTGTGTTATTGGAGGATACGGACATACAACTGATAAGAATTGAAAATAGTTGCGGAGAGGAAGTCAATTTGCGACGGTTGGGAGAACGCGGATATTCCTCAAAAGGCAAGGGACGCGGATTAGGTTTATATAATGTGCAACAAATTTTAAAAGAAAATAACTTTGCGTCATTAGAAACAGCGCTCCAATCTGGCCTATTCTCACAGACGCTTACATTAAGAAAGACTGGGGTACAGAAATGAATATATTTATTTTAGAAGATAATATATTTCAGCAGCAACGTTTAGAACGGCTCATCAAAACATTAGCGCTTAAGCATCAGATTCGTTACCGTAGTTTAATTTCGACCGCAAGACCTGATGATCTGTTATCGCAAATCGAGAAAGTGGCTGATCATCAATTATATTTTCTTGATTTGCAGATCAATCATGAGGATCAGAAGGGGTTGGAGGTTGCTAAGGAGATCCGGAAAAAAGATCCTTTTGGGACGATTGTTATTGTCACCACACATTCCGAATTAGCGCCAATAACTTTTACATATCGAGTGGCTGCTTTAGATTTTATTGAAAAGGATTTACCGGAAGCAGAATTTATTGAAAAGGTTACAGAGTGTCTTTTAATTGCTGATTCGCGCCGGACGGTTCCGGTAAGTTCTGATAACTTTTCATTTGAGAATAAGTATACCAGCTTCCAAATTCCATTTTCGGATATCCTATATTTTGAGACCATGGAAATTGCACATAAAATAAGATTAATAACAAAATCCAAAGTTCTTGATTTTTACGCTGAATTAAATGAAATTGCAGGTTATGATGAACGTCTGTTCCGTTGCCACCGGGCATTTGTAGTTAATTTAGCTAATATTAGATCCGTGGATAAAAAGAACAAACTGGTCTTGTTTGATAATGATGAAAGTTGTTCAGTTTCAAGAAGACTGCAAAAGGAAACCATTGAAAAGATGGAAGTGTTAAGGAAAAATGAGTTTTGAGTTACATACGAAGTGCTGGCAGCTATATCTTATATGGCTGTTAGCGCTTTTTTTGTATGAAAAAGTACCGTCTATGAAGGTTAAAGGACATTTGGTGCGATGAGGCTCTTGAATTGAGGGCAAAAGCCGTATGCTGTAAATGCACAACAACAATAGACCACACTTCATCGTTATCGTGGCTTGGAATTGTGAAATTTTATCAATATAAGTTGAACTAAAGAATACCTAGAGGCAAAAGCAGCGGAGGGGAAGTTTGGAACTGTAGGAGCGGTAGCGACCGCCTTTGTCTACGGATTTCAACCGCTAAGAGCGGTATAGATCAAGAAATCTGTAGACAACAGCGGCCGGAAGTCCAAACATTCACCGCAGTTGCGTTCTATGCCGGCTCGGTAAGCCTAAAGTTCAACTTATATAGAACGAGAGGCGGGAAAAAATGGAGACCATGATACGGATCAACCAACTATCAAAGGTTTATAAGGGAAACGAAATAGTGTCAAATGTAACCATGCATATTGAATCTGGTGAAATCTACGGTTTCTTAGGACCAAACGGTGCGGGAAAAACAACAATTATGAAAATGATTCTTAATTTGGTGAAGCCAACATCCGGCGAGATTTTTGTACTCAATCAACCTGTGTTACAAACCTCTTTTCAATACTTGGGACATATCGGCAGTATCATTGAATATCCCGTTTTTTATGAACGGTTAACGGCTGCCGAAAACTTAAAGTATCATTGTGATTATACGCAGATTCATGCTGAGGACCGGATTCATGAAGTCTTAGAAACGGTTGGCTTAACCGGTGTGGAGGATAAAAAAGTACATGAGTTTTCTCTAGGAATGAAACAGCGATTGGGTATTGCCAGAGCCATCCTCACAAAGCCGGAAATCTTGATTCTGGACGAACCGATTAATGGTTTAGACCCTGTGGGAATTAAGGATATTCGAATGCTTTTGCTGAAGCTTAAGAAGGAGTGCGGTATGACAATTTTAGTCTCCAGCCACATTGTTTCAGAGATTGAATCGATTGCAGATACGATCGGAATCATTAATTATGGACAATTAATTAAGGAAGTTAAGATGAGTGAAATCATCAGCGAAAATGTTGAATACCTGGAGATAAAAGTGACTGACAGTAAGCAGGCTTCACTAGTGCTGGAGAGAAAATTAAACATCCATGACTATGAAGCGGTTGATCTGGAAACCATCCGGGTCTATCAACAAGATGTATCTCAATCGGTCATTAATAAAGAGCTGGTGCTCAATAATATCGTTGTAAATCGTATCGGAACACAGCAAAGCAACTTAGAAGAGTATTTCCTGGATCTTATTCATGGAGGCAGACAACATGCTTAGACTAATGAAGATTGAATGGAAGAGAAATAATCTGGCGGGATATAGTATTAGGGCCGTGATTAGTATGATGATTATATTTGGAATGGTTGCAGGAATGGCTGTCATGTCAAATGCTCAGGATGAACCTATGTTTTTAGATTTTACAGCCTTTATGTCACTGGCTAACATCTTTATTCGCGTTACCTTTGTTGTTTTTTCAGGCATCATTATTTCCAGACTTGTGATTGATGAATATAAGAATAAGACCATTCAATTGTTATTTACCTATCCCATCCAACGCAAAAAAGTGATGCAAGCAAAGTTGATGATCGTATTAGTTTTCTGTTTCACATGTGTAGTGATTTCCACCTTCATCATTGAAGTATTGACAGTGTTATTAAATCCGGCAGCCCATTTTTTTGAAACAACTGCATCAAAAGAAGATGTGTTGGCTACCTTTCCAGCCATTCTTATGGCTTCGGCAATGACAGCTGGTCTAAGTCTTATTCCATTGTCTTTCGGGATGCGTAAAAAATCTACTGCCACAACAATTACTAGTTCAGTAATCTTAGGGATTCTGCTGAATTCTATGATTTCTGATGGGAGCAGTTCTGTATCTATGTTTCAATTTATCGGCATACCTATAGTTTTCTGCTTGTTAGGGTTGGCCGTAGCTTATTTATCCTATCGAAAAATTGACAGAACGGATGTTGCATAAACCATGAAAACAAATAAGTGGATTTGGATATCGATGGCGGTTGTTCTGGTGGGAATCCTTGTTGTTGGCTTGCAAGGTGGAGCTCAAGATTTTGAGTTGACAGAAGACATCCCGGCGAATGAAATTCAGAGCATCGAAATGAATAATGATTCATGGGATCTTGTAGTGAAGGAATCAACAGACAATCAAGTCCATATAGACATTGAGGGTTATCAGACGGACAAGCAGAAGGCTCCTGTTCTAGTGACACGTAATTCTAATAACTTAGTGATACAACAAGATAAGCAAATAGGCGGGGCCTTCTCAGCTTTTTCTTTTCATAAAGAGGGAACTATCACAGTCTTAATTCCCAAAAATACAGTAGAAAGAGTCAGAATGGTCAACAATGATGGAGATATCAATATTCGAACGTTGGCAACCCATAATTTAATCGTTGAAAATAAAGCAGGAAGTGTGAAATTTAACCAAGTTGAAGCAGATTCGGGGGACTTAAATCTAATAGAAGGGGACCTGAATGTAAAGGATAGCACATTTGATAGAATAGACGTAGCTGCCAGGGGGAATGACCTTTATTTTAAAAATATAACCAGTTCTGTTATGAATCTTTATTCTAAAAGTGGCGAAATCGTTCTTGGTGGGGTAGTGGAAAAAGGTGAAATGAGAGTCGAAACATCAACTGGAGATATTCAAGTAGGGTATCAAACCGAGCCATCCAACCTGAAAGTAGCAGTAGAAAATGCAAAAGGAGATACGACGGTTCACTTGAAGAATCTCTTGACTACGAAGAATACAGACAAGAATGTAGATGGAACTATTGGCGATGGGGAGAATTTACTACAGGTCAAAAGTAAATCAGGAAGTATTACTATTAAGTAAATCAAAAAGAGACAGGCTCCTCAATACATGAGGAACTGTCTCTTTTTAAGGAGAAGCAGTTCAAACACTAGCCCTGCTTGAACGAAGGCTGCAGGACTGCGGCAGAGGCGGAAGAAGATGCGGAAGCCGAGTCGGCTGCAGCTCCATTTTCCGCACCGGCACCGAGTTGAAGCTGGTACATGCGGAAGTAGCGACCACCCAGCGCCATGAGTTCATCATGGCTGCCGCGCTCAACGATTTCACCGTGATGCAGGACAAGAATCTGATCCGCACTGCGGATTGTGGATAAGCGGTGAGCGATGATGAAGGTGGTGCGGCCTTTCTTCAGCACCTCCAGCGCTTCCTGAATGATGCTCTCTGTCTCGGTATCGATGTTGGAGGTCGCTTCATCCAGGATAAGAATGGCCGGATCAAAGGACAACGCCCGGGCAAATGAAATCAGCTGACGCTGGCCGGCCGAAAGCGTGCTGCCTTTCTCCACCACCGGTTCATCGAAGCCTTTGGGCAGATGAGACAGCAGCTTATCCGCACCGACTTCCCGCAGTGCCCGTTCCACCCGTTCCCTTGTGATCCGCTCGTCTCCGAGACTGACATTGGAAGCGATGGTCCCTGTGAACAAGTAAGGATCCTGAAGCACAATTCCCATATGGCTTCGCAGCCACTGCTTCGGCAGATCTTTAACTTCTTGACCATCAATGGTAATGCTTCCGCGCTGCGGATCATAGAAGCGGAACAGGAGATTGATGATTGAGCTTTTACCGGAGCCGGTATGTCCTACCAGAGCAACAGTTTCACCAGAACGGGCTTCAAAGGAAATGTCACGCAGGACGAAGTCTTTTTTGTAAGCAAAGGAAACGTCTTTAAACACCACATCTCCCTTGTAACGCGGCATGGAACCATCGGTCACCGGCTCGCCGGGTTCATCCATAAGTGTAAATACGCGGCCGGCAGAGACCATCGAGGAATCCAGATTGGCCAGTTGGTTGACCATTCCGGTAATTGGCTGGAACATCCGTCCGAGCACGTCGACGAAGGCGTACAGCACACCCAGCGACACAAAGGTAGAGCCATCCAGGCTGCCGAATCCAAAGTACCATAATACCAGTACAAAGGAGAGACTGCGCAGCGAGTTCACCAGGTTGTGGGAAGTGAAGGCATTCAGGTTGAGCATTTTATTCTGATATTTCAGATAATCATCGTTCAGGCGCTCGAATTCTTCACTGCTCTGCTTCTGGCGGCGGAAAATGCGGATGATCGACATCCCTTGAATCGATTCATTGATGATGGCGTTGATCTCACTAAGCCGCGAGCGGATGATGGTATTGTATTTGGTGGCAACTTTGCGGTAGAGCACAATCCAGAGAATCACAATCGGGACAATGAACAGACTGACCAGTCCGAGGTGAATATCCAGCAGGAACAGGGCGACATAAACGCCGATAATATTGATAATCCCTGTGCTGAAGTTGGATAATACGGCGATGAACAGATCCTTGACTGCTTCTGTGTCATTCGTAACCCGGGAGACGACCTTACCCGCAGGCAGATTGTCGAAGAAATAAACCGGCAGCCGCTGGATATGGGCGTACACATCGGTCCGCAGCTTGCGGATGACCTGATTGGCCGACGATTGCAGCCAGTAGGTTTTACCGAATTCCGCTATGATCGAGATGACCAGGAATATCGCGTACAGTCCTACCAGTTTATAAATGCCGGGGAATTCAGGTTTGTAAAAAGCGAATAATTCATTTGCCGAGAGCTTCTCGGCAGGATAGACACTCAGAGTGTCTCCGTATTGGATGTGCATCTCTCCGTCACGGAAGGTCCGCTCGCCTTCAGGCTGCGCTACGGCTTCATTGATGAAGTAGAAGCTTTTTCCGACCTGTAGCAGGCGGATTTCCTGGCCTTTGGCTTCGCCTTCGGCAAACCGGTCACCGCGTTTGTAAAAGGAATTATTATATTCAGCGGCATCCTTGGAAGAGTCCGTCTGGAAGAAGGGCTTCTCTATGGCCAGCAGATGATTGTCGATCATGCTCTTGGCGATAAAAGGCCCTGCCAGCTCGGCTGCCACTCCGATAGTAAGCAGCAGTAGTGCTGCGATAAATGTTTTTTTGGCAGTTAATGCGTACTGCAGCAGGCGTTTGCCCGTACTTTGTGTCAACGGTGACACCTCCTAAACGTTTTTAGGGAGCTTCAAAAAGCCTATGCTCATCATTTATTCATTCGTTAAATTGTTCTCCACCTGCTGGCGGTCGAACTGCTCACGATACCAGCCGTTCATGTTCAGCAGCTCCTGATGGGTGCCCCGCTCTGTTATATGTCCGTTATCCAGCACAACGATCAGATCGGCATGCTCAATAGCAGAGAGACGGTGAGTGGAGATCAGCGTGGTTTTGCCGGCACGCTCCGAGCGGATGTTCTCGATAATTTTGGCTTCTGTACGTGCGTCAACGGCAGAAAGTGCATCATCCAGGATCAAAATATCAGGATTTGCGATAAAGGCTCTGGAGATCGAAACGCGTTGTTTCTGGCCTCCGGAAAGAGAGACACCGCGTTCACCCACTAGGGTATCAAGACCGTCAGACAAGGTACCGAGGTCATTCTGAAAAGCCGCTGCCGTGATGGCTTCCATAATCCGTTCGTCGCTGGCGTTATTGTAGCCGAACTGGATGTTCTCACGAACCGATTTGGAGAACAGAATTTGCTCCTGCGGCACATAACCCATCCAGCCGTGCAGGCGGTCGAGGGCGATTTGCCCAATCGGCACACCGGAGATCAGGATGTCGCCTTTACCGGACGGATATTCATGAAGCAGCTGTTTCAGCAATGTCGATTTGCCGCTGCCTGTGCGTCCGACTACCCCGAGCGTCTGTCCCTGGGAGAGGGAGAAGCTGACGCCGCTTAGATTGTCGATGGTCGAAGTGGGGTAACGGAACGTTACATCCTTCAGCTCAATACGGGTCGGGTGTTCAACCGGAACCGGATGTGCAATATCCTCAACATCGGGACGGGAATTCAGCGTCTCATCGATCCGTTCAAGGGATGCTCCGCCGCGCTGCATAATATTGATCAGCTCACCGATCGCGAACATCGGCCACACGATCATCCCTAGATACATATTGAAGGAAACCAAATCTCCGAGTGTAATTTGATTGCGGAATACAAGATAAATGCCGTAGGTAAGCGCGATAATGTAGCTTAGTCCCACACAAAAGCGGATCGTTGGCTCAAAAAAGGCATCAACGCGGGCAACCGCCATATTTTTGCGGTATACATCCTCCGTAATGTCGGAGAATCGTTTCTCGTCCATACGTTCCTGTACGTAAGCCCGGATCACGCGAATACCGGATACGGATTCCAGTACCTGGTCGTTCATATCTCCGAAGGCATCCTGTGCCAGGCTGTAACGGTCATGAATGGCCTTGCCATAGTAAATCATGGCGATGGCGATCAGCGGCAGCGGCAGCACTGCCGCGAGAGTCAGCTTCCAGCTGACCAGAAAGCCCATGGCCAGCAGCACAACGGTAAGGTAAACCGTTGAATCCACCAGAGTTAGCATCCCGAAACCTACGGTTGCCGATACGGCTCGGATATCATTGGTTGCCCGGGCCATAAGGTCACCGGTACGGTTGCGCTCGAAGAAGGAGGGCGTCATCGTCATGAGGTGATTCATAAAGCGGGAGCGGAGCAGACGCTCCACAAGGTTGGAACCCCCGAACAGCTTATGCATCCATATGTAGGTAATCCAATAAATAATTAGAAGCATGAGGACGATCAGGCCAATATACTTCATAAGAGAACCGGCGGTTATCGAGCCGCGTACGATTTCGTCAATGGCATTGCCGAGCAGACGAGGAGGCAGCAGTTCAAGCACACCAACTACAATTAATAAAATCAGGCCTACAGTGTAGCGCCTTTTCTCCCGGCGGAAGAACCAACCGAGATTTCGGAGAACGGAGAACAAGGGAAATCCCTTCCTTTCGTATTGAATTGATTGTCGGCTGTTGGAATGGTGCGAATAGTGGTTCAGCTCTTAACAGCATACAAAAAGGCATATCATCCGAAAACGGATGATATGCCTGTGATATACAGCAGTTATCATGTCCACGGTGCTAAGACAGCACAGAGACATGGAAGAGACTTGCATAACCTGAAATCAAGATGTACGCGTTACATACATGATTCTTCAGGTGCTTTCCACTACTTGGGCTGCTTTGGTATTCAGTTGTGTACAGTTGCCGACAATAGTATAAAAATCAACTTTAACAAGGTTAAACACCGCGCTCACCCTTTCCTTAGTTTTGGTAATAACTTGAAGACGCTTCGTTATGTTCAGAGTTTATCATCCGCCGTTAAGAATTGTCAAATGTAATTTTGAACAAATTTCGAATTAGCAGTATGATAAAATACGTTGCGATAATTTGGAATGTGGACTTTTTTTCAGTATGATAAGAAGAAACGGGAGGAGCTAAAAGACATGAAGACGGTAATCAGCCCAGAAGCCGCCGCCTGGTTTAAGCGGGAATTAGATCTGCAGACAGGGGCGCATATCCGGTTATTTCCCCGTTACAGTTCAGGAGGAGGACTGCATCCAGGGTTTTCACTGGGAATCGCCACCGAACTGCCGGGACGTCCTGCTGTGCAGACTGAGCAGGGAGGCCTGATTTTTTATATGGAAGAGCAAGATTTGTGGTATATGGAGGGATACAGCCTATCCATTGTCTATGTGGAGGCTGAGGATGATATCGACTATCAGTACGAGCTTCTGCCGGTGGCCGGTGGAGTGCAGCAGTAATTCTGCCCTGTGCAACTGGGCATTACAGCACAGGTTACTATCTGAAAAAGCCCTTGCCAAAAGGCAGGGGCTTTTTTAGATAGAGAATTTACGGATACAAGAATCTATAAGGTTGGGCCTATAAATCCTAAAACGTCATTAGTGCGAGCTGCGGAAGGTCTCTTCCTCCATAGCGAAATCAAAGTCATCAATGTCATACACCTGGACGGGGACTCCGCCTTCGATGATGCGCTGAATGAGCTCGAACTGGTCGGTAAGAATCGGTACTTTCTCACGCTGGGAAGAGAGCAGCAGCTCGGTTTCGATCGGATCAAACAGCTCTCCGTATGTAGCATTATCAATGCTGTTAATGATGGTGATCTGTGCCTGCCCTCCGAGCAGAATGCCGGAGCTCTTGGCCCATGGAACAGCCAGACAGCGGTTGATCTTCTTGGAATTGAGCGGTTCTTCGAAATAGGCGATCAGTTCACGGATCTTCAATTTGACGTGCTGATCATCATCCGCCCGGTTCATTAACGGCTCGTCACTGTCCCGCAGTTCATACAATTCCATGATGGTTGTATAAGGCACTATATATTCTACAGGGCTTTGCAGGATGAGAAGCTGGCCATAAATTGCCATCATGACCGCTTCTGTCACAAATTGTCTAGACATCGTTATCCTCCTGAAGTTCAGGTACTGCAATCGTACTTATGGACTTAAAAATATAAAAACACTGTGGAGCGCAAATGTCAACAGTACCCAGTCAACAAGGTGAAGAGAAAGGGCGTAACCATCTGTGAAACAATGGAAATCTTATTTTGTTTTTGTCCGGCCTTATATGAAATGGATTGTGCTGACGCTGATTATCGGCATGATCAAATTTAGCATTCCGCTAACACTGCCGCTGATTCTGAAATATGTGGTGGATGATCTTCTGAGCAACTCCGTACTGACTGTCGCGGAACGTGTCTCGAAACTGATGTATGTCCTCGGAGGCGCATTATTCCTGTTTGTCATTGTCAGAGGTCCTGTTGAGTATTTCCGTCAGTATTTTGCCCAGCTGATCACAAGCAAAGTGCTGTTCGACATGCGCAACAAGCTGTACAGCCACTTGCAGCGCCTGTCACTGCGTTACTATCAGAATACAAAGGTAGGCGAGGCCATATCCAGATTCATCAATGATGTGGAGCAGTCAAAGAATCTCGTGGAAGTCGGGATGATGAACGTGTGGCTGGATATGTTCACGCTCGTCTTTGCACTAGGTTTCATGTTCTACCTCAATCCGGTGCTGGCGCTCGTATCCATAGCCATCCTGCCGCTGTACGGCATTGCCGTGAACACACTTTATAAGCGGCTCAAGCTGCTAACCAAGGACCGTTCCCAGGCGCTGGCAGCGATTCAAGGCTATCTGCATGAGCGGATTCAGGGCATTGCGATTATCCGCAGCTTCACGATGGAGCGGGTGGACCAGAAGCAATTTGAGGCTATCAACGGCAAGTTTCTGGAAAAGGCGATGGCCCAAACGCGCTGGAACGCCGTTACCTTTGCTATTATCAATACCTTAACGGACATCGCCCCGCTGCTTGTGATCGGTTATGGGGGATATCAGGTGATACACGGCAATCTGACGCTGGGTACCTTTGTTGCCTTTTTCGGTTACCTGGACCGGATGTATGCCCCGCTGCGGCGGCTGATCAATTCCTCCACCGTGTTGACTCAGGCCTCCGCATCGCTGGAGCGGGTCATGGAGCTATTGGACGAACCTTACGATATCGTCGATCAGCCTGGAGCAAAGCCGCTGAACAACCCAACAGGAGATATAGAGTTCGATCAGGTATGGTTCAAATATGGCGATGAGAACGAATATGTGCTGAAGGATATTAATCTGCGGATAAATCCCGGACAGATGGTGGCCTTTGTAGGGATGAGCGGCGGGGGAAAGTCCTCCCTAATCAGTCTGATCCCGCGGTTCTATGATATCAGTGAAGGCAATCTGCGTATGGACGGGCATGATATCCGGGGACTGACGCAGGAGAGTCTGCGGCGGACGGTCGGGATGGTACTGCAGGATAATTTCCTGTTCAGCGGTTCGGTGCGCGAGAATATTCTCTTCGGCAATCCGGCTGCTGGTGAGGCGGAAATTGTCTCCGCAGCGCAGGCGGCTAACGCGCATGATTTCATCATGCAGCTTCCTGATGGTTATGATACTGAGGTAGGAGAACGGGGGGTGAAGCTGTCGGGAGGTCAGAAACAGCGCGTGGCGATTGCGCGGGTATTTCTCAAGGACCCGAAGGTGCTTATTCTTGACGAGGCTACCTCGGCATTGGACCTGGAATCGGAGCATCTGATCCAGCAGGCGCTCCAGTCGCTTTCATCCGAGCGCACAACGCTGATTGTCGCCCACAGACTGTCCACGATTACCCACGCAGACCAGATTGTTGTGCTGGAGAATGGAGAGATCACCGAGCGGGGGACCCACGAAGGGCTTATGGCGCTTGACGGAAGTTACGCCCGGCTGTTTAATGTGCAACGGCTGGATGCATGAATAGAGTTTACTACCATGCGGTTCCTTCGGGAATCGCTTTTTCTTTGCATTTGAATTTAAGTTACAGTATACTGTAACTATAACAGCGAAGTGTAACTGATCTCGGAAGTTTAATCATTTTTACGAACGGGAGGGTGGGTGGATGAATACCTATACCGGCAAACAGCTTGCCGAACTTGTTCAGCGGGAAGAGCCGGATATGAATCTAAGAACGATACGGTACTATACGCAAATAGGGCTTCTGCCACCGCTGGAATTATCCGGCAACAAACGAGTCTATACCGACCGGCATCTGGAATATTTGCGGGCGATCCTGACCTTGTCCAAAAGCGGGGAGAGTCTGGCAGATATTCAAGAGAAGCTTGCGGGATTGCCTGCGGAGGAAGTGGCTAAGATTGGCGATCGTCTGCGTTTCTACCAAACGGAGCATATTTTCCGCAATGAGACCCTTGTCATTAGTGAAGATGTGATGCTTACGATTAGTCCGCGCATATCTGCAGCGTTAAAGTCCGAGCTGGTTGAAACGGTGAACCGGCTGCTGAAGGGAGGCAACACCCCATGACTGGAGCAGAAATCACGATCGAGGTGCGTCTTGCAAAATCTGTGCTGGAGAATGAAGAGGGAATGAATCACCTCTGGGTCCATTTGGAGCCACTTGGCGGGGTGAAGCAAGTAGTAGTTGAACTGCAGCTTCCAGCAGGGATCCAGTGGGACGGGAAAGTAAAGGGCTATCCACAAGATAACAGTGGCAGAATCATTATTGAGCAGCCCGAAATGCCAAATGACCTTTTATTGGGGATTTATACAATCCAGCCTATGGATTGCGGCTTAGTCAACTTGAGCATTCATGTGTCACTCATAGATCACAGTGGCATGGAGATCTGTAAAACAGTGCTCGTCCCGCTTAGCATTGTTGATGCAGAAAGTGTGGATGAGGAAACGGTAGAAATAGACGAGGAGGTCATTAGAAGAGTCAAAGAACAGGCCCTAACTGAGCCAACGAGCGCTCATCCGGACGGCAGCGACAGCGGAATGCTCGATTGCTCACTTCCCAAGCTCATTCGCTATGACCCCCATTACCGCTCAGAACTCGAGGAAAAATACCGGGTTGAGGGAACAGGTTTATAAGCTTCATCCGCATCTCGACATACCAAACAGGCAGGCCACTCCGCTCACAGTGAGCAGAGTGGCCTGCCTGTCTCCATCTTTAAACCATTATCCACGTCCAATCAGCAGGGAGAGGATACCTGCCGCGATCAGCGGACCTACGGGTACGCCTTTGAAGAAAGCGACACCGATAACCGTGCCGATCAGCAGGCCGGCAACGATCGTAGGCTGGCTGCCCATAAGCACCGCTCCACGCCCACCCAAATAGGCAACAAGGATACCGATCCCAATGGCAAGCAGCGATTTCCAGTGGTAAAAGGAATGCCAGATCATTTGCAGCGATATTTTACCGCTCGCCAGCGGAGTCATCACGCCGATGGTAAGGATGATGATCCCGACAGTCAGGCCATGCTTTTCGAGCCACGGAAAAGCCTGCTGCAGTCCAAGCACCCTCAGCAGCAGCAGCACAACCATTGCGATCGTTACCGGCGAATTGCTGCTGATAATGCCGAGGGCTGCGAGGCCCAGCAGGAGGAGCGAGGTGATATCCATCGTAACGAAACACTCCTTATCCTAAGTAAGCCGTTTTGAAATGATGTGATCCGCAATCAGCTTCCCGTGGCCCCGTCCGGTTTCGATGAATACCTCATTGGCATTGCGTCCGGAGGCGATAACTCCGGCTACATAAAGTCCAGGGATGTTAGTTTCCATCGTGGACGGGTTATAGGCAGGTTTATCCTGTTCGTCGTCCATTATTGCCCCTGCGGAAGACAGAAGTGTCCTGCTGGGGCGGAAGCCGGTTAAAGCGAGTACAAAATCATTGTCGAGTTCAAGCGTCTCACCGTTTGATTTAGTAACAATGACTGAACCGGGTGTAATTTCGGTTACCCGTGACTCCAGATGGAGCGTTATCTTTTCTTTAGCTACCATGCTTTCAAAGATAGGCCGTACCCACGGTTTGATGTTCTGCGAAATGCTGGCTCCCCGGTAGACCATATCTACGGAAGCACCCACCCGCATTAACTCAAGTGCCGCATCCACAGCAGAATTGCTGCCGCCGATGACAGTAACCTTCATCCCCGTATAGGGATGGGCTTCACCGAAATAGTGCGTGACCTTAGGGAGCTCCTCCCCGGGGATGCCGATCATATTGGGCTGGTCGAAGTAACCGGTGGAGATCACCACGTTTGAGGCTGCATGGGTTAGCTGTTCCCCCCGTTTAGTAATCGTATGTACAGCGAAACTTCCGTCCTCCAGACGTTCGACTGAGAGCGCTTCTTCGTAAGCGGCAATATCGAGTCCATGCTGCTCGGCGGCGCGGCGGTAATAGACGAGTGCTTCATGGCGGTAAGGCTTGTCATTGGGTGAGGTAAAAGGCACATCGCCAATCTCCAATAAAGAGGTTGTACTGAAGAACTGCATGCTGGTCGGATACAGATAAATAGAGTGAACAATAAAGTTTTTTTCAATGATCAGGCTGGACAGCCCTTGGCGCTGGCATTCCATTGCGGCCGAAAGCCCGCAGGGACCTGCCCCGATAATAATGACGTCTTTCATATGGATGGCAACCTCCTGGTGTATACTTTCTTTTCTCTAAATCGTACCTTAAATTTAATGTTTTTGCTATCTGTGCAGCATATTCAGCTAATCGTTATTGCTCTGGAGATTGGATTAGAGTATAATTAGATATATATCTAAACATAGTTTGATCGTAAAAATTGCTTGCAAATGTTATAGGAGAGTGACCCCGATGCAGCTGGAGAAAATTGTGAATTACCATAAAGCTTTATCCGACCCGACACGCCTGCGCATGCTGCTGCTGCTGTCCAAGGGGGAGGTGCACGGACAGGCGCTGGCAGAGAAACTTAATTTATCACAGCCTACCGTAACACATCATGCCGCCAAGCTCCGTGAGGCCGCAATGATCAAGGAACGCAGAGACAAGAATACTGTTTACTTTTCGCTGAACCCTGAGTTTATCAAGGCCGGTTCAGAGGCATCGCTTAGATTTATTTTTGCCAAGGGGGCAGAAGATATGGACGAGTTATCTACGGAAAAGAGTCTGAAGGATTCAGTGCTGCGCAACTTTTTTGCCAAAGACGGCCGGCTGCGCCAGATTCCCGCACAATACAAGAAGAAGCTGATCGCACTGCAATATATGGTTGAGAAGCTTGAACCCGGTGTAGTGTATACAGAAAAAGAAATCAATGAGTTTATCAAACCATTCCATGAGGATTATGCCACGATCCGCCGGGAGTTCATCATGCACCAGTTTATGTACCGGGAAAATGACAAATACGAGCTTAACCCGCCGGAGATGTGGACTCACTGGGAAAATGTCAAATAATGATCTAATATATGGGGATTTTTTGTGACAATTGAAGGTTCGACTGATTAAATGTCCGAATAACGAATAAACTGGAATTGTAAGCGTTATCTGACATATACTTCGAAAGGAGACTTTCAGTATGATATTCAAACGCGCGAAAAAAAATACACCTCCCGTTCATCTCACTTTTACTTTGCCGCAGATCAAGCAAGCTGTTAGGCAATTTGAAGAAGATATGCCTGCTCCGATCAACCGTACCGCACTGATTCTGGAGGATAAAAGCATTGACCTTATCCGGCTCAAGAGATATTTGGGCGGAGTGCCTCATCAGAAGTTTTACATGTCGCGGGAAACGTTCGAAATTTTTGAGGAAGCTGACAAGATGGTGCCTTATTATATTGATATGGTTCAGTCGGCTGTGGATAATTATATCAACGACACCGGCAAGCTGCCGCTGCTTGAGGATGCCTGGCTGCCTGAGGTTCATTACCGCCTGCTCCACACTGAACGTTATTTGAAAGAAACACCGCCCTTTCCCCTGTATATCACGGAGGAAGAGATGATGCTGACCCATCGGCCGGAGCATTTTGAATGAATGAACGATTTACAATTAACACGAGGAAGACTGTTCAGTTGAGGGGCACTGAGGCGCCTGTCAGCAGAACAGTCTTTTCTTTGTTCCGGCAGGCATAGTACAATGAATTTCTGGTAACATGTTCCGGAAGAATTCATAGATTAGGAGAATTATTGCATGAAAAAAGTACAAGCACTTCTGTTTGATCTGGATAACACGCTCATGGACCGCGATTCAACCTTCCGCAGTTTCAGCGAACAATTTGTACGTGATTTCCTCGGGCATTTGCAGCCGGAAGAAGTGCGGCGTGTAGTAGAGGATATTATTGTGCGGGATGCCGACGGGTACCGGGACAAGGACGGTTTTTTTGCCGAGCTCAGCGAGGTGCTGCCATGGGCGAAGGCAGTGTCGGCTGCGGACATCCGGACCTATTATGATGAGACCTACACCGGGCACGGAGCGCTTATGAAGTACGCCGAAGATATTTTGAACTACTGCCGGGAGCAGGGCTATATTCTAGGTCTGGTTACGAACGGCAAGAAACAGATCCAATATGGCAAAATCGATCTTCTTGGACTGCGCGGCTTCTTTAAGACGATAGTCATTTCCGGCGAAGCCGGAATCAGCAAGCCGGATCCGGCTATTTACCGTCTTGCACTGGAGCGTCTGGGCACGACAGCGGAACAGACGCTGTTCATCGGCGATCATCCGGTGAACGATATCTGGGGTGCGGGCAAGGCGGGTATGGAAACAATCTGGCTGAAGCGTAATCATGAATGGGATGAGAAGCTGGATGTGCATCCATGGAAAACCATCCATGAGCTTGATGAGTTGAAGGGGATTCTTTAGCTTTGCTGTTGACAATATGCTGCCTGCAAGTTTATTATTACAGCATATTAGTTCGGAAGGAGACGATGTTATATGACAGTTTATATTGCAATTGCGCGATGGGTAACAACTGTTGTGGATACGTGTCTTCCGGGAACAGCAGCTGCAGTGTAAGTAACACGCAGCTTTGCGGGTAAGCTCTACGATGCCTTTTAGAGCCGCCGGGAACCGTATGTGTTCCGGCGGCTTTTTTGTGTGGATTGGTATGCACGGATACGGTTATTGTATTCGTGCATACCGGGTTCATGCACAGAAATGTGCTGATCCTCCTCTTCGGGGGGAGGAATGGCATGTTCTGAACTTGACTTCACTGAAATTGTCCCTTGCCATAGTGCAGGGGAGAGTTTCTGTGAAGTCCGCCGCCGGAATGAGGATTCCGGCGGCTTTTTGTGTTCCCGTAATACACGTTGGTCAGAAGAAACGAAGTGATTTATTTCCGATGCCGGCTTCTTTCGAAGCCGGGCCGGGAGTGTACGAACTAAACAATCAGGAGGATTTAGATGACAATAGAACAATATGGCTGGAATGAAACCTGGATTAACAAGTGGAATGAACTGCAGCAAAGTCTGGAAAACAAAGCATTTGTACCCGGCAGAATTGTCGGTGATTTCGGCAGCAAGTACAGGGTAATGACAGAAACGGGAGAAACCTGGGGTGAGCTGGCTGGCAGGCTCAGACATACCTTAACCGATTCCGGGGATTATCCGGCAATCGGTGACTGGGTGTCACTGGCGCTATTGGATGGCGGAGAACATGCCGTTATCCATGGCGTGCTGCCCCGGCAAAGTGTGATTTCGCGGAAGGTGGCGGGAAATACAAATGAGGAACAGATTGTGGCCTCCAACGTAGACACCTTATTCCTTGTCAGTGCGTTAAATGACGATTTTAATGTCCGGCGGATGGAAAGATATCTGATCATGGCCTGGAACAGCGGGGCAAATCCGGTGATCCTGCTGACCAAAGCGGATTTGTGTGATGATGCAGAGAGCAAAATTGCAGAGATGGAGCGGGCAGCACCCGGAGTGGCCGTGTACGCAGTCAGCGCCTTGCTCGGAGACGGGCGGGATAAACTGCTGCCCTATATTGGCAGCGGTCAGACAGTGGCCCTGACCGGCTCCTCGGGCTGCGGCAAGTCAACGTTGGTTAACTGGCTTAGCGGAGCAACCCTGCAGCTCACCCAGGATGTCAGGGAAGGGGACAGCCGGGGGCGGCACACGACCACTCACCGGGAACTGTTCATCCTCCCGGACGGCGGTATCATTGTCGATACCCCGGGAATGCGCGAACTGCAGCTGTGGGAGGATGAAGGCGGACTTGATCTCGCGTTCGGGGATATCAGCAGTCTGGCAGCAGATTGCCGCTTTAGCGATTGCAGACATGAACGCGAAGAGGGCTGCGCAGTCCTCACGGCAGTATCGACCGGAGTGCTGGAAGAAAAACGGCTGCTGAATTACCGCAAAACCCAGAAGGAGCTGCTGTACCAGAGCAGCAAAGAGGTGAAGCAGAAGCGGAAAACAGCAGCCGCTGCGACCAAGGCAGCGCCTTCCCGTTCCAGAAATTCCGGCTGGCGCCGGGAGCTGGAGGAATATTGAGGAGCGGTATAACTAAGCAACAGTAAACCAGAACAAGAGGGTCCCTGGAGCCTTAGAATGGCTGTAAGGAGACTCTCTTGTAACGCAAGAGCGCAGCTCCAGAGAAGCTGCGCCCTTGCTATATATAAATAAAAGTCCGGCTAATTGCAATGTATATACCTAATTAAAGTGCGGATGTCTATCTTTAGAACCGGACCTTTAATACTGGCGTGTTATTAGAACGATGCAGCAGCAGTCTTGGCCAGTTGCAAACCGCTCGCGATGATTTCTGCGGATTGTGCAGGGTTCTGGTTGTGGCCTTCAATAATCACTTGAGTAGTATCTTTGAAGCCCCAGAAGTTCAGGTTGCCCATGATGAAGTTAACGGCCATTTCAGCGCTTGCTGCCGGTCCTTCGGAATAGATGCCGCCTCTGGCATTGAGTACAGCTGCTTTTTTGTCAGTCAGCAAGCCAACTGGACCTTCAGCAGTGTATTTGAATGTGGTGCCTGCCTGGTTCAGGTAGTCGATGTAAGTATGAAGTACAGCCGGAACAGTCATGTTCCAGAGCGGGAAAGCAAATACTACTTTGTCAGCGGCAAGGAACTGATTCAGGTATTTCTTAACCAGTGCAGCGCCGGCAGCTTCTTCAGGAGTAGCTTCGTAGCCTTGAGCAGCTTTATAAACACCGGTAATCAGTGTGTTGTCATAATAAGGAAGTTGCTCTGCGAACAAATCCAGTTCAGTGATTTCGTCTTGCGGGTGGGACTCCTTGTAGCTTGCCAGGAATTCGTTGTAAAGCTGAACGCTTACGGATTGATCTGCAGGGCGGTTATTGGCTTTGATGAAAAGTACATTAGACATTATGATTTCTCCTTAGATATATATTTAATACTTACTATCAATAATATAGCATTTAATATTTAGTTTGTAAATAATAGTCGAAACAAATTTTTATTTGCTCGACAGCAAAGGCCTTTTCTTTGCAGGGCTACTACATCTCTTAATGGACGAATTGTTTTTTTGGCAGAACATCAATATGTAGTGAAACCGCTCTGACTCAGGTTTTTTTTCAATTTTGGGCAAAGTTTAAGGAATACAGGACCCGGTTATATAGGTGTTACAAGGATTATAGGAAAAGATTTCCTCACCTCAGGTTGGCAATACAACTTATTGAAGAAGGAGCGATTGACATGTCCATCGACCGTTTTATCATTAAAAAACTGGACAACTGTCACGAAGAGCAGACTCGTCGCAACTTAGTGAAGTTGTTCAAACTGCGGATTCAGAAGGCAGAAAAGGAAGAGAACAGAAATCACCGGATTAGTTGAAGATATGCCGCTGAAGTACAGATACCCGGCCAACATATAGAGCGAGCAGAGCACATCCCATCATAATGAAGGGGTGTGCTTTTTTTCTGCACAAAAAAACTACCCCTCTAATTAATAGAGGGATAGCGCCAATGAATCATTTTCACTATAACTGTGCAATATAGCTTCAGAGCCTTTAATTTCGATACTAATCAGAGAATTTAAGCATTTCTGCAGAGCACTTTTGCCCTTCTGGATTTTGAGCTCCAGTGTGCTGTTCAGCAACCGGATAACCTTCTGGGTGGGCTGTTTGTTTTCTGTAGTGAAGTACACAGGTACAAGCTTGTTCTGAAATGTGATGAGCATTCTCATTTTGAAATCACCTCGCTACAAGTATTTCATGATATAGATCATACCCCTCATTTCTTAATTTTACCTTAAAATTAGCTTATGATAACATAAAGATTACAAGTTTTATAGTTTGGGACTTTTTTTATTGCAGTGTGATTCCAATGTTAGCGGGATCCGGGAAGGATATATCAATGTGAATAAAAAGGATAAGGTATATTTAGCTAATTTTCTGTTCCCTGATAAGCCAGCGGGGAAGGAAATTTCGGATCTGATGCAAATGGCAGCATCCGCAGACCGAATATGCCGGTTAAAATACTGTGAAGGTGATCAAGTACAAGATATCTGCCTGCAGGTACATAAGGATATAACATTGATCGCAGGCATTGAGCCCTCAGATTCCTTCGTCTATAGACTGAGCGATCCACAGAAGGTGCAGCGCGCTTGTTATTATCTGTTTAATTGCTTTGAGCCTGAAGAGTTTAGCGTAGAGGATGTACCGTGTCTGCAACTGTCCAGACGGAGATATGAGGAGCTAAAAGAAAGCGCCGCAACCTACAGCTTGTGTTTTTTGGCAGAATGTCTGACGGCGGAAACAGGGGATTTGCTGCAATCTGCACAGCTTGCGAAGGTCATGAAGAACAAAACGGCTGAAGGAGAGCTTAAGCTGTGTTCACGCAGTAAAGAGGAGTGTAAGCTCCAGCATGCCTTGTTTATTGAAGATACCTCCAGCGGCTGGCTGCTGCGTATGAGCTGCGAAGCCGCGGAGGACTGGATGGTCGCCATTCCGGTTACGAAAGCACAGATGTGCTCTGCTCTCTATGAGTGGGTACTGCAACCATCGCCAGTATCTACTCCAGAATAATTGTGGAATAAGGAGGCAGTGTAAGCATGCTGCCCGCCAGACTTGCTTCTCCCCGGAATGCCTTAAGTATTGAAGAATAAGTAACGGTGTTCGTGCCGGGATGTAGCGGAATGTTCTGTGTCCCGCCAGTTAAATTGTGAACCACCAATACCTGCTCCCGGCAGTGATCCGTTCGAAGGCCATAATGCCACTGTTTCCGGAAGAATATTCGCGAATTCCACCGTCTCTCAGTGCAGGTACTTCATTGCGCAAGGAAATAAGCTGACGGTAATGCTCCAGCAGAGAACCTCTGTTCTGCAGCTGACTCTCCACATCAGCACCGGAATTAGCGGCGTTATTCTTCGCCTGCTCCCAGGTGGTCTGGCCATCTCCTTGACCATCGGCAGTCCATTTCATAGGCTCACGGAGGCCTTCATCGGGCTTCACTCCAAGCATTCCTATCTCTTCCCCATAATAAATAAACGGGTTGCCCGGCAAGGCTTGTATTTCATCTGTTGCGGACCCCTCCAATAAATAGCTTCATTAGTATGTTGATGTGATAAGCGCTTTATTGATATCTTAGTCGAATGCATGATTTTGGTAAAACGTTTGCACAAACGAAAAATTAACGAATTAAGCGATTTATGAAGATTTAGACTGATATATCATTGATTATTGTTTGTATTCTTCTGATATCTCGTGTTTATGCGGAAAATCGTATTTTCATTTAAATAATTTCATGCAAGGAACCAAAATATGCGCCAGTTCTTTCACTTTGAAGTTCTATAATGATGCGCAAACGATACTACACATACTCTTTAACCTTTCCGTAGGCATTCGCATATGCTGCAAGCAAGGGCAAAAGACCCGGGAAGAAAGGAGAATGAAGAATGAAAAACAAGAAAAAGCTGTCACTGTCGCTCATGATTCTCGCCTTGTGTTTTTCAGTGCTCGCCGGCTGCGGCGGAGACTCGGCTGCGGTAAAAGTGAAGATCGGCGAAGTCACCCGATCCGTCTTTTATGCGCCCGAATATGTGGCATTATCCCAGAACTTCTTCAAGGAAGAAGGGCTGGATGTTGAGCTTCAGACCATACCCGGCGGTGACAAAACAATGACCGCATTGCTTTCAGGAGCTATTGACGTGGCGCTTGTTGGTCCAGAAACTTCAATTTATGTCTATCAGCAGGGAGCGGATGATCCCGTTATCACTTTTGCCCAGCTGACCCAGCGGGACGGCACATTCCTGTTCGCCCGCACACCGGATGCGGACTTTAACTGGGATAAAGTAAAGGGGTCGACCTTCCTCGGACAAAGAAAAGGGGGTATGCCGCAAATGGCGGGTGCCTTTACTTTGTTCAACAAAGGGATTGATGCCGAAAAGGATCTCACGCTGATTCAAAATATCGACTTTGCCAATATTGCCGGCGCCTTCGCCTCCGGGACAGGTGATTACGTACAACTGTTTGAGCCGCAGGCTTCCATTTTTGAGAGTGAGGACCGGGGCCAGGTGGTGGCATCCTTTGGGGTGGAGAGCGGTTATCTTCCTTATACGGCTTTTATGTCCAAGGGGAGTTATATCAAAAAAAATAGTGATACTGTGCAGAAATTCACCAATGCAATCCAGAGCGCACAGCTATGGGTGAAGGAGCATAGTCCTGAAGAGATTGCCGATGCGGTACTTCCGTATTTTGATAAAACGGAGCGTGAGATTGTGATCTCCGCGATCAAGCGCTATAAAGAGCAGGACACCTATGCCGTGGATCCGGTCGTGGACGACGAAGAGTGGAACAATCTGCTGGATGTGATGGATAATGCCGGAGAGCTGAAAGAACGGGTTCCGGCGGAGAAAATTGTGAACAACAGCTTTGCGGAAAAAGCGAAAGACAACGTCAAGTAGGCGTTGTCTTCGTCAAATAGATTAAGGGTTAGGAGGAGCTGATATGCTGCCAGTAGTGCAATTGGAGGAAGTGACGCATGCCTATCTGGGTGACCGAGAGGCTTCTCTGGCCATTGAGGACCTCAGCCTCAGTGTAGAACAAGGGGAGTTCGTCAGTCTCGTCGGTCCGAGCGGCTGCGGCAAGACGACACTGCTGTCGATCATTGCCGGGCTGCTTAGTCCATCCCGCGGCGAAGTGTTCGTTAACGGACATCGTATCAAGGGACCCTCCCCGGAGGTAGGGTATATGCTCCAGCAAGATTACCTTTTTCCTTGGCGGACGATCCTGGACAACGCTCTGCTTGGACTGGAGCTCACCGGAAATTTGAACGAAAGCACACGTCAAAAAACGCTGGAGCTGCTGAAGGATATGGGGCTGGAGGGCAAGGAGCAAGCCTATCCGTCACAGCTGTCCGGCGGTATGCGCCAGCGTGTGGCACTGGTACGGACACTGGCCACCGACCCGGGCCTGCTGCTGCTGGATGAGCCGTTCTCTGCGCTTGATTATCAGATCAAGCTGCAGCTCGAGGATTTGGTATCTGAGACGCTACGCCGCCGCGGAACCACGGCGGTTCTGGTTACCCATGATCTGTCAGAGGCGATCGCCGTCAGCAGCAGGGTGATTCTGCTGCAGCGGAACCCGGGAAGAATACGTAAAATATTTACCGTTCCGGAGGAAATCCGCAATACGCCCCCGCTGTATGCGAGGGACTTGCCCGGTTTCGCGGAGCTTTTTCATGGAGTCTGGAAGGAAATGGAGTTGGCTGGGAGGGAAGACGTGTGAAATCAAGTCAGCAAAGCGAAATAACCGCTTCCCGTGCACAATGGCTGGAGCAGAAGCATAACGATTACAGGAAGAAAAAACGGCGTTGGCAGAGCAGGGTCATGGCCGTGCGGGGCAGTCTGCTGCTGCTGTTTTTTCTGCTATGGGAAGCAGGAGCCCGGCTGGGTTGGATTGACGAACTGCTGTTCAGCTATCCGACGAAGGTCTTCCGTCAGATCTGGGAAGACATGATCAGCGGAAGCCTCTGGCCGCATTTGGGGATTACCGTAGGGGAGACCGTGGTCGGCTTTGTACTCGGAACGCTGCTTGGAACATTGCTGGCAGTGATCATCTGGTGGTCGCCTTTTTTATCAGCGGTGCTTGACCCGTACATGGTCGTTTTTAATAGTATGCCTAAGGTAGCGCTGGGGCCTATCTTTATCGTGATGTTCGGTGCCGGATTTACCGCAATCGTGATCACTACTTTATCCATCACTGTTCTCATTACAACACTTGTTGTGTATAACAGCTTTTGCAGCGTAGACCCGAATCTCGTGAAGGTGGTCAGGTCGTTTGGAGCCACCAGGGTACAGGAGTTTTTCAAGGTTATTTTGCCGGCATCCTTTCCTACGGTTGTTTCAACCTTGAAGGTAAACGTTGGCATGTCCTGGGTAGGTGTAATTGTCGGTGAATTTCTAGTCGCGAGGTCGGGGCTTGGATATCTGATCATATATGGTTTTCAGGTGTTCAATTTCACTCTTGTCATGTCCAGTCTGCTGATTATTGCAGCGGTGGCTACGGCGATGTACCAGATGGTCGTCTATGTGGAGAAGCTGTTGTTGTCGAGGCGGTGAGAAACATGTCATATTGTGTCTCCCCGGAAAATCTTGTACCATGTTTATATCTTTACCTGAATGATGAAAAGCCAAGGAGAGGTATTTACATGGGATTTCGAATTATCAAAACAGCGGCGGCAACGCTGCTGTCCATTCTGCTGGCAGCCGCTATAGGCATACCCAACGCGCAAAGCGCGGGCCTGCTTGCGATCCTCGGAGTGGAAACTACGCGTAAAAGGAGTCTCCGAACGATAATGGCGCGTTTCTCAGCCTCGCTTGTGGGACTCTTTTTAGGCTGTATTCTGTTTTTCACCCTGGGCTTTCATTATTGGGTACTTGGCTTGTATGTGCTGTTCGGTTTCCCGCTGATCGTTAAATCGGGCTTTAAGGAGGGCATCGTTACCAGCTCGGTAATCGTGTTCCGTGTGTTCGGACAAGCTGAGCTGTCACTTCATGTTCTGCTGCAGCAGATTGAGCTGCTGGTTGTGGGCCTGGGATCGGCGGGTCTGGTCAATCTGATCTATATGCCGCAGACCGGCGGGGTAATTGCGGGTATCCGCAAGGAGGTCGACAAGTACTTTTCGATCATATTTGTACAAATGGCAAGGACGCTGCGGGACCCGGGTTATGTGTGGGACGGTAAGGAGCTTATCGGTGCGAACGAGGCCGTGCAGCGGGGACTTACGGCTGCGTCTAGAGAAATGGAAAATCATGTGATTCATCCGGATGAAGCCTGGAATATTTATTTCTATATGCGAAAGGAGCAACTGGAGTCGATCCAAAATATGATGCAATTGCTCTCCCAGGTGTACCGGCAGCTGCCGCATGGAGATATGGTTGCCGAATTGTTCGATCAGCTTTCTAATGATGTACTGGCAGAGGAATACACCGGACGGACGGAGCGGCTGCTGGATGCGCTTGAGCAGGAGTTCGAGCGGATGGAGCTGCCGGAAACCCGTGAAGAGTTCGAGGTCCGTTCTGCGATTCTGCAGCTCTGCCGGGAGCTGGCGCTTTATCTAAAAATTGCCAAACGCCATAAGGTTCCGGTTGAAGCCAAACCGCTGAAACGACCGGTCACTTTCCGGGGCCCCTCGTAATCTAAAATATGTAAATGTCGGTGAGGTATTAACATTGCTGCGTAAAATAACGATAAGATATGTAAGAACTAAAAGTGAGCTGGTAATTGTCCCGTCGTTCAGTTTTTGTTCAGGCAACAGGATTAATGTGTTATTCATTAGAAGATGGGGCAGTGAAAGTTCCAATTACTGCAGACAGTTCGCATAGGTGAATTTCTGCTTAGGTAGGTGAGGACTATTGAACAACAGCAATGAACAATATATCGGTAAACAGCTTGTTGAGAATCTCTTCAATCATAATGGCGTGTTTGTTCTGCCCGCACTGACTTTGTTAAGCAGTGATCATATCCGTCTGATCAGTCAGCACAAAATCTTTCTCGAGCCGCATGATGTGGTTCAAGTGGACAGTGCAGCCTTCTATCAGATTGCGGTTGACGAGTGCACGTCTGCGATGGAAAGTATCTTTGAGCAACTACGTTTTAACAAGAGCAAACGGCTGCCCATGATTGAGCTGCGCAATGAAGTCATTCCCTTTATTCAACGGGTTAGTGAGAAGAACGATTTTTACGGAATATTGGCTGCGTTGCAGTCCAAGGATGATTATACATACAGACATAATGTTGCAGTCGGAATTTTGTCTACACTTCTGGGGAAGTGGCTCAAGCTGAAACCGGAAGAACTAAGTATGCTGACCATTGCCGCAACGCTTCATGATATCGGGAAAATTATGATACCTGCTGAAATTTTGTCCAAGCCCGGACCCCTGAATGAAGAAGAGCTTGCGATGATGAAAAAGCATACCACTATTGGATACGAGATGATCAGGGACACGGTAGGCACCAATCATATGCAGGCACTCGTTGCGCTGCAGCATCATGAACGCATGGATGGCAGCGGATATCCTTTCGGTGTTCTGGGCCACCGGATTACTGATTTCAGTAAAATAGTTGCCGTGGTGGATATTTTCCATGCGATGACTTCTGACCGCTACTACCGGAAGGCCTCGCCTTTATATGAGGTTTTGAGGCAGATGGAGGATAATGTCTACGGCAAGCTTGACCCTTATATTTGCAGTGTCTTTATCAATAAGCTGATGCAGTCAATGATAGGCAACGAAGTAGTGCTCTCGGATGGGCGGGTAGGCAAAATCATCATGATTCTCGCGCATGATCCGTTGCGGCCATTGGTTAACATTGATGAGGATTTTATTGATCTCAGCAGGCACCGAGATTTGGGGATTATGCGGGTAATACCGCTATAAAACCTCGTATGAAGACACCCGCAGGCGGTTGCTGCGGGTGTCTTTGCCTTTCTGGTAAGAAGAATAACGGGCTACAATAGCAGGAGTGGAGTCGCGGCTTGACGGAAGTTCTACGGTTGCCTGTGGGCTGTCCGTTTTTTGCTATGTACTCATAACCAGGGGATTATTGCAATAAATTGAACTATGAATCTTATAACGGGGCGCATGGAGGGCTTACCCAAATTTATTTCTACTCTAACAATCAACAAATGCCCAGAACGTGCATACACTTGATAGTGAATGATTGTATGGAGGAGGTTTAAAGATGTCATTAAGTCATAAACGTCAAACAAGGGAGATCATTACGAAGGCAATTTGCGGCAAAGGTCGTAAGTTCTCTACCGCAACTCATACCGTGACTCCGCCACATCATCCGACAAGTATTCTGGGGGCTTGGATTATTAACCACCAGTACGAAGCGGTTGCCGCCGGAAACGGAATCGAAGTAATCGGTACTTACGATGTGAACATCTGGTATTCGTACGACAAAAACAAGCAGACCGAGGTAGCCAAGGAAACGGTCTCCTACGTGGAGCTCATTCCGCTGTCGTATCTGGATCCGAGACACCGTGCTTCCACGGTAGAGGTCTCTGCGGAGGCAACGCAGGAACCAAATTGTGTGGAAGCCGGTGTCTCTCCGGGCGGCGGCAGTGTGACACTTCGCGTAGAGCGGGAATTCGAAGCGGAACTGGTGGCTGAGACCAAGGTTCGCGTGTTTGTCACTGACCAAACGGATGATCCGGAAGACAAGGATTACGATTTCGACGGTGAAAGCTTTGATTTCGATGATCTGGATCCTGACGTCCTGGATGATGAGCTGTAAGGAAGGAATGCGCCGCCGCCAACTGAATATCGGGTGGGTTATAATCCATTATATGTAGTGAGGGCGGCGGCGAGAGGGCGAATGCCCTCCTTTTTATTTTTTATTTATTTTTCAGCCATGGACCTTTTAACAGCAGCCATCGGATGGGAACATCAAGAACTGGAAGATCTAAAGTTAGGGGAACGAACCACTAGGGAGGAGCCAGCGTGAATGAAGGGTTAAAGGAGTACCTGCTGCTAACTCCGGAGCACCAAGAGCTCCGGCTGCGGCGCTGTGGACTGGAGGCTGCTCTGTCTGCCGGTGGGAATCGCTTGGAGAGGGATGCAGGGCAAGCCGGAAGAATAGCTGTTGCAAATGGCCATACATATAAGAAGGGTCCTGATATGGACAGACACAAACAGCAATACTTGGTTAAAATATTCAATCTGGCAGTGCTTGAGATCACACCACTGGGTACCGGCCGGGCCATGAGTGCTGCAGCGGGGAATTCCCGCCCAGTTGCCTCAATCGGTGGGGATAGTGTGTCCGGGGGTACCGGTGTTAGCTTACTTGATGAGGGTGAAATTGATAACCATGGAGATCATGGAGACCCTGGAAATCCCGGAGACTACGGAATATCCGGTGAACAGGCGCATTACAGCCCCGGCCCGGAGCGGCGCGGAACTGCCGGACTGGTGAGGGGAATTGCTGTTAGAGCTTTATACAGCCTGGGGCTGGACAGCGGTGAAGTCAGGCTAAAGGCTATGGGCGGAAGGAGATACCTTGTGGAACAAATCCTCCCGCTCGCGCAACCTGCCGGCAAGCCGCTGCCGGAGCCTTACCGTACAGCGTCGCTGGCGCTGGACCGTGACCTGGCCCGGGAGCTGCCTGGCCGTCCAGGCTTGCTGATGGGCATGGACCCGGAGTTTCTTCTGCTCCGGGAAACCTCCGGCCGCGTCGTGCCCGCGTCGCGGTTCCTGCCCGTAGACGGCGTCGCGGGCTGCGACGCCGGACCTCCGGGAACGCGCGGCATGTTCCCGGTCGCCGAGCTGCGCCCTGCGCCGCGCGGGGAACCGCGCGCACTGCTGGCGCAGCTGATGTCCGCCGCAGCCACGGCGGACCGGATGGTATCCGACCGCTCGCTCCGCTGGCGGGCGGGAGGCATGCCGCTGCGGGGCTGGGCCCTCGGCGGCCACCTGCACTTCAGCGGCGTGCGGCTGACGGCGCCGCTGCTGCGCGCGCTCGACAACTACTTGGCGTTGCCGCTGCTGCTGCTGGAGGACGCCCGGGCTGCGGCGCGGCGTCCGCGTTACGGGGTGCTCGGCGATTTTCGTATTCAGCCGCATGGCGGCTTTGAATACCGGACCTTGCCGAGCTTCCTGGTGTCCCCGGTCATCGCCAAAGGCGCGGTCTTCCTGGCTCACCTGATCGTGAGCCGCTATGAAGACCTGACGCAGCGCCCGCTGGACCGGGAAGAGCTGCATGCCGCCTATTACAGCGGCAGCAAAGATCCGCTGCGCGCCGCCTGGGCTCCATTGCAGGCCCAGCTTCGCGCACTGGACGGCTACGTGCGCGCCGCCCCTTACGTAGAACCGCTGTTCCGCTGCATCTCCGCGGAACAGACCTGGGATGAATCGCGGGATATCCGTCCGCTGTGGACCGGGAAAGAGTCAATGAGGAATCAGCGGTAATCAGGTTGGGAATTCTGTCGCCCTGAGGCTTATGTACCTGTAAGTTGATTTTCTTTATGTAGATAAGTCATGGACCATTTGTCGATATCGCGGAAACCGAGCTTTTTGTAGATTAAACCTGCTTGAGGATTGTTATAGAAAAGGCATAGTGATTTTCCCTCGGCCAGAATATCGGCACAAAGCTGTGCGACCACCCGTGAAGCTAATTTTTGTCCTCTGTATTCCGGATGGGTGGCTACGGCGACTATCATCGCTGACCGCGAATTTTCCGCCGCGGTTGACGCGGTAGCAATTACTTCCCCGTTCTGTTCCACGAAGTAGGTGCGGCCGGTTCCGCTTTCCAGCGTTTTGTGCAGGGTTTTACGCGCGTCCTCCGGACTGCTGGTAAACTCTGTAATAACATCCGTCAATGTACAAATGGCATCCACATCCTGTGTCGTGGCTTTTTGGATGGGCACAGGAGCGGATGCCGCTGTACGGATTTCCTCATTCATCTCTGTCAGCTCGGCGAAAAGCATCTCTTTTTCCTGCCGGATATTCAACCATTTACTGAGCGTCCGCACGACCTCTAAAGAGCCGGAGATCATTTCGGCGTTTTTGTTTCTGCGCAGCAGTTCCGCAAAACCCTCCGCATCAAAAGGCCCCTCTGAATATGGCAAATAACTTCCGTAGAAACGCAGTATCACTGCTTTTAACGGCCCGTCTACAGAGTCACTTTCTCCCCAAAGCTCCATGAAATCCTGCTCGAACCCGAAATTTTCCACGTCTCCGATAATGTATAAATTGATAGCCGGATTTTTACCTACCAGTTCCATCAAATCTTCCCGGTCGGCTTCATTTAGTTTGCGTATCAAGCTTGTACCTCCTTCAGTTTCAGTAATGTATAATAATTCCTTTATAATTTTACAGCAAATTATTGAAAAAGCACATCATATGGTCATGTTGATCTTCAATGGCTATAATTAACAATATCTGTAATGCACCCGATGCAGGCAGCGTTCCAGCTCTGGTGTTCTCTTAGTGTTCTCTTATTGTGACTTCCCGGGGTGACTTTGCCTTGCAGGTTTCTGTTATAATAGAGAACACAGAAGATAGGTATGGAGGTCAATGATGGCAAAATATACGCCGATGATAGAACAGTATTTAAAGGTAAAGGAAGGGGCAGAGGATGCTTTCCTTTTTTTTCGGCTGGGAGATTTTTATGAAATGTTCTTCGAGGATGCGGTTCTGGCTTCGAAAGAGCTTGAGATTACTTTAACCGGCCGTGAGGGTGGGGGCGAAGAGCGCATTCCGATGTGCGGAGTGCCATACCATGCCGCGGAAGGTTACATACAGCGTTTGATCGAAAAGGGCTACAAGGTTGCGATTTGCGAGCAGCTGGATGATCCCGCCGTAACAAAGGGCATGGTGCGCCGGGATATTGTCCGCGTAGTCACACCGGGTACAGTAATGGACGGCAAAATTATTACGGACAAAAGCAACAACTACCTCGTTTGCGTGACCGAGCAGGACGGGATGATGGCTCTGGCTGCCTGCGATTTGACTACGGGTGAGCTGTATGTCACTTCCGTTCTTTCAGGTTCGGAATGGCTGCGTGACGAGATCGGCATTTATGAGCCAGCCGAGATTATCGGAGATGCTAACCTGCTCGAGAGTTTGCGCAGTGAGGCCTCACTGCTGGCGAAGCCGGTCGTGTACACTCCTTGGGAGAAACGCGAAGAGGAATTGGCCCGCCGCCAGTTCGGCGAAGCGGCCTGGGTGCGTCTGGAGAGTGAGCGGGGCAAATGTCTGGCGATGCTGATTTCCTATTTGAGTGAAACCCAGCGGCGTTCCCTGGGACAGCTTAGCCAGATTTCGCCGTATGAACCTGGCAACTATATGATTCTGGATCCGTTCACACGCCGCAATCTGGAACTCACTGAAACGGTGCGCGAGCGCTCCAAAAAAGGTTCACTGCTCTGGCTGCTGGACCGCACCGAAACCTCGATGGGCGGACGCCTCCTTCGCCGCAGAATCGACAAGCCGCTCCTGCAGCGGGCACCGATTGAGCGTCGACTGGAGGCTGTGGACTATCTCTATAACCAGTTTATTGTGCGTGAGGATTTGCGCGGGGCGCTGAAAGAAATCTATGATCTGGAGCGGCTCGTCGGGCGCATCGCCTTCGGCAGTGCCAACGGACGCGACATGAATGCCCTGAAGCAGTCACTGGCGCAAATACCGGCCCTGAAAGATATGTGTCTGACTTCAGGTTCAGAGACCCTGAGAGAGATCGGTTCCACCATGGATGAATGCGCAGAGCTGCGTGAGGATATCGAGCGGGCAATTACCGAGGATGCGCCGGTATCTGTGCGGGACGGGGGAATTATCCGGACAGGCTATCATGAGCGCCTGGACGAGCTGCGGGAAGCGAGCAGCAGCGGCAAACGCTGGATCGCCGAGCTGGAGGCGAAGGAGCGCCAGGCTACAGGCATTAAGTCGCTGAAAATCGGCTACAACAAAATTTTCGGCTATTATATAGAAATTACCCGCTCGAATCTTGCTTCCTTGCCGGAAGGAAGATATGAACGCAAGCAGACCTTGGCGAATGCAGAGCGTTATGTTACCCCTGAGCTGAAAGAGAAAGAAGCGCTGATTCTTGAAGCCCAGGACAAAATGACCGATCTCGAATACAGCCTGTTTACCGAGCTGCGGGACCGTATCGGGTCACAAATTCCCCGGCTGCAGGCCTTGGCGGAGAAGGTAGCGGAAATAGATGTGTATCAATGTCTTGCTGCGGTCAGCGCCGAGCACCGGTTTGTAAAACCCAAGCTATCCGACGGTTATGACCTGCGTCTTACGGGTGGACGGCATCCGGTAGTAGAAGCGGTGCTGAAAGATTCTGCATTTATAGCAAACGGCAGTACACTGAGCAAGAATGACGGCAATATATTGCTCATCACCGGCCCTAACATGGCTGGCAAGAGCACATACATGCGTCAGGTGGCGCTGATCTGCATTCTGGCCCAAATCGGCTGCTTCGTTCCGGCAGAAAGCGCGGAGGTTCCACTGATAGACCGGATCTTTACACGGATTGGAGCGGCGGATGACCTGATCGGCGGGCAGAGCACCTTTATGGTAGAGATGGCCGATATTCAGGTCATGACTGAGAAAGCAACGTCGCGCAGCCTTATAATTATTGACGAGCTGGGCCGGGGCACCTCGACAAGCGAGGGCATGGCCATTGCCCAGGCGGTTATTGAGTACGTGCATGATACCATTGCCTGCAAAGCACTGGTCTCGACGCATTTTCATGAGCTGGCCCATTTGGAGCAGAGCCTGCAAGGCCTGAAGAATTATTCTATGGCCGTGCAAGAGAGCGGAGACAAAGTGAACTTCCTGCGCAAGCTTGTGCCGGGAGCTGCCGACAGCAGCTATGGCATCTATTGCGCCCGGTTGGCCGGATTGCCGGAAGGTATTATTGACCGGGCATATGGTTTGCTCCAGAGCATTGAGCAGTCTGCGCCTCCGGGCTCGCCTGCGCTGCAATACGGGACTGCTTATGAGAGCCGTCACGGTGTGAAGGAACAGGCAAGCGGATTATCTGCAAGCCGAACGCAAGACACGGATGTATCGCCATCCGGAGATGATGCTGCCTACATGCATGCGGGCAATGCAGCCGCCGTGAGCACATCAGGCGGATCAGCTTACACCGAAGCTGCCGTCTCGCTGGCCTCCCTGCCGGATGCAGAAGACGCTGAAGTCGTACAACTGTCGATCTTTGGAGAAGAAGAGCCGCGCAGGAACCGTAAAGGCGGAGCGGGTTCCGCACCTGCACCTGTTAAAGAAAATCCGCTACTGAAAGAGCTGGTTGCCGCTGTTCAGGGTGCAGATCTGATGAATATGACCCCTCTGCAGGCAATGGGCCTGCTGAATGAGCTTAAGCAGAAGGCCAAGGAGCTGTAACTTAGGGTGTTTCCAAGTAAGCGTAATTCTAGCGAAGAACAAACATCACTATTGGCGAGGTGAATACAAAATGGCTAAAATTCATGTACTGGACGAGCATATTGCCAACCAGATTGCAGCGGGTGAGGTTGTGGAGCGGCCGGCTTCCGTTGTGAAGGAGCTGGTGGAGAACGCGATTGATGCCGGCAGCACCCGAATTGAGGTTTCTGTTGAAGAGGGAGGACTGCAGAGCATCCGCGTCAAAGACAATGGCTCAGGCATTGAGCCTGAGGACTGCGAGACCGCCTTCTACCGCCATGCGACCAGCAAGATTGCGAATGGACGCGATCTGTTCCTGATCACGAGCCTTGGCTTCCGCGGCGAGGCTTTGCCCAGTATCGCCGCTGTCTCGAAGGTATCCCTTCTGACTGCCAGCAGTGATGATGGTAAAGGCAGGCTGATTGATATCGAAGGCGGGAAGCTGATCCGCAACGAGGATACACCTTCCGGCAAGGGAAGCGATCTTGCAGTAAGGGAATTATTTTTCAACACACCGGCAAGGCTGAAATATATGAAGAGCATACAGACAGAGCTGGGGCATATTTCGGATGCGATGTACCGGATGGCTTTGGCTCATCCTTCCATCTCCTTTACGTTGCATCACAACGGCAATCAGCTGCTGCATACACTTGGCAACGGCGACCTGCTGCAGGTGATTGCTGCCGTTTACGGTACATCAGCGGCCAAGGCGATGCTGCCGATCTCAGCAGAAGATCCGGATTACCGGATTGCCGGCTTTGTCAGCCGGCCGGAGTGGACCCGCTCCAACCGCAATGCAGTCACCACGATTGTAGGCGGAAGATACATCCGCAGCAACGGGCTGAATGCGGCTATTATGCGGGCTTATCACACGCTGCTGCCGATTAACCGCTATCCGCTGCTCGTATTGCAGCTGGACATGCATCCGTCACTCGTCGACGTCAATGTACACCCGGCGAAATTGGAGGTGCGTTTCAGTAAGGAGATCGAACTGTACGCATTTGTTGAGCAGGAGATCCGCAAGGTTCTACTGGGCCAGAGTCTGATTCCGCGGCCTGGCAAAGAGATAATAGGCGCCAAGGGCAGCAGTTCCTTTATCCAGGAGCAGTTTGCCTTTCCGAAAGGAGCCATTCCTCAGCCTGCCGATGGCTTGCCAGGCATGGCCCGCAATGATCAAGACGGTCCAGACCCGCGGACCGCTGGTCCGCGAAGTGATATGCCCTCCGGTGTTGCTCCGCAAAGTGATCTGCAGCAAGCGGGTACATCGGATGCTAACCGTCCTGCAGAGAGACCGGACGCCTGGAACAGTGGAGTCAGTGGTGCTTCCCCCTTCGGCAACGGGGCTGCAGCAGGAGAACGCTACTCCGGCAACGCACAGCAGCGGACGGGAGAGCATCAGAGCGCAATGCCGGTGGCCCGGGAGACTGCTGCGGCATACAGCGGCAGTACTTCTTCATTGCCGCGTGAAGGGACTGGCGGCAGCTACCGCCAGCCTGCCGGGGCAATGCCGCCCCGGGGAGGGATGCCTTCAGCAGAGGAGCTGTACGCTCCAACCGGCAGTGAAGATCCTGCGCTTCCTCAGTTCCCTGAGCTGAACTACATCGGCCAGCATCATGGGACATATCTTATTGCCCAGAATGACAGCGGGCTCTATCTGATTGACCAGCATGCGGCACATGAACGGATTAATTATGAATATTATTATGAGAAATTCGGGCGTCCCGAGGATGCTTCGCAGGAGCTTCTCCTGCCAATCACCCTGGAGTTCACCCCTTCGGAGAGCCGCCAGCTCAGTGAAAGACTGCATTGGTTCGAACAGGCAGGTGTATTTCTTGAGCATTTCGGAGGACAGACTTTTCTGGTCCGTTCCTTGCCGTACTGGTTCCCTGAGGGAGATGAGAAGGCGGTCATTGAGGAAATGGCGGAATGGGTGCTGAGCGAACGTTACATCGACCTGGCCAAACTGCGTGAGAAATCCTCCATTCTCTGCTCCTGCAAGGCGTCCATCAAGGCCAACCAGAAGCTTACAGAGCAGGAAGTAGAGGCTCTGCTGTCCAGGCTGGCAGCTTGCCGCCAGCCATATACATGTCCGCATGGACGGCCGATCGTGGTTTCTTTCTCTTCCTATGACCTGGAGAAGCTGTTCAAACGTGTCATGTAAGTGCAGCTGCACTGCATATGAGGTAAGCTAGCTCACTTACAGCTCTTGATCTGCAATCTGTTTATTTCTATTTTTAACGCTCTAATGCGTACCAGATCGGAGGCATCATGATTATAACAACGGGCTTTGACCCGATACCGGAAATTGAGCTGCGGGCTCAGCAGCTTGCCGGGCGCACGGGCGCACCTTACGTGCCGAGGGCTAGGTTCTCCATGCCAAAGCTGGCGGAACGTTACGGGGACGAGGAGATTCTGGTAGTTCTGCAGGAGGCGGTACGGCTGATCTCGCCGGGTCTGCCACCGATGGAGTTTCATCCCAGTATGGGCTTTGTCCGGGCGAAACGCATTCTGAAGGGCGAATCTGATCCCATGCTGGAAGCTGCCGGAATGCTGCCGGGAGACAGCGTGTTGGACTGCACGGCGGGTCTTGGCAGCGATTCTCTGCTGTTTGCCGTCCACGGGGGAGAAGATTCCGTGGTGACTGCGCTGGAAAGCTCCTTGCCGCTGTATGCGCTGCTGCTTGAAGGCATGAGCCAGTACATTTCCGGCCAGCAGAAAGTAAACGAAGCGCTGCGCCGCATCCAGGTTGTGTACAGCGAACATCTGGGGTACTTGCGGGAACAGCCGGACAATAGTGTCGATATCGTCTACTTCGACCCGATGTTCCGGGTTCCCTTGACGGACTCTGCGGCGATATCCCCCTTGCGCCGTTTCGCTAACACAGCGGCCTTGACCGGGGAGAGTGTCGCTGAGGCAGTCAGAGTAGCACGCAAGGCTGTCCTGCTCAAAGAGAAGGCCTTAAGCGGCGAATTCTCACGGCTGGGCTTTTACGAACAGCTGCGCAGCAGCTCCAAAACATCGTACGGGGTGATACACATTGACAACTGAGACTAAACATAAGGTTCTGGTACTGCTGGGGCCGACCGCAGTCGGCAAAACAAGGCTTAGCCTGGAGCTCGCGGAGACGTACGGTGCAGAGATCATCTCCGGTGATTCCATGCAGGTCTACCGCGGAATGGATATCGGCACAGCTAAGATCACACCAGCGGAGATGAAGGGGATTCCGCATCATTTAATTGATATCCATGATCCGCAGGAAGCCTATTCTGCCGCTGAATTTCAGGTGCAGGGCGTCCGGCTGATCGAGGAGATCAGCGCCAGGGGAAAGCTTCCATTTATTGTGGGTGGAACGGGACTGTATATTGAATCCCTGTGTTATGGTTTCCGCTTCTCTGAGGCCGTGGCGGATGAGGCGTTCCGCAGCGAGCAGGACGCCTTTGCCGAGGAGCATGGAGCAGAAGCCCTGCACGCCAGACTGGCGGCTGTAGACCCTGCCAGCGCTTCCAGATTGCATCCGAATGACCGCCGCAGAATCATCCGTGCGCTGGAAATTCATCACCAGACAAAGGTTACGCTTTCGGCGTCCCATGAGGCTCAGAAGAAGGAGTCTCCATATGAGTTATGCCTCGTAGGTTTGACAATGGACCGGAAAATACTATATAAACGTATTGAAGACCGAATCGATCAGATGCTGGCGGAAGGTCTCGTCGCCGAGGTGAAAGGACTGCTGGATCACGGCTACAGCAGAACTCTTGTGTCCATGCAGGGATTGGGCTACAAGGAAATGGCTGCTTATCTCGCGGGAGAAACGACGCTGGACGAGGCTGTGACACTGCTGAAACGCGATACCCGCCGATTCGCCAAACGACAATTGTCATGGTTTCGCCACATGAAGGAAATCCAGTGGATCGACGATTTCAACGAGCAAAACTTTTCAGAGAATTTTGCAAAAATACGTGCTATAATAGCAGGAAAGTTTCTCTCAGGTCTTGAATATACTTCTGAACAATCTAATTGAACCATTGGGGGTACGTCATATGAACAAGTCCATTAACATCCAAGATACGTTCTTGAACCAGCTGCGTAAAGAGAATATCCCTGCCACAGTATATTTGACCAACGGCTTTCAAATCCGGGGAATCATCAAAGCATTTGACAATTTCACAATTGTCATCGACAGTGACGGACGCCAGCAAATGGTGTACAAGCACGCTATTTCCACCTTCACGCCACAGCGCAGTGTATCGTTGATGCAGGACAGTGGAAGCGAAGAATAACAATTTTTACAACCTTGCAGTGAAACCTTTTTGTTTATAAAGCGTTTGAATAGAGAGTGCGAGAGAGCAACCTGTGAAGGTTGTTCTTTTCATTCGTGCATACAATTTCAAGATGTTTCCGAAAGGGAGTCAGGAGGCAGCATGTCTAGAGACGATTTTTCCAGGACGAACCGCAATAGAGACAGGGGCACCACCCCTGCGAGTCCCAAAGGGAAGCCTAAGAAAAAGAAGAAGTTTCTAACCAAGAAACGCGTACTGTGGAGTTTATTTTTTGCAACGGCGCTGGCGATTTTTTGTGCGCTTGGCGGCTACCTGTTTATTATGCTGAACGGTCAGAAACTGCTGAATGAGAACCAGGACAAATTAACAGTGAATCCACCGACACAGATTTTTGACCGCAATGCGAATTTGATCGGCGAACTTTCACTTGAAAAGAGTGATCCGGTAGAGTATGAAGATATTCCTGAACAGCTAATCGAGGCTTTTGTTGCTACAGAAGATAAACGTTTTTTTGAACACTCAGGTGTGGATTTATGGTCGATCGGCCGCGCGGCCGTCAAGGATATCGCAGCACGCAGCATGGTGGAAGGCGGCAGTACGATCACCCAGCAGCTTGCGAAGAATATCTTCCTGACACGCGATAAGACGTTTTTCCGTAAAGCGACCGAGGTTTCCATTGCGGTTGCGCTGGAGAATGAGAACACCAAACCGGAGATCCTCAAGATGTACCTGAACCGGATTAACTTTGGTGGCACAGTTTATGGCATTAAGGCAGCGTCTATCCGTTATTTCGGAAAAAGCGATCTGAAGGACCTTGAGCTGTGGCAAATCGCCACTTTGGCTGCCATGCCGAAAGGGCCGTCCCGTTACAATCCGCTGCGCAATCCAGAGCTGTCCAAGGAACGCCGCGGCGTAGTGCTCCAACTGATGTATGAACAGGGGAAAATTACTGAACAGGAGCGGGATGAAGCCGCTGCGGTCAACTACAACTATAAGCCGCCCGAAAACAAACAGCGTTATCAGGCCTTTATTGATTATGCAATAGACGAGGCGGAAGACAAGTTCGGGTTAACCGAAGATGATCTCAACATTGGCGGATACAAGATTTATACAACGATGGATAAAAATGCCCAACAGACGGTAGAAGATGCTTTTGCCGATAGCGACAATTTCGAAAAAAGTGTGGATGAGGAACTGGTGCAGGGTTCGATGACCATCATCAACCAGGAGAATGGCAGCATCGTTGCGCTGATGGGCGGACGGAATTACGAGAAGAAGGGCTACAGCCGTGTTAACGGCAGCCGGCGTTCTCCGGGTTCCTCCTTCAAACCGTTGGTTTCTTACGCTCCTGCTCTGGAGTCGGGGAAATTCTCAAGCTCCTCAATGCTCAGCAATGAAAAGCAGTGCTTCGGCAAATACTGTCCGAGAAATCTGCATGGCTACTCATCAACGATCAGCATGAGTCAGGCGATAACGAAGTCGGAGAACATCCCGGCGGTCTGGCTGCTGAATGAGATTGGTGTGGATACAGGCTTCCAGTTTGCGAAGAAGTTGGGGATCAGCCTCAGCGATGAAGACAAGAACCTGTCACTCGCCCTCGGCGGGATGAGCAAAGGAACCAATACGCTGGAAATGGCTCAGGCATACAGTGCTTTTGCCAGCGGTGGTGAACTGCGTGAGGCGTATTCGATTAAATCGATTGCCAACAGCGAAGGGGACATGGTCTATAAGGCCAATACAAAGCCTGAGCGGGTGATGAGTGAGGATACAGCTTACCAAATGACCCAAATGATGCAGGAAGTTGTACAGGACGGTACAGGTAAAAAAGCGAAAATCAACCGTCCGGTTGCCGGCAAGACCGGTACTACCCAGAGCGGATACGACGGGATCAAATCCAACCGTGACGTGTGGTTTGTCGGATATACACCTGAATGGACCGCAGCAGTGTGGATGGGATATGACAAGCCGAGCAAGACACATCTGCTCAAGAACAGCAGTCCGCTTGCAGCGGCGTTCTGGGGTAAAGTTATGGAGAAGGCTCTGGAGGGGATTCCGGAAAAGTCTTTCCCTAAACCGGAAGGTGCGAGTGCGCCTGAACCAACGGCTACTCCAGAAACGGTACAGCCTGTCACGGGTCTATCCGCTGAATATGATCCTTCAACATTGACTGTGAACCTTGGTTGGGAAGCGGCTCAGGTTGCAGGAGTGGAATACCGGATTTACCGCCGGGAAACCTCGGAGACGGAGTTCACTTCACTTCTCAGCACAAAGTCTCTAACTATGGGTGATATTAGCGCCATGCCTGGACTGACTTATGAATATTATGTAACAGCTTATTATCCCGAACTGGATGTGGAGAGCGAGCCATCGGGGACCGTTATCGTAATGGTTCAGGATGAACTGCAGACACCAGAGCCGGAAGTAACACCTGATCCGAATCTTCCCACAGATGATCAAGGTAACGGACAGGGTAACGGAAACGGCGAAGGCAACGGCAATCCCGGTGGAAATAACGGGAATGGCAACGGGAATGGAAATGGTAATGGGAACGGAAATGGCAACGGAAATGGCAACGGAAATGGTAATGGGAATGGGAACGGCAATGGCAATGGGGGTGGAGTTGTAACCCCTCCGGAAGCAACCACTACTCCGCCTCCGCCAACCCCGCTGCCAACCAATTCTCCTGTTGAAACTTCCGGTTCAGGAAACACAGGTACGGAGAACAGTACTGAGGCGGGAACTGTAACGGATACCGGATTTTCAAATGAGGGCCAATCTCCTCAATAGTAGTGGAGTTTGTCTTTGATCCAAAGGACTATCCTTTACCCATTCAAGGTGGGAAAGGATAGTCTTTTTTTTGAAAGGACCTTTAAATATTTCCTTTAATCCAGAAGCTGCAACCTTTGATTACGTTGCCGTCAGTTCTGTTTTTTTACGGGATGTTTTGAGTGTGTCTCTCAAATGTGTTAAGCTGAAGACACCATTTCTTGAGAGGGTAATTCATATGAAACGTAAATTCGGAGACCGGGCCAACTGGCGCCGGATTACGCGCCGACATTTCGCCTGCCGCTATGTGGAAACCCGGGAATTCAGCGGTTATATCACTCTTTATACGATTTACGGGCTGAAGGAACCACTGTGGAAGAGCTATGGAAGGCATACATACCGCATAGCGGACAAAGGATATTCTTGGCTGCAGTATTTTCCCAAGGACAGCCACTATATTGTGACGGCTATGTTCGACGAACGACAGAATATCGTACAATGGTACATCGACACCTGCAAAGTCCAAGGCGTCACGGATCAAGGCGTTCCATGGTTTGATGATTTGTACCTGGACGTTGTGGTGCTTTGGAACGGAGAGGTATTTTTGCTGGATGAGGATGAACTTGAGGAAGCGCTGGAAAGGGAAGACATTACGGACAGCGACTATAATCTGGCCTGGGCAACAGCCAAGAGCATTCTACGCAGTATTGACGCACACGCCTTTCCTTATTTCTCTCTCTCACTGAAGCATCGTGCCGAATTGTTCCATCACGGAGAATTCAGGAGGAAATAAAAAATGGAATGGTACGTTTACCAAAGAGGTTCATCCCCAATACGCAAAGTGTCCAGAAAACGCCGCTCCCGGCGTAAGCGCAACTTGCTTATTGCAGGTATAACGATTGTGGCAGCAGGCCTCCTATGGTGCGCGGTTGTGTTTAATAACATTAACAGTGCAGCTACAACATCACCTATGACGAAAGCGGATGCAGGTATTATTCTTGGCATGTCCATGTGGGGGGATAAGCCAAGCCCCGGCCTGAAGGAACGGCTGGATTGCGGGCTAAAGCTCTACCGGGAGGGAATGTTCAGCACCTTTATTGTTTCGGGGGGGCTGGACGATCCGGACTACAAATTTACCGAAGGTCAAGGGATGCGGAATTATCTGGTGGAGCAAGGTGTGCCGGAAGAAGATATCCTTATGGAGAACAAATCTACCAGCACGTACGAGAATCTGCTGTTCAGCCAGGAAATTATGAAGCGTGAGGGGATGACGTCTTCGGTTATTATTACGCATACTTTTCATGGACGGCGGGCGCAGGAAATTGCCAGAGAATTGGGCTATGCTGCACCAGAGCTGGGGCTTACCGAGTCAGAGGTAATGTCGATGGCCAAGTATAAATCCCGTGAAATCCTGGCCTACACCAAATGGAAGCTGCAGCAGTTATTTCTGTAAATCATTTGCCAAGTATAAAAATCCTGAAACTGCTAATAAGACCTCATGTACCGGAATAGACTTACTTAGAGCAGTCAGCCCTGGATAATGAGGTGAATAAGGTGAACGGACGCGTAGCGGCAGCAAGCGGGCGGGAGGAAGGCAGACCGTCAAGGCAAATCAATATTGTGCTGCGGAATCAAGATCCCCCTCCGATGAGCAGTGCGGTGAGCGACAGCAGCAGTGGGGCCGCGCTCCCCAAAAATCACGGCCATAGCGGACTGTTCCAGGAGTTAAGCCGGGAACTTGATGGTCTTGTTGGCTTGGATAATATCAAGGAGCTTGTATTTGAGATATATGCGCTTCTGCAGATCGCCCAGATGCGCAGCGAGGCAGGGCTTGCCAGTGGCGGCCAGGCTTATCATATGGTGTTCAAGGGCAATCCCGGAACCGGTAAAACGACGGTAGCGAGGATTGTCGCCAAGCTGTTCCAACGGATGGGTGTATTGAGCAAGGGGCATCTGATCGAGGTAGAGAGAGCGGATCTCGTCGGCGAATATATTGGACATACCGCCCAGAAGACGCGTGACCTGGTAAAAAAGGCGCTCGGAGGCATCCTATTTATTGATGAAGCCTACAGTCTTGCCCGCGGTGGAGATAAGGATTTTGGAAAGGAAGCCATCGATACGCTGGTAAAATCCATGGAAGATCACCGCAGCCAGTTTGTGCTGATCCTGGCCGGGTACTCCGGCGAGATCGATTATTTTCTGATGAGCAATCCGGGGCTGCCTTCAAGGTTTCCTATTCAGGTTGAATTTCCCGACTATACGATTGATCAGCTGCTGCAGATTGCCGAACTTATGGCCAAGGAGCGCGATTATATTTTGATGCCGCAGGCGATACTCAAGTTAAAGCAGCATTTGCTGGTGGAGAAGACGGAGAGCCTTCATGCCTTCAGCAATGCGCGCTTTGTGCGCAATTCGATTGAGAAAGCCGTGCGTGCACAAGCAGTACGCTTGCTGAACCAGTACGAGAGCAACAGCCCCGGTAAGCAGGAGCTGATGACACTGCGGACTGAAGATTTTAAGCTGTAAAACAAAATATGATTAAAGGATGATATACCTCAGTGGGGTATGGAGATAAGGAGCATTGAATGCATGACGACAACACATGATACACAAACAGATATCCAGGACCGGGCAATATTAGTCAGTTTGGTGACGGACAAAATTAAGCGCACCGGCATTGACCCGGAGCTTTCCCTGCAAGAATTGGTGCAGCTGGCGGAGACAGCCGGTGTCGAAGTGCTGGACGTGCTGCGCCAGAACAAGGAAACTCCTGATTCCAAATGGTTCATCGGCAAGGGGAAGGTAGAAGAGCTGCGGATGGCTGCAGATGGTTTCGGTGCGAATACGGCAATCTTTGACCAGGAGCTGTCCGGAGCGCAGGTGCGCAATCTGGAGGAAGCTCTGGATCTGAAAATTATCGACCGCACCCAGCTGATCCTGGATATCTTTGCCGGACGGGCGAAGACGCGGGAAGGTATTATTCAGGTAGAGCTGGCACAGCTCTCCTATCTGCTGCCGCGCCTCTCCGGGCAGGGCAAAAACCTGTCCAGACTCGGCGGCGGTATCGGCACAAGAGGACCAGGGGAAAGTAAACTGGAGACGGACCGCCGGCACATCCGCAACAGGATTGATGAACTGAAACGCCAGCTCGACGAAGTGGTGAAGACCCGTGAGCTGCATCGAGAACGCCGCCGCAAGAGCGGTGCCGTACAGGTGGCCCTTGTCGGATACACAAATGCAGGCAAATCGACGCTATTGAAGCAGCTCACGGATGCAGATGTATATATTGAGAATCAGCTGTTTGCTACACTTGACCCGACTTCACGTGTACTGCAGCTCCCTTCAGGCAAAGAGGTTGTGTTAACAGATACGGTTGGATTCATACAGAATCTGCCGCATGATCTGGTGGCATCCTTCCGTGCCACTCTGGAGGAAGTGAATGAAGCGAATCTGGTGCTGCATGTAGTCGACGCCTCTTCTCCAATGCGTGAGGAACAAATGGAGGTTGTCCAAGCCATTCTCACGGATCTGGGGGCTGCCGGGAAGCCGCAAATTACATTGTTCAACAAAAGCGATATCTGCCAGCCGGAACAGCTGGAGATGCTTCCAGCAGGCCCGGAGCATTTAAAGATCAGTGCTTTTAACCCTGAGGATCTAACCCTGATCCGGGAGATCATCGAAGATTCGCTGGCAGGGGATACTCTGACCTTCCGGATCCCAGGTGACCGTGGCGACCTGTCTTCATTGCTCTACCGTGTGGGCGAGGTGTTGGAGCAGCAGTATGACGAGAACGATGTGCTCTACAATGTCCGCTTAAACAAAGAGGATTATGAGAAATGGGGCTACAAGTTAGCGGAGTTCGTAGTGCAGGAATAAACCATCATTTTGAGCAAGTCTCAAAATAAATTAAGGAATGCATTCAATGTCCCCACAAAGCATGGATATCTCCTTCGGTCTTCGAAGCCGAATCCTACTGTGTGGGGCTAATTCTTGATGTTAAGTAAATGTAATGTAAGGGGAGAACAAGGGGAAATGGCTGTTTTTGCAGAGGATATTTTACATGCGGCAGAGGCTGCAGAACTTGAAATTGAAAGTGCGGTAAAAAAGCTGGACCGGATAGTGGACCACAATCAGTGGAAGGTTATTGAGTCGTTCCAGCGGCAGCAGGTGAGCGATTTTCACTTTGCGGGTTCTACCGGCTATGCCTATAATGACCGGGGCCGTGAAGTGCTGGATCTTGTGTATGCCGAGGTATTCGGTGCGGAGGCGGCGCTGGTTCGGCCTCATTTTGCTTCTGGTACGCATACCATCTCTACGGCGCTTTTTGGCGTACTGCGTCCAGGAGACGAATTGCTGTACATCACAGGACGCCCATACGATACGTTGCATAAAGTAGTTGGCAAGCCCGGTGACGGGACAGGCTCTTTGGCCGATTTTGGGATCGGCTACCGTGAGACCGCTTTAACCGGTGAAGGGAAAGTGGATTGGGACGAAGTAGCGCTCGCTATAAATGACCATACAAAAGTTATCGGAATCCAAAGATCGCGTGGCTATGATTGGCGTTCTTCCTTTACGGTCGCTGAAATCGGCGATATGGTAACAAAAGTGAAAAGGTTGAAACCGGATGTCATCGTGTTCGTAGACAACTGTTATGGAGAATTTTCGGAAGAGCTTGAGCCTCCCCAGGTGGGAGCCGACCTCGTCGCAGGTTCACTGATTAAGAATCCGGGTGGGGGAATCGCTGAGACAGGCGGATATATTTGCGGACGCAGCGATCTTGTCGAGCTGGCGGCCTACAGGCTCACAGCACCGGGGATAGGCGGAGAAGTGGGCGCGATGCTGGGAACGACACGCGGACTCTACCAAGGGCTCTTTATGGCTCCACACACGGTGGGGCAAGCACTCAAAGGCAGTATCTTTGCAGCTGCCGTCTTTCAGCGCTGCGGATTTACGACCAAACCAGCCTGGGATGAACCGCGTACGGACCTGATCCAGGCGGTTGCTTTTGACGGGCCGGAGCACCTGATTGCCTTTGTGCAGGGGATTCAACGTGCTGCAGCCGTTGACAGCCATGTTGTGCCAGAGCCTTGGGATATGCCTGGTTATGAACATCCTGTCATTATGGCGGCAGGAACGTTCATCCAGGGTGGCAGCTTGGAGTTATCTGCGGATGCGCCGATCCGGGCGCCCTATATTGGCTATATGCAAGGCGGATTAACCTATTCTCATGTGAAGTACGGTGTGTTGATGGCGCTGCAAAGTATGCGGGATAGAAATCTTCTGTAAGAAAAACTCACACACCATTGACACGCGAAACCAGGAAATGTACAATGAAATGAGAAAAAGATCATTGGAAGGTTGGATGAGTCATGGGTGATGAAATCCGCAGAAATATGGCACTATTTCCTATAGGTATTGTAATGAAGCTAACCGATTTATCTGCCAGACAAATTCGTTATTATGAGCAGCACAGTCTGATTGTGCCCGCTCGTACCTCCGGCAATCAGCGTTTGTTCTCATTTAATGATGTGGAACGCCTGTTGGAAATCAAAGCATTAATCGAGAAGGGTGTTAACATTGCCGGCATCAAGCAGGTGATGAACCCAGTCACGAAGGAATCCGAAGAAGCTACGGTTATTACCCCTGATACAGAGGTTAGACGTAGAGAGTTGTCCGATTCACAGCTTCATCGTTTGCTGAAGCAGGAACTGGTTTCCGGTAAAAGACCGGGACAAGTCTCTCTTATTCAAGGCGAACTTTCCCGGTTTTTTAATAAATAACATAAAGAGACATGAAAGGGAGAGGGTATAGTGAGCTTTTCTAAAGAGGATATTATGCGCATCGCCAAGGAAGAAAACGTCCGTTTTATTCGCCTGCAATTTACCGACTTGCTCGGAACGATCAAAAATGTAGAGATTCCTGTTAGCCAGCTCGAAAAGGCGCTCGACAATAAAATGATGTTCGATGGTTCCTCCATTGAAGGTTATGTCCGGATTGAAGAATCCGACATGTATCTCTATCCTGACCTCAGCACATGGGTAATCTTCCCTTGGGTGACGGACAGCCGGGTTGCTCGTCTGATTTGTGATGTGTACATGCCTGACGGAACACCGTTTGCCGGAGATCCGCGTGGTATTCTGAAGCGTTGTCTGGAAGAAGCCGAAGAAATGGGTTATACCGCGATGAACGTTGGACCTGAACCTGAATTTTTCCTCTTCAAAACTGATGAGAGAGGGAACCCAACTACGGAATTGAATGACCAAGGCGGATATTTCGATTTGGCGCCGATGGATCTTGGAGAGAACTGCCGCCGCGAAATCGTTTTGACTCTTGAAGAGATGGGCTTTGAAATTGAAGCTTCCCACCATGAAGTTGCTTCCGGCCAGCATGAAATTGACTTCAAATATGCTGATGCCATCAAAGCTGCTGACCAAATTCAAACCTTTAAGCTTGTCGTGAAGACGGTAGCCCGCCAGCACGGCCTGCATGCTACTTTTATGCCTAAACCGCTTTTTGGAATGAACGGATCCGGTATGCACGCTCACCAATCCCTGTTCAAAGGCAAAGAGAATGTGTTCTACGATGAGAGCGACACACTTGGCCTGAGCAAGACAGCCCGTTACTACATGGCAGGTATTCTGAAGCATGCCCGTGCGTTTGCTGCAATTACGAACCCGACAGTGAACTCTTACAAACGTCTGGTTCCCGGTTATGAAGCGCCTTGCTACGTAGCATGGTCTGCCAGCAACCGCAGCCCGATGATCCGTATCCCTGCTTCCAGAGGGCTGAGCACTCGCATCGAGGTCCGCAATCCGGATCCGGCAGCTAACCCTTACCTTGCACTTGCTGTAATGTTGAAGGCAGGTCTTGACGGAATCAAGCGCCAACTGGATCTTCCGGCTCCAATCGACCGTAACATCTATGTGATGTCCGAAGAAGAGCGGATTGAAGAAGGCATCCCTAGCTTGCCATCCGATCTGAAGGAAGCACTGAACGAAATGATCCGCAGCCATGTCATCACCGAAGCCCTCGGCGAACATGCGCTGGCTCACTTCTATGAGCTGAAAGAAATCGAGTGGGATATCTACCGTACACAGGTTCACGAGTGGGAAAGAGATCAGTACATGACTCTTTACTAGAATACAGCAGCCCTTGACGCGTAAGCGTTGGGGGCTTTTCTTTGTGTGGGAAGAAAGGGCAATTTGTCTTCGAGGATATTTTGAAGATGTGAATCAAACCTTCCCGTGTGATCGGATTCGATTTATTTTGAGATGTGGGCTAAATATTAGGGGTTATTTGCACACTCCCGTGGCCTAATCTCTCTTGAACATATTTCATTTCAGCCCCGGAATAGAATTGCCCCTCCAAGCATGCTTAGAGACAGCGGAAAACTACCAGCTTTCATTCATATGGAAAATGTTCCTCGTATTCTAAGCAGAGGTAAGAATCTGCTGAATCGTATCAAAAAAGTGTTGGTGAAATATGGCTATAAAGTAGACATGAGAGCAAACCGCAATCTTGGAGAAGTCGGCGGTTTGGGGCAAAATAGACTTGAGGTGGACGTGGAGTTCTCAGTAACGCTTATAGGGTATGTGGTAATTACCATATTAATATTGAAGGCAATGATGATTTGAAAAGTGCAATCATTGAAGAATATCGTACTTTATTCGGAGATTACTTTTAGTATGACGAACAAGATTGGGAAGAGCATCCCAGGAAACAAGCAATCCTACAACAGAAAGAACGCGAGAAACAAGAACGCCAGAATCAGAACAAGCCAGTTGTTGACCTACTCAGCACGACTGCTGGCCGGAGCCTAAAGGCTAAGGAGTTGCACTTGCTTCAATCATTTGAATATAAGGATATGGCTGTATTTGCAACTCTTATGTCTGACGTATTTGGAAGATCACTGGAAGAACCAAAGGTGTATAGCTACGGTGGTGCCAATATTTGAATCCTTCGAATTAGAAATAGTTCGTAAGTTAGAAGAAAATGATCATCTGTTAGCAGTTATTTCAAGTGAAGCAGTTACTTGTGGCGTTAAAGTGGAAGACTGCCGTGAATACATTCGCGTGAGTCTGATAGATATGATCGATCAAATTGCAGAGAAAGGAGAGGCGAATGGATTGAAACAAAAACGAAAAATGGGCAAGAAATCAAATATATAATTCATATAACAACGCATGAAAGGTGTTAAATATGACTGAACTCAGCCTAGTAGCAAAGAAAATATGCGATGACAATTACACATCCAATTGCGGGCGTTGCCCAACCCGACCTGCATGTGTACATAGTTTAGGGCCTGGGAGAGAGGCATATGACCGCTGGCAGGGAGAAGTAAACGCCGAGGCAGAGATATTAGCAAATAAATAAGTGCCGTATTATTTTCGGCGCCATTCAATAAAATTCAATTCACTTGCGTGCATTTCTGCTTTTTTTTACTGACATGAACGCCAAACCAGTAACAAGAATGATGAAGAAGACGGACAAAGATTCCATAAAGTAGCACCTCACTATTCTATTTTCTAATTCTAAAAGAATTATACCATAATTTGGATTGTCTATTAGTGCGAATAAATACAGAACACCTCCAGGAAGGGGATAACCCATTAACCCTACAAGGAGACAACATGGAGATTATGCCGCAACTGGCCGCCGAGAGCTTTTACACTTGCGTCACCAGCCCGCCATACTGGGGCCTGCGTGATTACGGTATACCGCCGACAAACTGGCTGGAAGTGACTTACACGCCGATGCCAGGGCTTCCGCCAGTTACAGTTCCGGCATGGACCGGCTGCCTGGGGCTGGAACCTACGCCTGAAATGTTTGTCGCTCATAGTGTGGCGGTGTTTCGAGAGGTCTGGCGGCGGCTGCGGAAGGATGGAACGCTTTGGCTCAATTACGGAGACAGCTACGCCAAGGCAGGCATATCGGGCATGGGCGATCCAACGACAGGAGAGCGGAACCTTGGTGGCATGAAACCACTGAAAAAGGAAATCCCACCCGGGCTTAAGCCAAAGGATCTGATTGGCATCCCGTGGCGCGTAGCTTTCGCACTCCAGGCAGAAGGCTGGTATCTCCGGATGGACAATATCTGGAGCAAACCCAACTGCATGCCGGAGAGTGTAGGAGATCGTACTACAAAGGCTCACGAATATATTTTCTTGTTGGCCAAGTCTGAAAAATATTACTACGACGCGGAAGCTATCAAAGAGCCGTTAACCGCATCAAGTTTAGCAAGACTTTCTCAGGATATCGAGGGACAAAAAGGTTCTACTCGTGCAAACGGCGGCGGAAAGATGAACAGTGCAATGAAAGCCGTTGGAGGATCCCAAGGAGCGTTTGGTCCGCCTCAATCCAGAAAGCGGAGCGGCAATAAAGACAGGAAGTACGGGGAAGACAGGGATCGTCCAGGTTCACGCCTTGGTGCTTCAATTCCTTGGGAGGGCGATACAAGGAACAAACGCTCTGTGTGGACAGTATCAACTGCTCAATTTACTGACGCGCACTTCGCAACATTCCCTGAAAAGCTGATTGAACCGTGCATCCTCGCCGGTGCACCGCCGGACGGACATGTGCTAGATCCATTCGGCGGATCCGGAACGACCCGGAAGGTGGCGCTGGAGAACAACCGGGAATGTACCATCATGGAAATTGGCCCGCAGTATGTGGAGATCGCACAGCGGCGGACGGCAATTATACAGCAGCAGTTATTTTAAGGGATCAGCAAGCCCCTAACTAAAAATTAAAGGCACAAAGAATATGAGAAAGACAATAAGTACGATAACACTGCTTATTCTACTCATCATGAGATAGGCATCACTGGGTTCGGAGTCACCCTTTACCATCCATCCATAACGCATGTACCAACCCATTGCCGGAAAGAAAATATTCAGTATCGCAAGCAACATGAAAAGTATAGCGAAGACCACCATTTTCACCAACTCCTTTATTAATATTACTCAGACTGAGCAAATGGGGTTGCACATTTAGGGGCTGTCATAGCCCCAGGGAGCGGAACCTCACTTATCTTTAGGGGGCTTTGGTTTCTCCACCTCATACATGGCGATTCCGAATACAATTCCTAATCCGCCACCAATTGCGATGTTGTCAAAAACAACGGAAAAAGCAATGCCAAAACTGATTCCTATAAAAAGCGCAGAGAGCAATCTTCTATTATATTTCAAAATGCAGCACCCTTTTCAATTATTTAACAATTGTACGCAAATCAGTGATTTTAGTTTCGAGAGGGCATAGCCCCTATAAGGAGAGAACACGACATGCCAAAACAACCAAAGATGAAGAAGTCCGGACTGAAGCCGGGCGATCAGATGATCATGCACAGCTGTTACGAGGCGCGCAAAGAAAAATATGGGGATAAGGTGTTGACGGTGGATTCGAAGCCTTGGGAGTTGGCAGACGTTAAGCGGCTGCCAGAGCCTATCCCAGCCAAGGGGCAGCAGGGGTTATGGAATTGGGGAGGGGTGCAGCCATGAGCAAGACACCAGAACGGATAGAGGAGATCGAAGGACGTCGAAAAGCGATTGGCGAGTCTCCATGGCAGGCAGTAGAGCAAAAGGGTCCATTAATGAGGAATCTCTGGCCGAGGCACAGCAGACCATAGCATAGCCCGGTAACGGGAGGCGTTCAACAAGATTGCAGATGAATTTTGCGATAATTGCAATCCCCGAGCAGAACGAATCAACGAAATTATATATCCGTTTCTAGGTGTTAAGGAAAGGGAGGCACAGCCATGACACAGGTACAGGCTATGACAGACCAGAAGCTTAACCGGGCGCTAGCGGAGTTGATGGTATACGGTCTACCACTATGACAAGGATGTACCGGATCGCTGCTATTACATGCTTGTATACCCTGATGGAGAGTATGACGGGGAAAAAAAGGAGACGGAAGAAGAGGCTTGGTATGAAGCACCGGACTATTGTAACAACCCTGCTGCCTCTCTGGAGGTACAGGCAAAGGCTATAGAGGTAAAATGCAGGCGGATATGTCCGCAATCTATCTGTCACTAAATGTGGAGAAAAATGGACGACGGCAGGCATTGTTGCCGTGTCGGAGTTGCTCACCGCCAGCCATAGAGAGAGGGTAGAGGCGGCATATATCACGCTTTGTAGTGTTAAAGAGTAGATCAGTGTCGCAGTAGACTCATAAGGCGCAACAAATGCTATTCGTTTTTCTTATGTTTCTGTTTCTCAATATAAATCCAAACATAGTAAGTAATCCAAAATGCAATCGCAAGCATGGCTAATAAGGCATAAGACTTTGTGTCGTTTGGAAGAGTGTAAGCCAAGATGATCGCTAGAATGAGGAACGGTGGTAAAAGGGTAAAGTACTTCTTTTTATGCAATATGACTATCTCCTTTTTATTAATTAGTTATAGATACTTTACCACTTCTAACAAATTATGGGAATGGCGGGCTTCAAATAAATTATTATTATGTTTCGACGTACGAAGACACATTTCAGTAGACCCATAGTCTTTACAGAGAAGAGGATAATATGAATGGAAATAACACGCGCGCGTTTTGAGGGTTCAAAATTTCTCAGGCTTTTCAATTCTAATTGAGGCTACTTCTCCGCACTTTTTACAAAATGTATATATAACCGGGGAGCCAAAAGAAAAAGATTTACCGATTGGCATTACTCTAGCATCCACAGCATTCACTTCACCTTTAGCAAAGGTAGTACTTCCACAAGTTTTACAAATTAAGTTTTCTTGATTCATAATAACCATCCTCAATAAAATATTTAACAATTAATACGAATTGTCCCAAAGGTAGGTTTCATTATTAAAAGTGCTATGTGACTTTCGGAAGACATAACGCAATAAACACAAATACGAAAGAAGAAACCAGGTATGTTCGGAACCGAACAAGATAAGAACGAAATCAAAGAAACGGAAAATTACAAATGGAAAGAGAAAGCAGGAGAGCATACCGAAGAACCTGAGGATAAGAACAACCATACCCAAGATTCAAAAAGGTATGCAATATACAATGATCGAAACAGCAATACGGGCTTTGCATTGGGATGAGTATAGCAATAAATCATATCTTAAAGACTAAATGTTAATGGTATAATATCTCATATTGAAGTGAAGCACTTAATTTATGGAAATATGGGGGTTCATATGGATAAAAGATATCAAGTATTTGTAAGTTCAACATATCAAGACTTGCAGGATGAAAGAAAAGAAATAATGCAAGCACTATTAGAATTGGATTGTATTCCATCAGGCATGGAATTATTTCCTGCAACCAATGATGACCAATGGACATTGATTAAGAGTGTGATAGATGATAGTGACTACTATATGGTTGTTATTGGTGGCAGATATGGATCTATTGGACCGTCAGGCTTTAGTTATACTGAAATGGAGTATAGATATGCTTTAGAAATAGGAAAGCCAATAATAGCGTTTATTCACAAAAGCCCACAAGATCTTCCTGTTGGCAGGTCAGAGCAAGAAAAAGAAGGAAAAGAAAAATTAGACGCATTTAAAATATTAACTCAAAAAAAATTGGTGAAATATTGGTTAACTCCCTCAGACTTAGGCTCTGTTGTTTCGAGAAGTTTAATGAAGCTGATAAAAAGTAATCCCGCAATCGGCTGGGTTAGAGGTGATCAAGTTCCAGCAGAAAATGCAACAAAAGAAATATTAAAGCTTAAGAATCAAATTGAAGAATTAAAAAACGAATTAAGTAATTTAAGAGTTCAAGCGCCTGATGGCAGTAAAGATTTATCACAGGGGCTTGATGAATATACAGTAACATATACTTGTATCTCTAAAAACAAGACGACATACGACAGAAAAGGATACAAAGGTTATATGGATACCAGTTGGAATCGTATTTTTTCTAACTTAGGGCCTGTTATGCTTGATGAAGCTGATGAGGCGACTATGAAAAAGACACTGAATTCGTTTATTAGGAGTGTAGATTATGAAAAAATGTTAAAAACAAAGGAACTGACAAATCATACACTCGATGTATTTGAGATAGATGAGACTGTATTTCAGACTATCAAGGTACAATTAAGAGCTCTTGGTTTGATAATGATGAGTAAAAAATCAAGAAGTGTGAAGGACACCAACACATATTGGTCTTTGACGCCATATGGTGATGAGATTTTAACGAAGTTGCGGGCTATAAAAAGATAGAAAAAGTAGATATGTTCCATGATAAAGAAGGATACATTTTATCATATTAGTGCTAGATGTCATAAGGTCAGGATAAGTTTCCTGACCTTCTTTTTTTATTGAAAATCCTTAGCGAAACTGAATAAATCCAGTATTATTCTTTAGTTATAGAAGTCTGCAAGGAAAGGAGGTAACACCTTAGGTGTAAGACAAATGATTATTGATTGGGTTGCAGCAGGTAGAACAAAGAACGAGCCGGAGAGGCAGACAGACGCCTATCCTCAATCGTGGGGATGGTGGGGACGGAGTTGGAGTAAACAGCCTTTCCCAAAGCGAACACCGACAAACCACAGAACATTGAGCGAATCGCCTATACCGCGCCGCCTATTAATGTGTTAAAGGACGGTATTACTAAGCTGAACTGGTCAGTAGCTGCCATTGATGAGATCGATGCTGAAAAGTATCAGGAATTATGCAAAATCATAGAGCGAACCTTGCTTAAGCCAAACCCATCTGATTCATTCAGATCTTGGCTTGAGCAGGTCGTCGAGGGTATGCTTGTATGTAGTGCTGGAAGTACAGAAATGCTCAAAGCGGGAGATCCGTTAAGACCATTATCTTAAGATTATATAACATGTGCTTTACTTAATAAGAAGGTGGATAGCAAGTATGAGCTGAAAACCGAAATACCGCGCGTGGAGAAAACGCATATGACATCTCCTTTGTAGAGATGCATTTCTGGACCATACTGCGAATGCTTATTATTGAACTAACCAGCAGGGGGATTTAATACATTTTAAGTAGAACATCTTACATTCATTTGAAGAAAATGTTATGATTATTAGATCAGTGTGTAGAGATATCGGTTTTTTTATTGACCGAAAATATATGTCTCATGATACGTCTGCCATCTGAAATATTATTCACGGAGATGACAAACCATGCATGGAGACACAAGACTGCCTAGAAACGCAAAAGAAGGTATATTATTTTTATTGATTATTTCAATTATTTCAGTAAATACTATTGCTCCTATTATTGTGGGATTGGAACTTGGTTTCAGTAAGGAAGTGTATTTAGATACATTAAGGATTATTCCGTTCATGTGGATAATCGTAGTTTTATTGGTAAGATTAGTAGCAGGACCGGTGGTTGGGAAAGTAATGCCAAAATTCATGGGACAAACCGATGGATTTAATGCTAGGGTTCTATTGAATACTTTATTGAATGTCACAGTGTTATCTATTTTATTATCGATTATCGGCACATGGGTTGGGACGAAACAAATAAGCCTAGAACCGTTTAAAAACTTCCTTCACATCTGGCCAAGAAACTTTGGGATAGCATTTTGGATTGAACTGTTGGTTGCACAGCCGATAGCAAGATTTGCAATGAAAACATTACATGCTAGTAAGGATCGTAAAACAGAAAGTGTAATGCCTAACTAGCTGAAATAGTGTAGACGAATAAAGAAATTTAGGGAACGTCCTTGGCGGACGTTCTTTTCTTTTGCACATTTGGACCATGCTGCGCAGAAGCCACTCGTATCAGATGATTATTCTAAGGGGAAAATATGCTGCCATTGTACCGGGGGATTGTTATGAGCTTTATGAGAGTAGACAAGGAGCGCCGAGGTATAAAGCTGCGGCTCTCAGAGGATGATTGGGATTGGATCAAGATAGATGAGATTATAGATGTGACTAAATAAAATATCCCCGTAGTCTCCGGGGATACACACTAAAAGATTATTACCCATTACCTGCTACTGCGCTCCCACTGAAGCATCTTGCTCCTAAAGTGATGCCATAATTAGTGACTACATAAATGGTATATCTGATTTGACCTGAAAGTACATCTGCAGCAGGCGGGTAGTCAACGGCGGTCAGTCCACTCATTTCATAGATAGTCTCAAATTGCGTAGTTGGCTTTTGGTAGACGGTAGAAAAGATCGGAGTACCGTTTCGCAGTATGGTAAAGGTAGCATTAGGGACGACAGTTGAACTTGAAGAAGCTGATAACGTTAGACGGGCATATGCATTTAATGTCACCCGGACCAAGCCAACATTTTCAGGGGAAACACTTGTTGTCTGTAATCCGATATCTCCAAACGTGTAGGGAAAAGAAGATGAACTTAGCCCTAACGCTGGTGTATCAGACGTGCTATCTTGGGCAATACGCATATCTAAAAATTGAATACTCATATATTTCACCTATCCTCTCATTTGGCTATTACAGCTTATGAGAGTGAATGATAGATTGTTTGTATCAAGATAAAAATGGATTATGATCTTCCGTAATTCGAAACAAGCAAGCCAAGTATTAGATTACCGGGAATAGTAAGAGAAATTAGATATTTATTCAGCTGTCCGAAGCCGTTCCACAATACTTTTCCTGCCGCTCAGAGAATAGCTGGTGAGTGGAATACAGATTCCAAGTGCCAATAGAATAGGTAGCACAGCGAGCAAGGGCCAGATAATGAATTTATAACTCATGAACCACATTAAATGAGTGAAGGGTTTTGCAATCAAGAGTGAGGATAGACTTCCTAATAGGATGGAACATACACTGGTACCAAGCACAAAGTATAGCCCTTCATAGATAAGCATTGTTTTCAATTGTTTATTGGTCATACCAATACTTTGCAGTATGGCGAATTCCTGGCGTCGGGTCAAAATACTAGTTAATATCGCATTTGCAAAATTCAGCACACCAATTAAACCAATAATTAAGCTAAGTGTTCCGCCAATCACTACTACTGTATTTTGCATACCTGTGAATTCATTCATTACAATAGATTTGGATTTGTAATGCATCGTCAGTTCAGTTGTTTCAGTGTACTTCTTCAAAAAGCTTTCCATCGAGTCCTCCTGACCGGTGGATACATTAAAGGCGTAACTCATCACAGCTGGCTGATGCACAAGCGATTTATAGATATCCGCAGGCAGGTAGAAGCTAGCGAAGTATGCGGCACTTGTACCGGAATTCGTGCTATTAATGCTTACATGACCAAGAATGGTGAATTCATGACTGGTATATTCTTGAGTCTGGGGATTATTGATTGAACCCATATAGTTATGAAGGGTTACCTTATCACCCACTTGATATTTAGTGTATTCCATCTGAGGGTTGTTATTATCATCCACCGGCGCTCCTTCCAGAATGTACTTTCCTGAAGCAAGCTTGTTAAAATCCAGCTCACCATCAATCAACTGCAGCCGGTGAAGAGGTAATTCTTCCAATCCATAAGTCACTGTAGGTAAGTTGCCGCGAGCATCTGCTTCATACCCCTCACTATTGTCCTTATGCTCGATAGTGAGTAGATCCCTGCCACTATACAATCGGCCGCCTTCTTCAAAACCTGGTTGTGCCTGTACGGCTTGAATATAGCTTTCCGTGGTCGCGTTATCAGAACCGTTGAAGTGTTCTTGAAAATATTCAGCATGACCAATAAGAAAGTCAGTATCATTAAATTTTGACAAGTATTTGTCCATGTCCATACTCTGAGATAACGTGAATGCGGTATTCAGGAGGATCAGACTTAAAGAAAGGCTGATCACCACCAGAGCTGTCCGCTTCTTATTGCGCCCCAGGTTGGCACGAGCCATGAGGGGCATTTTAGCGCCATTGGTTGACTTCCTCAGGTGGGCACCGCCGCCCGTTCTCTTCGCACCTCCATCTGTGTATCTTGCAGCCTCGACAGGAGAAACGTTCGCGGCAATATTGCCTGGTTTTAACGTACTGATGATGACGGTAATAACTGCAAATAGAGCAGAACCGATAAAAATCCATGGGCTCGGGGATACGGATATCTCAGCATTTGCGTGTATGGATCTGTCCATTAGTAAAGGGACAAGTGATTTCCCGACAACAAAACCTATGAGTAAGCCGATGGGGACTCCGAGCACGGAGAGGAATAATGCCTGCCTGCGAATGATCCGGCGGATTTGCCTACTGCTTGTTCCGATAGTCTTTAGAAGTCCGTAAAAGCGGATATCGCGCATGACTGATATTTGGAATATGTTATAGATAATCAAGTATCCGGTCAACATTATCAACAGGAGAGCGGCAGTTAGTGCAAGGATGGTTCCCGTATCCATGGCGAAATTGGTGGAGAGATATGACCAGTTAACATTACCGTCGAGATAGTTCGATGCATTTTTATCCAGGGAATAACCGCTTTCCGTTATTACTTTATCAAGTTTTCCCCGGAGGTCAAAGCTGTTATCGAATTTTAAAAGAGCATTTATGACTCCGGTTTGATCAAAGTCCTGCTTATATGTGCTGCGCAATTCTTCGGCATTGGCATCTATATAAGCTCTGGAAGCAAAGATTTGCCCTACGTTAAACACGAGGTCACTTTTCCACCAGCCTGAGAGCACAAAGTCACGCTGAACCTCTTTGCCATGTATCTCAAGCTTCAGGATAAATGATGTCCCCGCTTTCAGGGGAACGTCTAGTAACTCCGCAGTCTTGGAGTCCATGATGACTTCATTTTCTGCTACCGGTTTATGCCCGCCTTCAAGCTCAATAAATCCGAATTTCAGACCAATATCGTCATAATACCAAAACTCCGCATGACGTTTTAACAATTCCTCGTTTGTTACTTTTTTGCTTAGTAAGCGGTCATAAGCCAGTTCCTTAATAAGAGGGTGGTCCTTGATGTGATTAAATTCCTCTTCGTTTAGATATTTGAGTGAGGCATGACCATCTCCACCTGCCTGCCGCATCATTGCCCGCTGCAGGCTTTCCGCCGTGCCGAGTCCCATAGTGAACAGGGTGGTAAATAACAACGAAGTTAAGGCGATAGCGATAATCGCTATGATATTGCGGGTTTTATTCGCCTTCAAAATATTAGTCGATAGATTACGGATTGCTTTATTGCTATTGACCTTGATCATCTGGCGCCACCGCTAACCATTTTGCCGTCCTCAATGCGGATAATACGGTCGGCCATTTGGGCAATTTCCTCGTTGTGGGTTATCATTACGATCGTTTGGCCGAACTGTTGGCTGGAAACCTTTATAAGTCCCATAACATCAAGGCTAGTTTTGCTGTCCAGGTTGCCGGTTGGTTCGTCGGCTAAAATAATAGCCGGTTTCGACGCCAGCGCTCTGGCAATGGCTACCCGTTGCTGCTGTCCCCCGGAGAGATTACTTGGCAGATTGTATAATTTGTTTTCAAGCCCCAACGTATTCACAATTTTCGACAAGTAGGCTTGGTCTGGTTGTTTTCCGTCCAGTTCAATAGGCAGCACAATATTCTCGGATACGTTCAGGACCGGTACCAAATTATAATTCTGGAATACAAAGCCCATCTTCCGTCTGCGGAAAATGGTCAATTCCTCATCTTTCAACAAGGTAATATTTTTGCCATCGACCGTGACTTCTCCGCTGGTTGGCCGGTCCAGTCCTCCAAGCATATGCAGCAGGGTAGACTTACCGCTGCCGGATGTACCTATAATCGCGACAAACTCCCCATTTTCCACCTTTAGGTTCACCCCGTCTAATGCATGAACCGCAGTATCTCCGCTGCCATAAATTTTTTTTAGATCCTTGGTTTCTAATACTTGCAAGTTGTTCTCCTCCCACACCAAAAAATGTATGTACTTAGTTCTCTACAGTACATACAATAGCTTAATTATCTTTCTACATTCTTTCTGAAATCTAACAGTGTTGAAAGAATTATTGATCCATAGGAAGAAAAATGGAGAAAGTAGAACCTCTTTCCGGATGCGAAGATACCTTGATATAACCTCCTTCAGCCGCGATGATTTCCCTTGCCAAAAAGAGGCCAATGCCCACACCTTCTTGCGTGTTAACAGCAGGAGAACGATAAAAACGCGTGAATATTTTACCCTGCTCCTCTTCCGCAATGCCTATACCGTTATCGGTAATATTAATTCGGCAAAATAATTCAAAAACATCTACACTAATGGAAATGCCTCCGTTGGTTTTTGTATACTTCACAGCATTATCCAAGATATTGTAGACAGCTTCGACCGTCCATTTTAGATCAAACCAAGCCAGCGCTGCTGTACATTTTCTAGCAACCGTGATTTTTTTACCGTTCGCCTTCGGCATAATTTGCTCCAATGCAAGATCCACCAGCTCTTGGACGGAGCCTTGCCTTGGGATTAGCTTGATAATCCCCGTTTCCAGGCGCGATGTCTTCATCAAGGCGTGAATCAGGAAATGAAGCTTTTCGGCTTGTGTGGATAGAGCTTTTACACAAGTTGAACCATCTTGAGGTAACTCGTATTCACTGAGAATTTGAGAATATAGCAAGATATTCGAGATAGGTGTTTTCGTTTGATGCGCAATATCGGATATGAGTTCGCTTATTTTATTCTTTTCTGCAAGTGAATTTTTAGAAGATACAGAACAAAGAGCTAGAAAATGGGCGAGTTTTGCTTCTAACGCAGATATAACGGATTCGTCAAAAACCTTCTCCGAAAAATTGCCGTCAATCGCAGTATCAATCATGTTCTCAAATGTTTTTATTGTTTTGTCGATGTTTTGCGGTATAGCATAATCGCAGCAGCAGCTGCTATAAGTGCAGTAACGGCAATTCCAATACATATATAGTTCAAAATTGTCATTTTATAGCCCATGTATAACCGATCCCATAGACGGTTTTGATGTACTGGGGAGCAGAGGGGCGCTTTTCGATTTTATCACGCAACCTTTTTATCGTCACAGACAGGGCATTTTCACCTACATACTCGGCTCCATCTGTCCAGATGCTGTCCACCAGACGATCGCGGGAAACGGTAATCCCTCGATTGTCAATCAAGATACGAAGTAGCCTTTGCTCGGTTTTGCTAAGCTCGACTGGATTACCATTGTTCAAAAATTTCATCTTATCAAATGAAAAGTAGAAATCGTCAACTTGAATGGTGTCGGGGTGCGGGTGTCTGGCTTTTTTTAGTTGAACTCCTACTCTTGCCCTTAATACCATAAGACTAAAAGGTTTAGTGATATAATCATCGGCACCCAGCTCAAAGCCAGTGACAATATCCGTTTCCAGATCATGAACAGTTAGAACGATGACTGGCACCGTTGTTGTTTTGCGTATGTAAGTTAAAAGATCCAGCCCGCTTCCATCCGGCAAATTAACATCTAGAATTACTAAATCAAAGGCAGTAGTTTTTAATTGTTCTTTTGCAGAGGCAAAGTCATGCTTTTGCATGATGGTTACGTGAGGCCCTTTGAGAGCAATGACAATACCATCGCTTAAGGCGATATCATCTTCAACTATTAATATGTTATTCATTATTTTTACTCCGATCCTGTCAGTTTTACTTAGCGCGATAACTAAAAAAGATGTTTAGCCGGGTGTTATTAATCTACGCATTAACATCTCCCAAGAATAGTATAAAGCAGAACAGGGAGGAGATGATGAAATGGCAGAAACGGTTATTGCTTATAGTGATAATGTTGTAACTCCTATTACGAATGGTATCAATTTGCCTATTCCTAATAATGGTGGAGGCGTACAAATTGCAACGTTGTCGGTGTTTATTGACCCTGCAAATCCCAAGTCATTCAACCATAGGGTGGAATTGAGGGCCTTAATTGGTGTTAGATTAGTCGGAGCCGGAAATATTAGACTTCTTGTGCGCATTTGGCGGGCTGGTACTGAGATTTACTACAATCTGGTAACTAATGTCTTTGATAATAATATAACACTTGAAGAATTGTTTGTTGAAACAGCGCCACTGGGTGTGCAAAACTATCAATTGATCATTGAGAATCAGACTCCGGCAACTACTGCTTTTGTGTCAGGGCCTTTAGTCTTTACGGCTATTGTAACTGGAAAATAGTTCACCATCCTTTGACGAACAATACCCCGTCAGTGATTATAATGACGGGGTATTGATGTCTATTGTTTAAGCTTTTCCCAGACAGGTGCCGAAAGTAAATATGGATTTTATGGAGCAAATGAAACATTCTGCACAATATATCGAATTACGAAGAATGCAATAATGAACAGGGAGGCGAATCCAAGTAAAAAGGAAACGATAGCTTTATCTGAACGCGTGAGTTTACTCATTGCGATCACTCCTAGTTAATATTTAGTAGATTATACAATTAATCGGTGTACATCACAAACTCCTTGTTAATTTACTTGGACGAACTGCTCAACGAATTGTTGTCGGTCTCTTTTGTTGAAGTGAGGATTGCTAACTTTCTCTCTCCATATCTCATTGGAAGCCAGTGTACTGAAGTCCACGTTATAAAATCGCTCGATTTCTCCTTGCGTGAGAGCTACGGAATAGATTTTTCCATCGTATGGAATCACCATGTCAATCGAAGCAGCTCCGGGGAATTGCGCGAATAATCGGCTTGTTTCTTCCATAAGCAGTTTGTTTATTTGGTCGCCTGTAGAAAAGTAATCGATGTAATCTTCTTTTGTAATGCCGGAGGTTGGGTTCGCTTCTTTATATGCTTGGTAGGTCTCAAAAAAAGTAACCGTTATATTGTCTGTCCCGACGTTTACGTCTTTTATAAAAGTTTTACTTGTAAGATTGGCAGTGTAAGCCAGCACCTCATCAGCAGATAAAGGTACTTGATCAGCAGACGTTGCTTGAGTGGGGTTGACAGTTCGTTCGGCTGAAGGTGAAAGGGTTGGGACAGTTGTAGGTTCTGCTGTAGCCTTAGACGTTGATTCTGTTGCTGGAGATGGACTTGATTCAGTGGTTGGCTTGGCAGTAACCATCGGTGTTGCTAGCGCCGTAATCGAAGCAGTATGATCATCTGACTTGTCCTCGTTCCCGGTGGTAACCAACCCTATGATGCCGGCGGCTATTAAGACCACCCAGAACCACCAAATTTTATAGAATGGTTTGTTCTTTTTCATCTTTTTCCTCCCGCCTGTAAGGGTGAATTCCTGTATAACTCTAGGATAGCCCATTCATTCACCTTACATAAGTATGGATAAGACACATGCGCGTAACCAAACTTAAAGAGAACGGCCAATAGCGGAACGAATAGTTGATCTTCAAACTATATGGTATTTATTACCCATTTTGTGGGCATTGCAAGCGTATAGCGTATTTTCTTTATTTTATTTTCTGCTTGCGGAAAAGCCAGGTTATTTAGACTTATATTTGTTTGACAAAAAACCGTCCAGACGGTACAGTTGGAATGGGGGTGATAAGGTGACTATACATAACAACAGCTCCAAGAAAAAAATGATTTTGCAAGCGGCCTCCTCCATTGTTCGTGATCAAGGGGTGGAACACTTAACACTGGAAGCTGTGGCCAAAGCGGCCAACGTTAGCAAAGGCGGTTTACTGTATCACTTTCCTAACAAGGAACAACTGGTTTCCGGTATGGTGGATGAGCTGACCCGAAACTTTACGGAAGATGTTCAGAGCCGTGTAGAGCATGACCAGCAACAAGCTGGTAAATGGAGCAGAGCGTACATTGAATCTACTTTTTATGGTTTTGGAGAAGGCAGTGACATGAACTCGGTGCTGGCAGCAGCTTTATTTACGAATCCCGGCTTGTTGACAAACATGCAGGAGAAATATGCTGAATGGCAACACAATTTTGAAAATGACGGTGTGGATCCACTGCGGGCAACCATTGCCCGACTGGCGACCGACGGATTATGGTTTGCGGAAAAGTTTGGACTTGCGCCGCCAGATCTGGAGTTAAAAGAACGTATTTACAAAGAATTGATGGATGGAGTAAAGGAGGAGAAGTAAGTGCCGTATCTGTTTTTGGCGATATCCATTGCCAGCGAACTTGTAGGAACTTCGATGCTCAAAGCATCGCAAGGATTCACCAAAATAATCCCGGTAATCGTAATGCTGATTAGTTTCATTTGCTCTTTCTTCTTTTTGTCGTTGTCACTGAAGACTATTCCATTAAATACGGCCTATGCAATTTGGTCTGGAATCGGAGCGGTAGCTACAGTTCTGATCTCGGTACTGATCTGGAAAGAAAAAATAAATACAGGCAGCGTTATAGGAATAACATTAATCGTCATTGGTGTGATTGTGCTGAATTTGCTGGGACCTGGACATGATTCTTCTGATGAAGCTGCCGAAACACAACAAACCAGCCTTTCCGATAGAGCCTAAGCCGAATCCGTTGAAATAAAGATCATATACAATTTGTTCCAAATAACAGTATAATGACGGAATAACTGTACCCTGCCAGAACGGTGGGGTATTTTCATATTCAAGAATACAGGGGAGTGAGTGAAAGTTGTCTGTGCATCGGGAGAGTTTTTTCCTTAATGGAATTGGCGCGTTTAGCGTATTGATGTGGCTCATATCGGCTGTAGCTTGTATTTACGCATTTGTACTGTTTGTTAAACTTGCCCGGAGAGGAATAATAGCTTTGGACTTGTACATATATGCTAAAAATCGTGAAATACGCGACCGTTATGAATCAGCAGACAGGAAGGACCAATATTAAGCATAATGAAAAACACCCTTGATCATTTTTTTGTGATCCTTAGGGTGTTTTTGCTTTTTGTCTGACCACCAAACTGTTACTCTCTTATTGTAACCCGTGTTCCAATAGGTACGATCGCTGCAAGGGCCAGCACATCTTCATTGTGCATACGGATACAGCCATGGGAGACCATATGCCCAATGGAGGAAGGGTCATTCGTTCCATGAATTCCGTAATGTGGTTTGGATAGACCCATCCAGAATGCACCGAAGGGTCCGCCAGGCTTAGGCTGTTTGTTAATGATAGTGTATTCTCCCGCCGGTGAAACGGTAAGCATGGTGCCAATACCGACAGGGAACCCTCTGGTAACGATGTTATTGTCAAGCAAATAAAGCATGCGCTGCGACAAATCAACAATAATCCGATAATTAGGCATAGGTTCAGCACTCCTTTGATATCAGAATATGTGCGGAGTGCTGTTGCTGTTCGAAGGAAATGTTATTTAAGATGAATAGAACAAATGTTCGCAATGAGCAAAATGACCATTTGAAAAGGGGAAAGGGCTGCTTCACTTGAAAAAGCGAAGCAGCCCTTAAATATGAACAAAAATATTAATGGATATCGCGGAAGAGACCGATAACTCGTCCCAAAATCGTAACGCGGTTAAGACGGAGGGGTTCATAAGCCGGATTCTCCGGCTGTAGACGAATGTGGTCACGTTCTTTGTAGAATGTCTTGACGGTAGCTTCGTCTTCTTCGGTCATGGCAACGACGATATCGCCATTGTCAGCAGTCTGCTGCTGGCGGACGATTACGTAGTCACCATTCATAATACCTGCTTCCACCATGCTGTCACCGAGAACGGAGAGCATAAATACCTTGTTGTCTCCCACATAGTGGGAAGGTAGTGGGAAGTAATCTTCGATATTCTCCGTTGCGGTAATCGGCACCCCGGCGGTGACCTTACCTACGACAGGAATACGGGTAACCGTCTGTACGAACTGATGTACATTCTCGGAATCTTCCTGGCCGAGCAGTTCAATTGCACGCGGTTTCGTAGGGTCGCGGCGGATAAGGCCTTTCTTCTCAAGCCGGTCCAGATGGCCGTGCACTGTGGAGCTTGAGGCCAGGCCTACAGCTTCACCGATTTCCCGGACGGACGGAGGATAACCCTTGCTACGGACTTCGTTACGTATAAATTCCAGGATCGCCAGTTGACGACTCGAAATCTTTGACATCGGAATCAACCCCATATAGTATGTTTGGGAAAATTATAACATAGAACTTCCGTTCGTACAAACATAAGTTCTAACAATCTGAGATTAATAGTGGAAATAGTAGCTTTTTACCATATTAGTATCTAATAACGGCTTGGAAATGGCGGGAAAAGGCAAAGCCGGTGCTGGAAACTGGCACATTTATGGAAACGGAAAAAAGCGAACAATTGTTCTAAAAAATCTATTGATCAAAACACATGTTCGTGTTATATTATTTTCGAAAGTAAGAACAAGTGTTTGGAGGACGATGACAATGTTAAAATACAGTACATACCGCAGCATCTACGAAGAGGCCGGTGAAGTTGATTCTACTAGAGGACAATCTGCTTCTAATCATATGAATGAAATGAAACAATCCGCCGCCGCTTTATTTACAGCGATCTTAGGATTATGCCGGAAAGAATATCTGGTGAAGCTTGTGCTGGTCTTTATGCTTGTTGTATCCGGTTTTACAGTTGTTGGTAATGTTTTTGCGAGTTCAGCATCATTAGTGAAGCAGGAAAAGCGGGTAGTAGTTGAACGCGGAGACACGCTATGGAGTATCGCCCTTAAGAACAAACCAGCGGATATGAAGACGGTCGTATATATAGAAGGAATTAAAAAAACAAGCGGTTTGAAGAACGGGAACATTCAGGCCGGAGATATACTGACATTGCCTGTGTATTAACTTCATTATAAGCAGTATAGACTGACGTAAAGAGCTTTCAGGGGGTAGACCTTGACAAGCTCTTTTTCTCATGGCAAAGTTAGAATGAATTTATAGGGGAGGGGAAAGCATTGAATATTGACGAATTGGTCGCACGCATCAATGAACTGGCACGCAAACAGAAGAATGGCGGCCTGAGTGAAGAGGAATTGGCTGAACGGGCCAAGCTCCGCGAGATTTATCTGGGCAACATCCGCAGCAACTTCCGGGCCCAGCTCGACACCATTGAAATCGTGGATAATAATGAGCATGAACAAGGCAACAAGGGACTCAAACATTAGTCCAGTGTGTCTTTTTCATAGATATTACAGGATGACTAGGGGGAACTGACATGGCCCGTTCTTGGGAAAGAATGGTTCAACGCAACACACAGCAGATCAACAAGCAAAGAAAGAAGCAGGGCAAGGATTCCATTTATGCTTCTTCCTCAAAATCAGCTGCGAAAAACAGTGATATCTTTAAGGGCCGCAACATTGCATTTCCAGTTGTTCTAATGTTGCTTGGAATTATGTTCTGGGTGGTAGGCTCGATCGACGAGGCCAGAGGCAGCGGCATCCTTGCCAATTGGCTAGGCGTCGTTCTTTACTTTGCGCTGGCAGCACTTCTATTCTTCCGGCGTCCGTATCTGAAGGTTGAGCGCAACAGAGTGTCTACGATTAAATATAACCGTGAACGCTGGCTGCAGGCTGGAGATATTGAGAAGATCACTTTGTCCCGTGGAGTGGTTGTGCTTAAATATAAGGGCAAGCGCAAACAGTGGATTTTCTCCAAACTGATTAACCGTTATAACACTGAGGCCATGGGTGTACGCCTCGAGGAGTTCGGCAAAGCCAATAACATCGAAGTAGTACACGAGTAGGAAGATACAACAGCGTAGGGAGAGGGAGAAATCTAATGCCAATTACCGCCGTACTATTTGATCTTGACGATACATTGCTCTGGGATGAACGGAGTGTTGAAGAAGCCTTCCGCAATGCATGTGAAGCTGCAGGTGACTCCATTGATCCTAAAGAGCTTGAAGTTGCCGTTCGCAGGGAAGCCAGGAATCTTTATGAGACCTATGAGACGTTCCCTTTCACAAAGATGATCGGGATTAATCCTTATGAAGCACTTTGGTCCAATTTCTCAGCTGGAGAACAGCCGGAGTTCCGTAAGCTCCAACAGTTGGCTCCTGTATACCGTAAAGAATCATGGCGGCGTGGTCTGGCCTCCCTCGGTGTCGAAGATGAGGTGCTTGCCGAAACGCTGGCAGACAGGTTTGCTGCCGAGCGCCGTAGCCTGCCTTACATGTATGAAGAGACGTTACAGGTGCTTGATGCGCTCCGTGGTAAAGTGAAGCTGCTGCTGCTCACGAATGGTTGCCCGTCACTGCAGCAGGAGAAGCTCGACGGAGTGCCTGAGCTTCTCCCCTATTTTGATCATGTAGTCATCTCAGGCAGCTTTGGCAAAGGAAAGCCGGACAAGGATATCTTCCTGCATGCTCTTTCGCTGCTGGAGGTAACCCCTGAACAAGGAATCATGGTCGGCGATAAACTCACTACGGATATTAAGGGTGGCTTGGCCGCTGGCTTGACTACTGTCTGGATCAACCGTACTGGCAAATTACCAAATCCTGAGATTCAGCCGGATTATAGAATCGGCCATCTCTCTGAGCTCCTCCCCCTGGTACAATCGCTATAGTGTAACCTTTGTGAAGCCGGTATCCCCTAATGGGATGCTGGCTTTTTTGCGCTCAAAGAAAGAGGTTGGTCAATTATTATAGGGAGAGAATCCATCTGTATATGACTAACTTCACGAAAAAGGCGTGAAAGTTTAAGCAATCTTCTAAAATTGCGAATATGTTGTGTATAATAGTAAAAGAATGCAACCGCAAGCTGGAAATATCGTTATAAATTCTACCTTGGTCGGGAGGACTCCGGATGATGAAACCCAAGAAGCTGATTGCTCTTTTTACGATTGTGGCGATGTCAATGATTGTAAGCTGTTCAGGTAATAGTGGGGAATCAAGCCATATGCATGACGGATCAGAGCACTCTATGGAGCCGATTCACGTCGAGCTGAGCTGGAATCCGGTGGAAGTGTCGGTAAATCAAAAGGTAGTTTTCGAGGCTGTGGTTACCCAGGGCAGTGAAACTGTGGATGATGCGAAGGCGGTGCTTTTTGAGATTGTGAATAAGAATAATGAAGAAGACAAGCAGGAGCTTGAAGGCAAGCTCTCCGGCAACGGTACATATAAAGCTGAGGCGATCCTGATGAAGGAAGGCAAATATGATGTGACTTCGCATGTAACAGCTAGAACACAGCACTCTATGCCGACTAAAGAACTTACAGTGCAGCCATAATGAAATAGAGATAGAGGCTGGCTATAAAGAAAAACTATTATGCAGAGTGGAAAGGAAGGCTTTTCGATTCCGTTTTATTCTGCTAAACTTACTCTAATGTTTTACTGGGGGGATATGAAGTGGCTAAATACACACTTGCTGAAAGCTTGCAGCAGCGGATACTGATTTTAGACGGAGCAATGGGTACGATGATTCAACAGGTGCCACTTACCGGTGAAGATTTTGGCGGGGATGAGCTGGATGGCTGTAATGAGATGCTTGTGCTCACCCGTCCGGAGGTTATACAGACTATTCATGAGCAATATCTTGAAGCAGGCGCGGATCTGATCGAGACGAATACCTTCGGCGCAACCTCGGTTGTACTTGCCGAATACGATATCCCTCAGCGGGCCCGGGAGATTAACCTGGAAGCTGCGAGGCTGGCCAGAAATGCTGTTGAAAAGATTGAGACACCCGATCACCCGCGTTATGTAATTGGGGCGATGGGACCGACAACAAAAACGCTTTCGGTCACCGGAGGCGTAACATTCCAGGAGCTGGTGGATAGCTACGAAGAGCAGGCTATAGCGTTGATTGACGGCAAAGTGGATGCCCTGCTGCTGGAAACTTCCCAGGATACTTTGAATGTGAAAGCCGGAAGCATCGGCATACGCAACGCCTTTGAGAAGGCAGGCATCTCTTTGCCCGTCATGATCTCGGGTACTATCGAACCGATGGGTACGACGCTTGCTGGACAGAATATTGAGGCGTTCTATATCTCACTGGAGCATCTGAAACCGATCTCCATCGGGCTGAACTGTGCAACCGGACCCGAGTTTATGCGCGATCATATCCGGTCGCTCTCGGCAATCTCTTCGGCAGCAGTTAGCTGCTATCCCAATGCCGGGTTGCCGGATGAGAACGGGAACTATCATGAGTCACCGGATTCGCTTGCCCGCAAGCTGGCCGGTTTTGCCGAGAAGGGCTGGCTGAATATTGCCGGCGGGTGCTGCGGAACGACACCGGATCATATCCGGGCGATGGCAGAGACATTAGCGGCTTATCCGCCGCGCCAGTTGGAGGGAAGTCATCCGCCGGCATTGTCAGGCATTGAGCCTGTTTATGTTGAGAGTGACAACCGTCCTTATATGGTAGGCGAGCGCACGAATGTGCTCGGCTCACGGAAATTCAAGCGGCTGATCGTGGAAGGGAAATACGAAGAGGCTTCGGAGATTGCCCGGGCACAGGTCAAGAGTGGAGCTCAGGTTATTGACGTCTGCGTACAGGATCCGGACCGCGATGAGATCGAGGACATCAAGCTGTTTCTGGAGCTGGTAGTCAAAAAGGTGAAGGTTCCATTGATGATCGATACAACCGATCCTAAGGTTATTGATCTGGCGCTGCAATATTGCCAGGGTAAAGCGATTATTAACTCCATTAACCTTGAAGATGGTGAAGAAAAATTCGAACTGGTTACACCGCTGATTCATAAATACGGGGCTGCGATTGTCGTAGGCACGATTGACGAATCCGGACAGGCCATTAAAGCGGAAGACAAGCTGGAGGTTGCCAAACGCTCCTATGATTTGCTGGTGAACAAATATGGGCTGGCGGCAGAGGATCTGATATTTGATACACTGGTGTTCCCTGTTGGTACAGGGGATGAGCAGTATATCGGCTCTGCTAAAGAGACTATTGATGGCATTCGCATGATCAAGGAAGCCTTGCCTTCCGTGCATACGATACTGGGAATCAGTAATGTTTCTTTTGGACTGCCGGAAGCGGGCCGTGAGGTGCTGAACTCGGTCTTCCTGTATGAATGCACGAAGGCCGGACTGGATTATGCCATTGTGAATACGGAGAAGGTAGAGCGTTATGCTTCCATACCGGAAGAAGAGCGCCATCTGGCTGAGCAGCTGATTTACAATACGAATGATGAGACTCTGTCTGCCTTCGTTGCCGCTTTCCGTGAGAAAAAGGTTGAGAAAAAAGAGAAGATCTCCAATCTTTCGCTGGAAGAACGGCTCGCTTCCTATGTAGTTGAAGGAACGAAGGAAGGGCTGATACCTGACCTTAACGAAGCGTTGACCAAAAGTGGTCCATTGGAAATCATCAACGGGCCGCTTATGGCTGGAATGTCCGAGGTGGGCCGGTTATTTAACAACAATGAGCTGATTGTCGCTGAAGTGCTGCAAAGCGCTGAAGTAATGAAGGCCTCTGTCGGCCATCTGGAGCAGTTTATGCGGAAGGATGAGACATCGGTAAAAGGCAAGATTATGCTGGCCACCGTCAAAGGGGATGTCCATGATATCGGTAAGAACCTTGTGGAGATCATTCTCTCTAACAATGGTTACCAGATCGTTAATCTGGGTATAAAAGTACCACCTGAAAATATCATTGAAGCTTTCCGCCGGGAAAAGGCCGATGCGATCGGCCTGTCCGGCCTGCTCGTCAAGTCGGCACAGCAGATGGTCCTGACCGCCCAGGATTTGCGCTCAGCAGGTATTGATGTGCCGATCATGGTAGGCGGTGCCGCGTTGACCCGTAAATTCACTAAAAATCGTATCCGGCCTGAATATGACGGCTTGGTACTGTACGCTAAAGATGCGATGGATGGTCTGGATATCGCTAACCGGCTGATGAATCCGCTGGAGCGGGCCAAGATCGAAGAAGAGGTCCGCCTTGAAGCGGAGGCGGCGGTTGCGGTGGCACCGCAGCAGGAGCTTCCGGTGCTGACCCGGGCCGTCCGTTCCAAGATTTCAGCAGATGCACCTGTATTCACTCCGCCGGATGTAGAGCGCCATGTGCTGCGGGGCTATCCGCTTGGTCATATCATTCCATATGTGAATATGCAGATGCTGCTGGGCCATCACCTGGGATTACGCGGTTCGGTGGAAGCACAGCTTGCCGCCGGTGATGCCCGCACCGTGGAATTGAAGGAGACAGTGGATGACATCCTGCATCACGCGATGCTGGAGGGCACCATTAAGCCTCATGCCATGTATCAATTTTTCCCGGCACAGTCCCAGGGTAACGATATACTGATCTATAACCCGCAGAACACTGCAGAGATTCTGCATACCTTTACTTTCCCGCGGCAGAATGTCGAGCCGTTTCTCTGTCTTGCCGACTTCCTGAAGCCAGTGGAGAGCGGAATTATGGATTATGTCGGGTTCCTGGTCGTTACCGCCGGTCACGGTGTCCGTGAATTGTCGACCGAACTGAAAGAGAAGGGGGATTACCTCCGTTCCCATGCTTTGCAGGCAGTGGCGCTTGAGGTCGCTGAAGGGCTTGCTGAGCGTGTTCATCACATGATGCGGGATACCTGGGGCTTCCCGGACCCTGCAGATATGACGATGAAGCAGAGACATGGTGCGCGGTACCAAGGGATCCGCGTTTCCTTCGGATATCCGGCCTGCCCGGATCTGGAGGATCAAGGGCCGCTGTTCAAGCTGCTTATGCCGGAGGATATCGGTGTCCATCTTACCGAAGGCTTCATGATGGAGCCGGAGGCGTCGGTATCAGCGATGGTCTTCGCCCATCCAGAAGCGCAGTATTTCAACGTAGAGAAGCTGTAAGCTTCCCAATCCCTATGGACTGGTCTGAAGGTGGAAATCCTTCTAAGCGGAACCTCCCGTAATCGGGAGGTTTTTTGCTGGGAACGAAGCTGGAGCGGAAGAAATGCAGAGAAAGATGATTTCATATCGTAAAAGAGGTAGAATGCATTTCATAGGTGTAAGGAAGAGGTTTTTGTCTTTACAGAAAAAAGAGAGGAGGATTATTATGGAGGTTTATTTTCTGGGCACTAATGCGGGTGTGCCGACCCTACAGCGCAATGTTACCTCAATTGCCCTAAGGCTGCTTGAGGAACGGCGCAGTTTCTGGATGTTTGACTGTGGAGAAGCCACTCAGCACCAGGTCTTGCGTTCTCCGCTGCGGCTGGGCAAGCTGGAGAAGCTGTTTATTACCCATCTGCACGGTGATCACCTGTTTGGCTTGCCGGGGTTGCTGTCGAGCCGCGGATATCAGGGTGGAACTGCTCCGCTAACCGTATATGGTCCGCCGGGCCTGAAGGCCTTTCTGGACATTTCATTATCCGTCAGCCAGTCCCGTATTCCATATAAGCTTGATATTGTAGAGCATACCGGAGGTCTTGTGTTTGAAGACGACAGCTTTAAGGTGGAGGCTGGTCTGCTGGAGCACCGGATTGACAGCTATGGTTACAGGGTAACAGAGAAAGACAGTCCGGGGAGTCTCAATACAGAACTGCTCCGAAGCTATGGCCTGAAGCCGGGGCCGCTTTACGGCAAGCTGAAGAAAGGTGAAGATGTTATTACCGATGAAGGGACGCTCATTCGTGCTGCAGATGTGGTCAACGAGCCGAAAAAAGGACGCATCGTGACTATTTTGGGCGACACACGGCCCTGCAAGGGAAGTCTGCCGCTGGCACAGGGTGCTGATCTTATCGTCCACGAGGCAACCTTCGCACATGACCTGGCGGATATGGCCTATCAATATCATCACAGCACTGCCCGGCAGGCGGCTATGCTTGCCCATGAAGCGGAAGGACAGGAACTGTTGCTTACACACTTCAGCTCGCGTTATATCTCGCAGGAAGAGCTTGCTCCACTGCTGGAAGAGGCGCAGGAGATCTTCCCGAATACACTGCTCGCAGAAGAGTTCTGCACCTTTCCGGTGTATCGGCGAAACTCCCTGAAGCCAGCGGGAAATGGCCCGGGAAATTAAATTATTTTCCGGGAAAGCGCAGGAAATGACACTGCACTGCCATAAAAAGACTAACAGGACAGCGCTTCGCTAACGTTCGACGAAGTATGTTAATTTTAAAGGATTAGACTCGTTAAACCATCACGAAGCAGCGGAGAAAATGCCGAACGCTTGCGGGTTTGTCTGCTAATGCTGTGATTTATTTATTGTTAATTAACCGTGTGACTTATTAATTGTATTAAGTAATATTCTGGGGACGGAGGGAGCGGTATGAAAGATATCGGAGGTTTGCTGATTGATCTTGACGGGACATTATTTCACGGAGGGGTGATGATTCCCGGCGCCGACAGACTGATAGCAGGACTGCGCTCAGCGGGAATCCCCTTTCTGTTTGTAACAAACAATTCGTCACGGACAGCGGCGGCTGTGTCCGCACATCTGAACGGGATGGGCATTGAAGCCAAGGCGGAAGAGGTCTGCACTTCCTCAATGGCTGCAGCCCGTTATGTTGCCGAGGAATCACCGAAGGCAAGGGTGGCGATACTTGGGGAAGAGGGATTGATTGAAGCTTGTACAGTTGCAGGATTGTCAATTGTGACGGAGAAACCCGAGTATGTGGTGCAAGGGATTTACCGCTCTTTTACATATGCTTCACTGGCGCAGGCTTCCCGCTGGATTCAGGAAGGTGCGAAATTTGTGCTGACGAACCCGGATTTGATGCTGCCTTCCGATGATGGAGTCATGCCGGGAGCGGGATCACTGGGGGCGGCGATTGAAGCCGCAAGCGGTGTGTCCCCTGTAGTCATTGGCAAACCGGAATCGCACCTGGTCACCTATGCAACTGCACTGCTGGGAATTAAACCGGAAACGGCTGTAGTTGTCGGGGATAATATGCGGACTGACATTTCGGCCGGGGTAAAAGCCGGCTGCCGGACGATATTGGTGCTTACCGGCCTGACTACAGCGGACAATTATGAACATTATCAACAGATAACAGGCGTAACGCCAGATGAAATTTATGCTGATTTAGCTGAACTTATGGTAAGGCTCGGTGTATAATGTCAATGTTGTGATTGCTTTACCAACCTAGAAGGGACGATGTGAATATGCCGGAACTGCCGGAAATGGAGAATTACCGAAAGCTGCTTAGCCAGCATCTTATAAATGTTCCAATTACGGGTGTAACTGTGAATAGAGAAAAAACAATAAATATGGACACTGAAGCCTTTGTCAACGCACTGGTAGGTGCGCGCATTGTGTTTGTAGAACGACGTGCCAAGCATATTCTGTTCCACCTTCACGATGGCCGCAGGCTGCTGCTGCATTTAATGCTCGGCGGATTGCTTTACTATGGAACAGAGGAAGAACGTCCGGATCGCAGTACACAGGTGGAATTGGCCTTCGGCGAGCACATCCTGTACTTTATGGGTCTGCGGCTCGGATACCTTCATCTGTTGTCGGTTAAGGAAAGCGAAGCGGCAATGGGCAAGCTGGGCCCTGAGCTTCTGGACCGCAGAATGACCGCGGAGCGTTTCGCAGGACTGCTGAAGGGACGCCGGGGCGCACTTAAGAGCCTGCTCGTGAACCAGCAGGTTATGGCTGGCATCGGCAACTGCTACGCCGATGAAATTGCTTTTGAGGCAAGGCTGCTGCCCTCGGTATTGGTTCAGAATCTAACGCCCGAGGCGATTACACGCTTGTATGTCAGTATCCGCAAGGTACTGACGGAGGCAACGGAAATCGGCGGTTATATGGAGATGCCGTTTATGGCCGGCGATACAGTTACCGGCTCTTACAATGACCAGTGCAAGGTATATGACCGGGAGGGCGAACCATGCCTGCGCGGCGGGGGAACGATAATTAAGACGGAGCAATCCGGGCGCAAAGTGTTCTATTGCCCGGATTGCCAGCATGAAGAATAGCCCCAAAATCGGGGCTCATGTCAGCATTCGCGGCGGATACGGGCGTGCGGCCCGGTTCGCCTGGGAGAGCGGTGCGGCATGTTTTCAATATTTTCCGAAGAATCCGCGCAGTCTGAAGCTGAAGCCGGTGGACAGGCGGGATGCCGGGGACTGCGCTGCCTTCTGCAGGGAGAAGGGAATCGTGTCTATCGCGCATACTCCCTACCCGACGAATATGGCGGCCGGTACCAAAGGTGCGGCCTCCCGAGAGATCATGGTGGCGTCGCTGCTGAATGATCTGGAAATCGCGGAGGCCTGCGGTTCGCTGGGGATAGTTGTGCATTTTGGACATTTTGCCGGAATAGAGCCGTTACAAGGCTATCAAAATATTATACAATGTATGAATGACACGTTGGTCGCCTGGAATGGCCGGACCAAACTGCTGATTGAGAATCAGGCCGGGAATCACGGCAATGAAGGCATGACGCTGGAAGAGCTGGTTAAGGTACGCGAGCTTAGCCGCTTTCCGGAGAAGATCGGATTTTGTTTTGATACCTGTCATGCTTTTGCATCGGGGATCTGGAATCCGCAGCATACGGAGGAACTGCTGGAACGGGGGGCTGCGCTGAATTACTGGCCGCATCTCGTTGCCGTACATCTGAATGATTCCCTTTATCCCTACGGGCTCCGCCGGGACAGGCACGCGCAGATCGGACAAGGCCATATTGGTGCTGAGAATCTGCGGAAGCTGCTGACCTCAGAGCCGTTTCGTCATCTGGCAGTTGCCTTGGAAACTGGAAAGGGGCCGGACGGCACCCACCGCCAGGAGATTGCTGCCGTGCTGGACTGGTATGAAGCGGAGGACAGACCGTGATAAATATTTATATGGATGATCTAAGAAGGCTGCCATCCGGCTTCACGCTGGCCCGGACAACGGAAGAATGTCTGCTGCTCTTGCGTGAATGCGAGGTCGGTATCCTGTCGCTGGATTATGATATGGGGCCGGAAGATTACAACGGGGCTGAAGTGGCCAGACGAATCGTGCTGGAAGGCCTGTATCCCCAGGAGATCTATCTGCATACCTCAAGTGCAGCTGGCCGCAAAGAAATGTATGAGCTATTGTATGCTGCAAGACCTGAGGGAAGCGTACTGCATCATGGCCCGATCACAGCTGAGAAGCTAATGGAAATTGCTGCAGGAGCGGGATGCATATGACTGAAATTACTGAAATGAATCAATCCGAGCTGCTGGGTTTGCTGGAGCGGAGGCGTGAACCGCTTGCTGTTTTTCTGTATACCCCGCTTTGCGGGACCTGTAAGGCTGCCCGGCGGATGCTGGAGGTTGCGGCTCATCTGCTGCCCCAGGATCTGTTGATGGCTGGCGGGAATGTGAACATGCTTCCGGAGCTCGTGAACCTATACCGTATTTCAAGTGTCCCTGCACTGCTGGTGGTCCCGGCGGACCACCGCTCTGAACCGGAGATCCATTATGCAATGGGTTCTGTAGAACAAGTGCTGGAATACATAAGGAGAGTGACCTCATAATGATATCTTTACAACATCTTACCCTTAGACGGGAGCAAAGCCAGATTCTTGACGATGTGTCGCTGGAAATGAAGCAAGGCGAAAACTGGGTTATTCTTGGACGGAACGGTTCCGGCAAAACAACGATTCTGGAGATGATGACTGGTTATTTATTTCCAAGCAGCGGATCCGTTGAGGTTCTGGGCTATAAATACGGCCAGTGCGATCTGCGTGAAGTGCGCAAGGAAATCGGCTATATCGGCCCGTCGCTGATGGAAAAGCTGTCGCTCACCGACCCCGTGTGGGAAGTGGTAGCTACCGGTGCTTATGCTTATCTGCGTTTTTATCAGGCGATTCCACAATCTGTTCAGGATCAGGCGAAAAGGCTGCTTGAAGAGATGAATCTTGGAGAAATGGCCTATCATCCGTTTGGCACCTTGTCCCAAGGAGAACGCAAAAAGGCGATGCTGGCCCGCTGCCTGATGGCCGAGCCGAAGCTGCTGATTATGGATGAGCCCTGCGCCGGCCTTGATCTATACGAGCGGGAAAAAATGCTCGCCGAGATTGACAAGCTGAAGCAGCGTGATGTATCCGTAGTTTACGTTACACATCATGTGGAAGAGATTGTGCCGCTCTTTACCCATGTGGCGCTGATCCGTGACGGGAAGCTGGCAGGCTCCGGCCCCAAAGAAGAAGTATTAACCAAAGAAATGATCTTGGCTACTTTTGATATTCCCGTAGAAGTTGAATGGGATAGCGGTCGTCCCTGGATTAAAATCAGACCTGGAGGCAAATGATTTGAACGATAGTATACAAGAGAACGGTGAGCAGACAGCTGCTCCGGAAGAAAAGACCCTTTCACGTTATATCTGCACCGCCAATCACGGCTTTGCACCTTATGCCCAGGAAGAGCTACGCCGCCTGTTCGGCGCGGTGAAGAGTACGCTGCTGCTGCCGGGTGAGATCTTCTTGGCGACACTGGAAGCGGAGCCGGAAGAGGTATCCAGCCTGCTGGCGCAGAACCTGCCGATCTTTCTGCGGCATATTCAGCCCGTGCAGTTCCAGGATCAGGGCAACCCGTCTGCCCTGGAACGGCTGGTAGCCTATCTGAGCCGGCGCAAAGAATTGGAAGGCGAGAAGGTTTCGCTGCATGTGCGCAAAGGCGGAAGCTCCTTCTGGCAGGACAGTCCCGGCGAGCTTCGGGAATGGCTGCAGGAGCAGCTCGTGAGTCTGGGTGCGGAATTCACCGTACAGGAACCGGCGTGGGTTATATCTGTATATGCAGACGGAGAGGCGCTGTATGCCGGAGTGTCCCGGCCTGAGGACAACCTGTCCAGCTGGAACGGCGGAATGATCCGTTTCCGCAAGGAGGATGGGCAAATTTCGCGTGCGAAGTTTAAGCTGATGGAAGCGGAGAAGGAATTTGCCATTCCGTTCTCCAGCTTTCGCAATGCGGTTGATATTGGCGCTTCTCCGGGAGGCTGGACATCATTCCTGCTGGAGCGCGGCCTCAAGGTGACGGCAGTTGACCCGGCACTGATGCATGAATCGCTGCGCAATCAGCCAGGGCTGAAGATTCTGCGCAAAAATGCGGGTGAAGTGAAATTCCGCGAGAACGAGTTTGATCTGCTGGTCTGCGATATGAGCTGGAGCCCCAAGCTGATGGCGAAGCTGGTTACGGGGCTGCTGCACAGTCTCACGCCGGGTGGAACGGCGGTTGTTACAGTGAAGCTAATGCATAAGAAGCCACTGGCGATGATTAAGGAAATCATCAGTATGTTTGAAGGTGAACGGATGCAGATTCAGCGGGCGAAGCAGCTGTTTCATAACCGTGACGAGATTACACTGTATATGATCAAGTATTAAGTGAATCTTTGTTTAGGTAACAGCATTAGTTCATTCTATAAATAATTTAGTTTTTAGAGGGAAAGCATCCCGTTATCTACGCTTCCGGCGAATCGCCGGTTTAAGCTTGTATAACGGTGGCTCTCCCTCTTTTTTTGTTTGTATCAGGCTAGGGACAAGGAGGAAATGAGGATGAATTACGAATCGAAGCTTGCTGTGGGACAGGTTCTTGGAGACAGATACCAAATTACTGCTTTAATCGGTACGGGCGGAATGAGTTATGTATATCTGGCGGAGGATATACGGCTGGCGGGCAAACGCTGGGCCGTGAAGGAAAGCATGTGCTTTGAAGGCGAAGGGCATTACGGATCCGTTCTGGCGGAAGCAGATATGCTCATCTCGCTGAACCACAAGCTATTCCCGAGAGTTGCCGACTTCTACCCTCCGGATGAAGAAGGATATTGTTATCTGGTTATGGATTATATCGAAGGTGTGACCCTTAGCCAATATATGGCCGAGCATCCTGTACCGATGCAAGCTGAACGGCTGATCAGCTATGTCAAACAGCTGCTGGAGGTATTGTGTTATTTGCACGGGCATCAACCACCGATTATTTACCGTGATTTGAAGCCCTCCAATATTATGCTGACCGGGACGAATTCGCTGATGCTGATTGATTTTGGCATCGCCCGCAACTACAGAAGCGGTGCAGGTGAAGATACCGAGAAGCTGGGGACCGTCGGCTTCGCCGCCCCGGAACAATACGGCAGCGGACAGAGCGGGCCTTTCTCGGACCTCTACGGTTTGGGAGCGCTAATGTTGTATATGGCTTCCGCCGGTCAATACAGCCGCTGGCAACCGGGCATGGAGGCCAAGCTGCGCCGGGTAATTCCAGATAAGCTGATTCCTGTCATCAGACGTTTGCTGCGCCATCATCCCGAAGAAAGATATCTAAGCGCCGAGGAGGTGCTGTGTGCGCTGGAGCCGATTGAAGCAGCGGCAGAGAATTACACATTCCGGGAGATGCAGGTTTCCGGCCCGGGGACGAAACGGAAAACATCAATTGTGGCGCTGCTCGGGACAGCTTCGGGCCTCGGCACGACACATACCTCTCTGGCAGTGGCCAGCAGCCTTTCCAGGCGGGGGATGACGGCCTGGGTGGATTTCAGCCCGGATTCATCCGTTTATGATCGTATCCGCAGCCTGTTTGATTTTCCGGTGGCCGGGGGATTCCCCACCAGTAAAGTTCTTCCTCTGGATTGGAAAGAGCTGCATTTCTGGCAGCGTCCAGAACATGGGAATATGACAGAAATAGTGGAGAGGGGATATCAGTTTGTAGTACTTGACCTTGGAACAGGCGGTTATGAGGGTGCGTTTGAGGCCTTCACGGCCAGCGATGTTCCGATGCTGATTACATCGGGAGCCGAATGGAGACTGGAAGATACTCTTCACTGGCTGCGCCGCAGCGGGCTTGCACCACAGCCGCAGTGGCGGATTTGTCTGCCGTTTGCTGGGAAATCTGCAGCGCTGCTGCTGGAATCGGCGCTCGGTATTGGGAGGGTATATAGTTTGCCGCTCCAGCAGGATCCTTTTCAACGGAAAGGGAAGCTGCTGGAGGTTCTGGATGAACTGCTAAGTGAAAGCGTGAAGAAGAAGAATTCTGAAAAACGCTATGGTTTCTTTCAGAAAAGAATGTAAATGAATGGAATTATATTGCAATAGAACTTTCCTTCAGTTAAATTCCTATTTCAGGCTGGCGCTTACTTGTGCTAAAATGGTCGTTGTATGTATTGACAGAATACTGCTTATTTTTAAATATAGATAGGAGCTTACGGAGAATTTATGAGTTTACTTACAGTAGAAGACGTTTCCCACAACTTCGGAGACCGGCAGCTCTTCAAGAATGTGAATTTCCGGCTGCTCGACGGAGAGCATGTTGGACTGGTGGGGGCGAATGGCGTCGGCAAATCGACGCTGATGAATATTTTGACCGGAACTTTGCTGAAGGATAGCGGGAGAGTGGAATGGACTCCCAAGGTGCGTTATGGCTATCTGGATCAACATACCAGTCTTACGCCGGGTAAAACCGTGCGCGATGTGCTGAAGGATGCTTTCCTGCCGCTGCTTGAGCTGGAGAATGATATGATGGCGATTACCGAGAAAATGGGCGATGCCTCTCCGGAAGAGCTGGAACTGCTGCTGGAACAGATGGGGGAAATCCAGGAACAGCTGGATATCGGAGATTTCTATTTGATTGATGTGAAGGTTGAGGAAATGGGCAACGGGCTGGGATTGACGGCGATTGGCCTGGACCGTGATGTCGCTTCGCTTAGCGGAGGACAGCGGACTAAGGTGCTGCTGGCCAAGCTGCTGCTGGAGAAACCGAATGTGCTGCTGCTCGATGAGCCTACCAACTATCTGGACGTAGAGCATATTGACTGGCTTACCAACTACCTGAAGCAGTATCCTTATGCCTTTTTGCTGATTTCCCATGATACAGAATTTATGAATAAGGTCGTTAATGTCGTATACCATCTTGAATTTGCCAAGCTGACCCGCTATACGGCCAACTATGAGCAATTCCTTGATATGGCTGACATGAACAAGAACCAGCATATTGGTGCTTATGAGAAGCAGCAGGAGTTCATTAAGAAGCAAGAGGATTTCATTCAGCGAAACAAGGCGCGTGCTTCCACCTCGGGACGGGCGAAGAGCCGTGAGAAGCAGCTCAACCGTATGGAACGGATTGAACGTCCTGAAGAAGCGGCCAAGCCGACGTTTTCGTTCAAAGAAAGCCGGGCCAGCGGCAAGACTGTATTCGAAGGCATCGACTTCGAGATTGGCTATGATCGTCCGCTGCTGCCAAAGCTGAATATGACGATTGAACGCGGGGAGAAAATTGCAATTGTCGGCTGCAACGGTGTAGGTAAATCCACGCTGCTGAAGACGATTCTCGGCGTGATTCCCGCTTACAGCGGGAAAACGTACTTGGGCGATTTCCTCAGCTCCGCCTACTTCCAGCAGGAGGTTAAGGCTGCTAACATTACACCGATTGATGATGTCTGGAATGAATTTTCCAGTCTCAATCAGCATGAAGTGCGCGCCCATCTGGCCCGTTGCGGATTGAAAAATGAGCATATTACCCGTCCGCTGAGCATGTTGAGCGGTGGGGAACAGGCGAAGGTGCGTATATGTAAGCTGATGATGCGCGAAAGCAATTGGATTTTATTCGATGAGCCTACAAATCACCTTGATATCGTCGCCAAAGCAGAGCTGAAGAATGCCCTGCAGGAATACAAAGGTACCATTCTACTCGTATCTCATGAACCTGATTTCTACGAAGATTGGGTGACAAAGACTTGGGATGTTGAGCAGTGGTCGGCGCAATCTGTATAGTTGAATTTCAAAGTCCGGGGAAGAGCAATGTTATTGGTGCTGTTCCCCGGCTTTTAAATATGGGGGGGCTGTTTCCGGGATGAGCCATAATGAACATGAAAAAGAGTCTGCTGTCCATTCTTCAGGCCGGGATGGACGATATTCACGCCAGGTACGCTTTACACCTTTCGGGATAGAGGGGCAGCAGGGGCTAGCACGTTCCAGTGTACTTATTGTTGGAGCTGGAGCGCTTGGCACGGGGATTGCCGAGACACTGGCGCGCTGCGGAGTGGGACGCCTGATTCTTGCCGACCGTGATTATGTGGAGTGGAGCAATCTGCAGCGCCAGCAGCTGTACACCGAGGAGGACGCTATCGGGCGTATGCCCAAAGCCGCAGCGGCCAAAGCCAGACTGGAGAGCATCAATTCCGAAATAAAGGTTGAAGCGCATGTGCTGGATGTACGTGCCGAAGAACTGGAAAGCCTGCTTCCCGGTGTGGACCTCATCATGGATGGCACTGATAACTTTGATACCCGGCTAATTATAAATGATATGGCGATGAAGTACGGTATTCCCTGGATCTATGGGGGCTGCGTAGGCAGCTATGGTATTACCTATACGATTCTGCCGGGAGAAACACCATGCTTGAACTGCCTGCTGGGGACTATACCTCTGGGTGGGGATACCTGTGATACGGCGGGGATTCTGCCGCAGGCAGTGCAGCTCGTTACTGCTAACGCTACAGCAGAGGCGCTGAAGTTGCTCGGAGGACGGAAGGAACAGCTTCGCAACAAGCTGCTGACCTTTGATGTGTGGCGCAATGAACATCAGGAGATCGGAGTCAAAGCTGCCAAGAAGAGTGATTGTCCGTCCTGCGGCAGCCAGCCGGTTTATCCTTATCTGACAGCGGCGAATACGGAACGGAGCGATGTGCTCTGTGGCCGGGACACCGTGCAGATCCGTCCGGCGCGGCGGCAGAAGCTGAATCTGCAGGAAACAGCAGACCGGCTGTCCAGACTGGGGACCGGCAAGGTAGAGAGCAATCCTTATCTTGTTTCCTATACAGATGGGCCTTACCGTATGGTCATCTTCACTGATGGACGAGCTTTGATTCATGGAACCAGTGATATTGCAGCAGCCCGCAGCTTTTATCACCGGTATTTCGGATAATGAAGGGGAGAGGATAGAATGAACAATGAAACGATCCGCCACATGGCAATCTTTACGTTAAAACATCCGGTGAATTCTGCGGAAACGGCGGCATTTCTGAAAGCCGGAGAGGATATTCTCAGCGCTATTCCGGTGGTGCGCAACTTTGAGGTGCTGCGCCAGGTGAGTGCCAAATGTGAATATGACTTTGGTTTCTCGATGGAGTTCGATAATCAGGAGGCTTACGAGGCCTATAATAATCACCCCAGTCATCAGGCCTTTGTGCGTGAACGCTGGGACACTGAGGTGGCGGGCTTTCAGGAGATTGATTTTGTGAAATAATTGTTTATAGAAGTCAGCAAAGAGACCATTTCTTAGGAATGGTCTCTTTGCTTTGCGGGAAATCTAATGAATATCTGCGGCCGTGCGGCCGCTATCGAACGATGAGTGAGGCGGGGATGTCCATGAATGAGGTAGTCGTATGGTTTGCGCCCGGGGCAGTCCTTGGCAGTAAAGAATCTGCGGAAGACAGAACCAGGAGAGAAGAGGAGCATCAATTCATTGAGCTCACTCTGCATGAGCTCGGACTGCAAACAGCATTAAGCGAAGATCTTGAGGATCTTCGCTTAATGCTGTCCAGAGTGGAGCCCGTACTGCTCTTAACGGAGCTGTACGATGCCGGAGGATGGGAGGGATGGGGAATTATTGCGGATCTTAGAGAACGGGGCGTGTTTCTGCCAGTAGTAGTCATATCCGGCGGCAATTCGGAAGGAGAGGTAGTTGCGGCTTTTGAGGCGGGCGGCAATGAATACTTGAAGAAGCCGCTTCATGCAGGCGAGTTCAAATGCAGGGTAATGAATCTGTTATGGCTCACCGGACACCGGAGGGGCCATGAGACACGCCTTAAGGTCGATGGACTGGTGCTGGACCCCAGCCGCAGGCTGGTTAGCCGGGACGGGAATTCCCTTACACTGACCCCCAAAGAATTTGATCTGCTGTATTACCTCGCCGTGCATTTGGGGGAAATTTGTCCCCGCGGCGAAATTCTAAAGCATGTCTGGGGATACCATTTTCAAGCGGATACGAATGTAGTAGATGTCTACATCCGGCATATCCGGTTGAAAGTGGACAAGGGCCATCGCAATAAGCTGATTCATACCGTACGTGGGACCGGATATGTAATGCGCGCACCGGAAGGGGTAGAGACGGTCTGACTTCCGGTGCATGGTAAGCGCTGAAAACTATTTTATAGAAAACTACAGTACGCGACGGGCTTTAAGATAGGTTCTTTTCCAGTTTCCGGAGTTCAAATCCGAAATCGTTACACCCGGTGAGCCATAAGTGTGGAGAATTTTGCCATTTCCTGCATATACGGCTACGTGAGTTACGTTTCTGCCGTTAGCTCTGCTGCCGCTGGAGAAAAATACCAGATCGCCTACACGAAGGTTAGCTTTGGAAACATAGGTTCCGACTTTCGATTGTGCTGCAGATGTGCGCGGCAGATTGACGCCATATTTGGCGAAAATGTATTTGGTAAAGGAAGAGCAGTCAAAATATCTGGTAGTAGAAGTGGAAGCGCCGAACTGATAACGGGTACCCAGATAGTTTTTGCCGAAATTAACAACCTTTTGTCCAGTAGAGGACGACGTCACGGATGCAGCAGCAACGGGTGCTGTGCCGGCTCCTGTAACCATCAGTGTACTCAGGCCAATTGTGGTGCACATTCCTACGACGATTGCTTGCTTAAACCATTGTTGCTTTTTCATGTTGTAATACCTCCCAGGTTTGTATCTATCTTTCATTCGTCTTTCTCTGTTTCGTAGTATAGCAGGTTATACATGCCCTAAAATATGGAACAGAGAGTTCAAAACCAAGCTGGATATGGGTTGTAAGCGTTTTATTAAAATCGCATTAAAAGTTACAAAATATTAATAATTGACGGTTATATCGATACGAAAAAAGCCGAAAACCCTTTTGTGACAAGGGTTATCCCGGCTTTTTTGTTTTGAAACAAAGGTTACAACGGTGTCTCCGAATTCATATGTAAATTAATCTTTACTCTGAATAATCAGCAGCAGACCGCTCTCAATAGTAACTGTTCCGCACTCCTCTATCAGACGGTTGCTTACGGCAAGAGACTGGCCAAGCTTAAGCGTGGCATTGGTAAGCGGGTATTGAAAACCTTGAAGTGTGATCCCTGTAACTTCAGGAGTCAGAGGGAGTAAAGAGACATAAGTATACCCCCGCTCATGCACCAGCGCCTGCGAACCGGTCAGGGTGATATAATTATGAGTATCCATTACAGAGCAGCTTACCTGCCGCTGCAGTGCTCTTGTCATCATCTGGATCCCGGCCAGAGTATGGTCCATCCGCGTGCCTGTCACACCTATCAGCAGAATCGACTCGGGCTGGGTGTTGAGTGCTAGTTCAAGCGCCATCTCGCTGTCGGTCAAATCCTTGTCCACAGGGTCGCAGGTGATGGTTTTTTTGCTTCTTGCCGCAATCTGCTGCAGTTCTTCTGGGGAGACAGAGTCGAAATCGCCAACGGCAATGTCGGGTGTATACCCATGGGATATTAGAAACAAGGCGCCATGGTCAGCACCGATAATAAAATCTTCTTCATCTAATAGAAGTAAAAACTCCTCTGACAGCTCACCGCCGGCAAAAATAACAACACGTTTGGATGGCAATACAATCCCCTCCTTTAAATCTGCTATATAGTTTGTCATCCTGACCAAGTATAATGCAGATTGAAAAGTTGTACAATTGATGCGGACAACGCTAAAATGAATAGAGTACGTTTCGTTTATGAAATGTGCAGATTAAATAACTGAGGAAACAATTGCAGGAGGTGAGAGAAATCGTAAGTGTGTTATTCGTTTGTCTGGGCAATATTTGCCGCTCACCTATGGCAGAAGCGGTGCTCCGCCATAAAATTGGTGAACGCAAGCTATCCGATAGAATCTCGGTGGATTCTGCCGGTACAGGTGACTGGCATATCGGCAAAGCACCGCATGAAGGAACCCGCCGTATTCTCGATCAGTGGGGAATCAGCTATGAGAATATGACAGCTCGCCTGGTTAGCAGCGGTGATTTTGAAAAGTTTCAATATATAGTGTGCATGGACAAGTCGAATGGGGAGAATGTCCGTAAGCTTCCCGGGGGAAAGGACGCGGAGTTGCTGTTCTTCATGGATTTGCTGCCGGATGAAGAGCTGCGCGAGGTACCAGACCCTTATTTCACCGGGAATTTCGAGCAGGTCTATGATCTGATCAGTGCCGGCTGCGATGTACTGCTGGAGCGGATTATTGCGGAGAAGCTCTAGACAGGGCGCGACATTCCAGAATATCGGTTGCCGTCCTTGCAAGAAAAGGACGGGCACCGTAATGCCCGTCATGATTTGAAAGCGTAATCAGTTGGGAAACATAGATACGTTCGCAGTATGTTCACTCTTTTGCCATTTCAGCTGTTTCATGAGTTGAAGAAATAGAGTAATGATTCTGGGAGCTCTTTTTGCCAAAATCCCCAGAGATGACGCCCGTCTTTTTCACGGTAGGATACTGTAGCGCCCCGTGATTCCAGCAACGCCTTGGTATCCCTGTTCATCTGCACGAAATCGTAAACTCCGGTATCCGTCTGGTATTCAGTTTCTTGCAGTCCTACTACCATATTAATAGTAAGCCAGGAGAGGTCTTCTTCCTGTGCAATGATTTCACGTGACTCCGGATAATATGCACCGGAAAGACTAAGGACACGGGTGAAAAGCCCGGGATATGCCAGTGCCAAATGCAGAGAAACACTGCCGCCCAAGGAGTCTCCGGCGATGATCCGGTCATCAGGGGTGCGGCGAACCGGATAATTATGTTCAATGAAGGGAATAATCTCTTCGGCAAAGCAAGACAGGTATTGCTTGAACCTGGTGCCAAAGGGAGCGTACTCCTGTGTCCGCACGGGGACATTTACTTCCACGCCAACAATAATGAAAGGTTCCACATCTTCTTCCACAATCAGCTGCCCGGCAAGAGTAGCGATGCGGCCGAAGTTGAAGAACTCCTCACCATCCTGGCAGTACACTACCGGATAACTGAGGACTTCGTTATAACCGGGGGGGAGATAAATGCGCAGCCTGCGTTCTTCCTGGAGAAATTCGCTCCATAATGTTTGCTTAACAATTGTACGTTTCAGAAAAACAGGTTCGCTCATAGCTGAATCGTCACCTTTCTTGTCGAATTTTGCATTAAACGTGGCGGTGCGTTAAAATTACCCAAGCGGTAAATGTGGCATTAATCATTTACTTGCTTAAAAAACTCTAATCTGTTATAGGATATTTATCAACCTGTTATACATACAAAATTTATGGAAACATAAATTTTATGCGTATTTCTTTGACGAAACAGATAAAACAGGTGTATAATAATTCTATAACAGAGGCCACTGATATTCAAATGGTATTCAAATTTTTTTATTGAGGTGAAAATGATGACTAGAGTTCCTTATGAAGTGTATACAGAGGACGTAGAGGCCCTTTCGGTACTTTCCCCGGATGGAGAAGTTATCAACAAGGATAAGATGCCTACACTTACCGATGATCAACTGAAAGAAATCATGTATCGTATGGTATTTACCCGTACTTGGGATGACCGTGCGGTCAACTTGGGTCGTCAAGGCCGCCTGGGATTCTACGCGCCGGTATCCGGACAAGAAGCAACCATGGTGGGCAGTGAATACGCCTTGCAGAAAGAAGATTTCGTATGCCCTGGCTACCGTGACATTCCGCAGCTGGTATGGCATGGACTTCCATTATACCAGGCTTTCCTATATTCCCGCGGCCATCAACATGGCGGTGAGATTCCTGAAGGTGTAAATGTTCTTATGCCTCAGATTATCATCGGTGCACAAATTCTGCACGCTACCGGAATTGCAATGGGCTTCAAATTGAAGAAACAACAAAACGTTGCTATTACTTACACTGGCGACGGCGGTTCTTCCGAAGGCGACTTCTATGAAGGTCTTAACTTTGCCGGACGCTTTAAATTGCCGGTAATCTTCTTTGTTCAAAATAACGGATATGCGATTACGACTCCGTTCGCGAAGCAAACGGCTGCCAAATCCATCGCACATAAAGCAGTAGCAGCTGGTATTCCCGGTATTAAAATCGACGGCATGGACGTCTTTGCAGTAATCTCCGCGGTGCAGGAAGCTGCAGAACGCGCACGCAAAGGCGAAGGAGCTACGCTGATTGAAGCTGTGACTTACCGTTTCCGTCCGCATTCCCTTTCCGACGACGCCAGCAAATACCGTTCCAAAGAAGAAGAAGGACAATGGAACGAGAAGGATCCGATTGCCCGTCTTGCCAAGTATTTGGAGAAGAAAGGCCTCTGGACCGAAGAAGATACGCTGCGCGTAAGAGAAGAAGCGAAAGCGACTGTTAACGAGCAGATCAAAAAAGCAGAGCAAACCGAAAAAATGACCGTTCCTGGCTTGATCGACAGCATGTTCGAGGTAACTCCGAAACATCTGGAAGAACAAAAAGCCGATTTTGAATAAGGGGGATATCAGGCAATGGCACAAATGAATATGAAAGAAGCAATTCGTGACGCAATGCGCGTTGAACTGAACCGTGACCCTAACGTTCTTATCTTCGGTGAGGATGTAGGGAATGTAGGGGGCGTCTTCCGTGTAACGGAAGGGCTGCAAAAAGAATTTGGCGAAGATCGTATTTTCGATACTCCGCTTGCCGAATCCGCCATCGGCGGTCTGGCTTTTGGTCTGGGCGTGCAAGGATTCCGTCCCATCGCTGAAATCCAGTTTGTTGGTTTCATCTTTGAAGCACTCGATCAAATCGTCGTTCAGGCTGCACGCCTGCGCTGGCGTTCCGGGGGCAGATTCAATGCTCCTGTAGTATTCCGTACTCCATTTGGCGGCGGCGTAAAAGCGGCTGAACTGCATACCGATTCCCTCGAAGGCCTGATCGCTCAAAGCCCGGGGATCAAAGTGGTTATTCCTTCCAATCCATACGATGCAAAGGGACTTCTGATTGCCTCGATCCGTGACAATGACCCGGTATTCTTCATGGAGCACTTGAACCTGTACCATGCATTCCGTGCAGAAGTGCCAGAAGGTGAATATACCGTCGAGCTGGGCAAAGCAAATGTTGTCCGCGAAGGTTCGGATGTTACAATTATCTCTTACGGTCTAATGGTACATACTGCTACCAAAGCGGCCGATCAGCTGGAAAAGGAAGGCATTAAGGCTGAAATTATCGATCTGCGTACGGTTAGCCCGATTGATATTGATACCATCGTTGCTTCTGTGAAGAAGACAAACCGTGCGATCGTTGTGCAAGAAGCGCAAAAGAGCTCTGGTGTGGCTGCAGAGGTAATCGCACAAATCAATGAAAAAGCTATTCTTCATCTGGAAGCGCCAGTGCTTCGTGTTGCCGGTCCGGACACCATTTATCCGTTCGCGCAAATCGAGGATAGTTGGATTCCTACACCAGCACGCGTAGTTGCAGCTGTTAAGAAAGTTATGGAATTCTAAGAAGAAACGTCCTTGCCGTCCTTGTAAAAGGGCGGCACCCGTTTCTGATTTGCTTTTGAGGTATTCACAAACTAAGCGGATGCTTTCGAAGCTAGTTTCTGAGAAGTTAGTTGAAGAAGCATCGGCTATATAACTATTAGGAGGTTATCAAGGTGGCAAAATTTGAGTACCGGTTCCCTGAGCTGGGCGAAGGTCTGCATGAAGGCGAAATTATCAAAATGCATATCAAAGCCGGCGATAAAGTAACCGATGACGATATCGTAATGGAAGTACAGAATGACAAGGCAGTTGTAGAAGTTCCTTGTCCGGTCAACGGTACAGTGCTTGAAGTCTTCACCAAAGACGGTCAAGTCTGCCGCGTAGGCGAAGTAGTGGCAATTATTGATGCAGAAGGCGATGTTCCTGAGCAGGAGGGCGGCCATGCGGAGTCACAGGCTACTCAAGAAGCAGATGCAGCCAAAGGCGGAGCTGACACTAAGTCTTCTCCGGCAACCAGCAGCCCTGCCACTGGCGGCGCTGTGAACTTTGAATACCGGTTCCCTGAACTGGGCGAAGGTCTACATGAAGGCGAAATTATTAAAATGCATATCAAAGTCGGCGACAAAGTAACTGATGACGATATTGTAATGGAAGTACAGAATGACAAAGCTGTAGTAGAAGTGCCTTGCCCGGTTAACGGCACAGTGCTTGAAGTACGTGTGAAGGACGGACAGGTATGCCGTGTGGGCGAAGTTGTAGCGATCATTGCTGCAGAAGGCGAAGTTCCACAGCAGGAAGGCGGCCACGCTGAAGCTCCGGCTGCTCAAGAATCTGCACCGGCAGCGGCTGCACCAGCAGCGGTTCCTGCTCCAAACCGCGATGTACTTGCTACGCCAAGTGTGCGCAAGTTTGCCCGTGAGCAGAGTGTTGACATCTCCAAGGTGAACGGCTCCGGCAAGAACGGCAAGATCACTCATGAAGATGTTGAAGCCTTCCTGAAAGGCGGCTCGGCAGCAGTTGCACCAGCTGCTGCACCAGCAGCATCGGAAGCACCAAAAGCCAAGGCCAAAGAAGCTGCTCCTGCAGCATCCGGCAATGTAAGCCTTGAAGAAGAACGTGTACCATTTAAGGGTATCCGTAAAGCGATCTCCAATGCGATGGTTAAATCCGCATACACTGCGCCTCACGTTACCATCATGGACGAAGTGGATGTTACCGAGCTGGTAGCTTTCCGTGCCCGCATGAAACCAGTTGCTGAGAAGAAAGGCGTGAAGGTGACTTATCTTCCGTTTATCGTCAAAGCACTCGTGGCCGCTTCCCGTCAATTCCCGGCGCTTAACGCCATGATTGATGAAGAGTCCAATGAAATTGTCTACAAGAAATACTACAATATCGGTATCGCTACAGATACAGACAACGGCTTGATCGTTCCGGTTATCAAGGATGCTGACCGTAAGAGCATCTGGATGATTGCCAGCAGCATTACCGATCTGGCTGTGCGCGGACGCGACGGTAAGTTGGCAGCTAACGAAATGAGAGGCAGCACAATCTCCATCAGCAACATCGGTTCCGCTGGCGGTATGTTCTTTACACCGATCATCAACTTCCCTGAAGTGGCGATCCTCGGTACTGGACGTATCACTGAGAAACCAGTTGTGAAGAACGGCGAAATCGTAGCCGCTCCTGTTATGGCGCTGTCCCTGAGCTTTGACCACCGCATCATCGACGGTGCAACAGCACAGAACTTCATGAATTATATTAAGACCCTGCTCGCAAATCCTGATATGTTAGTTATGGAGGTGTAATTAATGGTAGTCGGAGACGCTTCAATCGAAATCGACACATTGGTAATTGGTGCAGGTCCCGGCGGGTATGTGGCGGCAATTCGTGCCGCCCAGCTCGGCCAGAAAGTTCTGATTGTGGATAAATCGGAACTCGGCGGTGTATGTTTGAACCGCGGATGTATTCCTTCCAAGGCTCTGATCTCTGCAGCCCATCAATTCGAAGCTGCACAGCACGGTGAAGTTTTCGGTGTCACTGCCGAGAACGTCAAAGTGGACTGGGCAAAAACACAGGAATTCAAAAACGGCGTTGTCAAAAGAATGACAACAGGCGTAACCGGTTTGATGAAGGGAAACAAAATTGAAGTATTCAGTGGTGAAGCTATGTTCATCAATACAAACGAAGCCCGTTTGTTCAATGAACATGAATCTCCCCGCTACAAATTCAACAACTGTATCATTGCTACAGGTTCCCGTCCGATCGAACTGAAGCCTTTCCCATTTGGCGGACGTATTCTGTCTTCGACCGAAGCGCTTGATCTTCCGGAAATTCCGAAGAGCATGATCGTTATCGGCGGCGGCTACATCGGAGCCGAGCTTGGCCAAATGTACTCCAAATTTGGCACTAAAGTAACCATCATTGAAGGTCTGGATACAGTTCTGCCTGGCTTTGACAAGGATATGACCCGTCTGGTTGCCAAGAACATGGCGAAGACTGGGATTGAGATTGTTACCAATGCGAAAGCGGAAAGTGCTGTACAGAACGACAAGGAAGTAACCGTGAAATACTCCGTGGGCGGCGAGTCCAAGGAAATTACTGCGGATTACCTGCTTGTAACTGTAGGACGTCGTCCAAATACGGATGGCGAGCTGGGATTGGATCTGATCGGTATGGAACTTGACGAGCGCGGCTTGATCAAAGTTGACCACCAGGGCCGTACCAACATTCCTAACATCTATGCAATCGGCGATATTGTTCCAGGCCTTGCTCTGGCACACAAAGCTTCTTACGAAGGCAAAATCGCTGCTGAAGCGATCTCCGGACACAAATCCGTTGTTGACTACAAAGTCATCCCGGCTGTTGTGTTCACCGATCCAGAATGCTCCAGTGTTGGTCTGACTGAGAAAGAAGCGAAGGATAAGGGCTACAAAGTAAAAGCCGGCAAATTCCCGTTCGCAGGTAATGGCCGTGCAGTTTCCTTGAACGCTCCGGATGGCTTCATCAAGATTGTGGCAAACAGCGAGAACAACCTCGTATTGGGCGCACAAATTGTGGGTATCGAAGCTTCCAACCTGATTGCTGAACTGGGTCTGGCGATTGAAATGGGCGCTACGCTCGAAGACATCGCATTGACAATCCACGCGCATCCAACCCTTGGCGAAATCGTCATGGAAGCGGCTGAGCTTGTGGAAGGCCACCCAATTCACGTAATTAAATAATAAATTATAGACTGCTTCGGCAGACAACAATAAGAGGATGTCCGCCGAGCCATGCAAATGGCTTGGTAGACATCCTCTTTTTTAACACATTACATAATAGTTATTCAGATGGCAGCCGAAACTACTTGTGGTAAGATCAAGAGAGAAACGGGCCTATACAGCTGTCCTTTCATCGTAAGCGGGTATAAAAGGAGGAGAGGAACATTACACACAGAACTTATGTTATCGCCATAGCAGCCGTCTCAGGCGGCGGCAAAACGACTGCCGTCAGAAACTTGCAGGAGCGGCTGGTGAACTCGGCTGCTTTGTTTTTTGATGACTATGATTTCCTTTGGCCTGATGAGTTTGACCGGTGGGTGGAGCGGGGTGCTGACTATAACGAGTGGAAGCTTGAGCCCCTGGTGGCTGACCTGAAAGGGCTGCTTGCCGGAGCGGACCGGCCGGAGTATATTTTACTTGATTATCCTTTTGCCTATGTACATAACGAACTAAGTCAGCTTATTGATTATGCTATATTTATCGACACTCCGCTTGATGTGGCCATGGCCAGAAGATTCATCCGAGATGATAAAGATTCCGCAAGCGGCGATGTAACCCGGGAAATGGAAGGATATTTGCATGGAGGCCGGGAGGCATACTTGGCAATGCTTCATACCGTTCTTCCCTCATCCGACTATGTGGCAGACGGTACGCTGCCTGTAAATGACCTTACAGACCTGCTGCTGGAGCAAATCAAGCACAAAGGGAGTGAAGACGATGAAGCCAGTAAAACTGCAAGCGGGTGATGAAATCCGGATTATTTCACCTTCCATGAGCTTAGGGGTTATAGCGGAAGAGCAAATTGTGGCAGCAACAAAGAAATTGGAGGCTTTTGGGTTTACCGTTTCTTTTTCCAAGCATGCTTATGAAAGAGATGGCTTCGATTCGTCTTCGGTGGACTCCAGACTTGAGGATCTCCACAGCGCGTTCAGCGACCCTACGGTAAAAGGGATATTGACGACGCTTGGTGGTTTTAATTGCAACCAGCTGCTGCGGGGGCTGGATTTTGGCTCGATTGCAGCGAATCCCAAACGGTTATGCGGCTATTCCGACATTACGGTGCTGCAGAATGCCATTTATGCCAAAACAGGACTGATCACCTACTCCGGTCCTCATTTCTCTACACTGTCCATGCGTCACGGGAATGAATATACTTCCGATTATTTTGTCAAAATGATGATGGAAGATGAAGAAGTAGATGTATTGCCTTCGGAGAAGTGGAGCGATGATGCCTGGTTTTTGGATCAGGAAAACCGTGTATTCGAAGCAAACGCCGGGCCTTATGCCATTCACGAAGGTTACGCGGAAGGCACTATAATTGGTGGTAACCTATGCACACTGAATCTGCTGCAGGGGACAGAGTTTATGCCCAGCCTGAGGGACGCGATTCTTTTTGTGGAAGATGACTATGAATCCCGCCCGGGGAACTTTGACCGCGACCTGCAGTCGCTGCTTCATCAGCCCGGCTTCGCACAGGTAAAGGCTCTGATCATTGGGAGATTTCAGCGTGCTTCACAGATGACCCCGGAAATATTACGCTCCATCATTAAGAGTAAAAAAGAGCTGAACCACCTCCCTGTAATCGCTGATGTCAATTTTGGGCATGTCTCGCCGATCTTTACCTTTCCTGTTGGCGGACGTGCTGTGGTGAAGGCCTCTAAGCAAAAAGTTGAACTGCGGATCTCAGAGTAGCCGGCATATAGCCATCAGTGGCATTCGAACAATATTCGCGAAAAAAATTTCCTGTTCTTTGCTAAGTTACAAGGGCGGTCAGGTCATGGTAAACTAGGATAAGAAAAAAAGAGGAGAGGAGCGCTGACTGTTGCGTAAATATTTGGATTTACTTCAGGATATATTGGATCATGGCACGGAAAAAAGCGACCGGACAGGTACCGGTACGATATCCGTATTTGGGCGCCAGCTCCGCTTTGATCTGCAAGAGGGTTTTCCGCTGGTGACAACCAAGCGTATTCACTTGAAATCGGTAGTTTATGAACTGCTGTGGTTTCTTAGAGGAGAGACGAACACTTCCTATCTGAAGGAGCACGGTGTTTCGATCTGGGACGAATGGGCAGATGAGAACGGGGAGCTGGGACCCGTATACGGTTCCCAATGGCGGGCCTGGGAGAGCGCCGACGGCCGGATTATTGATCAGATTTCGAATGTAATCGAGTCGATCAAACATAATCCCGATTCCCGCCGTCATATCGTCAGTGCCTGGAATGTGGGCGAGATTGAGCAGATGAAGCTGCCGCCTTGTCATTTTGTGTTCCAATTCTATGTAGCGGACGGCAAGTTGTCCTGCATGCTGACGATGCGTTCAGTCGACACTTTCCTGGGATTGCCTTTTAACATTGCCAGCTACGCCCTGCTCACACATATGGTCGCCCAGCAGACAGGCCTGGAGGTCGGTGATTTCATCTGGTCCGGAGGCGATGTGCACATTTATACAAATCATCTGGAGCAGGTCGCCACGCAGTTGTCCAGAGAGCCTTATGCGCTGCCTAAACTGAAGATGCTCAGAAAGCCTGACAGTATTTTTGATTATACCTTTGAAGATTTTGAATTTACAGATTATGTTCATCATCCGGGAATTAAAGCACCAGTGGCTATATAGTCTTTGTTGGAAACATTTCTGATGATTCCTTGAAAAGGGGGCTAAAATATGAGTATCAGCATGATATGGGCAATGGGTGCTAACGGTGTAATCGGCAAGGACAATGATATGCCCTGGCATTTGCCGCGTGATTTTGCCTTTTTCAAATCCGAAACTTTTGGCAAAAGAATGCTAATGGGACGTAAGACATGGGAGTCGCTCGGGGGCAAGCCCCTCAAGGACAGAACGAGTATTATTATTACCCGGGACCGCAGCTATGCTCCGGAGGGAGCAAAGGTCGTGCACACCGTGGAGGAAGCACTGGCTGAAGGCGGTAAGGGTGATGAACTGATGATTATTGGCGGTGCGGAGATCTACCGGATGTTCCTGCCGTATGCCGATAAGCTGATTGTGACCCGGATTGAACATGAGTTTGAAGGCGATACGAAATTTCCTGAGGTAGAGTGGAGTGAGTGGACAGAGATTTCCAACACCCCAGGAATTCGCGATGAGAAAAATCCGTATGATTACCGATTCTATGTTTATGAACGTACGGTTTGAAGAAAAAGCGTTTTCTCTGACACAACATGTGAAATAGTACAAATAATCAGCAGATTAATCCATTACAGTGCGAAAGTATAGAATGCTACTATAATTAAAATTAGAAATGCTAAACTTAAAAGTAGTATAGAATGTGCAGGTACTTCATTGCGCTGAAACGACATGAGTCTGCCGCAATATGTTACAATGTACTATACATCAACACGAAGAGAACGGATGGGGGAAACGTAAATATGTCTACACCTACTGGATTTATGGAGTATAAGCGCCAGCTCCCAGGAGACCGGGATCCTGAACAGCGCGTGAAAGACTGGGAAGAATTCCACCATCATTTAACCGAGGACGAGCTTCGGACACAAGGCGCCCGTTGTATGGATTGCGGAACCCCTTATTGTCATACAGGTATTGATATGGCCGGCGGAACTTCAGGATGCCCTGTCCACAATCTCATTCCAGAATGGAATAATCTGGTATACCGGGGACTGTGGAAGGAAGCGCTCGAACGCTTGCATAAAACGAACAATTTCCCTGAATTTACGGGCAGCATCTGTCCGGCACCTTGCGAAGGCTCCTGTACCGTCGGTCTGATCGGCCAGCCGGTTACGATCAAGACGATAGAGCTTGCCATCATCGATAAGGGCTTTGAGGAAGGCTGGGTTGTGCCTTGTCCGCCGGAGAAGCGTACCGGCAAGGCAGTAGCCATCGTCGGCTCCGGACCCGCTGGTCTGGCTGCAGCGGCCCAGCTTAACAAGGCAGGACATACTGTAACTGTATTTGAACGCAGTGACCGTGTAGGCGGCCTGTTGACATATGGAATTCCGACTATGAAGCTGGACAAACGTGTCGTGCAGCGCCGTGTTGACTTGCTGGCTGCCGAAGGCGTGAACTTCGTAGTGAATACAGAGATCGGCAAAGATATTCCGACGCAGCAGCTGGTCGATGAATTTGATGCGGTTGTCCTCTGCGGCGGAGCGACCAAGGCGCGCCGTTTCAACGTCCCGGGCAATGAGCTTAAGGGCGTCATGTATGCGATGGATTATTTGAATGGCACGATTAAGAGCTACTTGAACTCCAATCTGCAGGATGGCAACTTTGTCTCTGCTGCAGGTAAGGATGTTATTGTGCTTGGCGGCGGTGACACCGGTTCTGACTGTGTGGCAACTTCGCTCCGCCATGGCTGCAACAGCATTACCCAGTTTGGTACACATGACAAAGCTCCACTTGAGCGTGATCCGATTGCCAATCCTTGGCCGCAGTTTCCGAATGTATATACGCTTGACTATGCACAGCAGGAAGCCAAGGCAATCTTCGGCGATGATCCGCGTGAATTCTCCATCATGACTACGAAATTCGTAGGTGATGAAGAAGGTAACCTCAAGGAACTTCATACCGTGCAAATCCGCCGGATGGTAGATGAGACCGGACGTAAGATTTATCAGCCGGTTCCAGGTACGGAGGCTGTATATCCGGCTCAGCTTGCGCTGATTGCGATTGGGTTCGACGGACCGGAGCAGGAGATGATCGAGGAGTTGAACCTTGAGACAGACCGCCGCAGCAATGTGAAGGCTCGTTACGGCAAGTTCAACACGAACGTGGATAAAGTATTTGCCGCCGGTGATATGCGCCGTGGGCAAAGTCTTGTGGTCTGGGCGATCAATGAAGGACGCGAAGCTGCACGTGAAGTCGATAAATATCTGATGGGATCGACAGTTCTCGTCTAATCTATACTGAATATCCGAACATGAAACCTTAAAAGCCGTCTTTCACAGTATAAGCTGTGGAAGACGGCTTTTTTAAAATATAAGAATTTATATGCTTCACGCTATAAATTATCCTTCTATTTCTCGCTGAAACGGATACCGTCCTTTTGAGGACGGCGAAGCCGTTTCCACTTGTTTGGAGCTGATTTAGCTGACAGGTGAAGATTAGGCGGCTGCCTAATCTTCAAGCTTAAAGTGTTCGACTTTTTGCTGCAAATCTCCGGCCATTTTGGACAGCTCACCCGATGAAGAGGTGATCTCTTCCATCGAAGCAAGCTGCTGCTGGGTAGCAGCTGTTACATTCTGGAAGGCATCGGAAGCGGAACGCGAGATGTTCGAGATCTCCTGGACAGATGCGGCGACTTCTTCTGCACCCGCTGACATTTGTTCAGTGATCGCAGAGATGTCATGGATCTGTCCATTGATCTTGGCTGTGGAATGTTCAATGCTCGCGAAGGCTTCTTTGGCTTCTTCGGTTACTTGCATACCAAGCTCGACATCTGCCGACACTCTATTCTGGATGGTTTCATAGGTCTGATCGATCAGTTCAGTCATCTGAACAATAGTATCTTGGATATTTCCGGCAGTCATTTTAGACTGATCAGCCAGCTTACGGACCTCGGCGGCAACTACTGCAAATCCTTTGCCATGTTCCCCGGCGCGTGCGGCTTCGATTCCTGCATTCAGTGAGAGCAGATTAGTCTGTACGGCGATAGTGGAAATGGCGCTGCTCATTTCTGAGACTTCACTGTTTAGGCCATTTAATTGTCCAATAAGCTCAGCCGACAGTTGCGTAGATTCCCGGATGGCGTTCATCTGCTTGCTGACCTGCTCGATCTTGCGGCTCCCGACGAGTACATCTGCTCCTGTATCGGTCGAGGAATCAACGATGGATGAGGCGGCTTCGGCTATTTTTTGAATGCCTGAGGACATTTCTTCCATCGCCCGCGACGTTTCAATCATCGCAGCGGTTTGAGTTTCGGCACCATTCGAAGACTCCTCTGCCAGCCCAGCTACATAGGCTGTTGCTCTGGAATTCTCCTCGGTAGTCGCTGTCAGCTGCTGGCTCGAAGCAGCCAAGAGTCCGGACGTATCCGAGATGTCAATCACGATATTCCGCAAGGAATCCACCATGAGATTGTAGTTCTCAGCTAATTGGCCAATCTCATCTGTACGGTCAATCACAATTCGTTCATTCAGATAGCCCTCGCTTACACGGCGTGCCGAGTTGTTAAGGTTGGCGATTGGCCGGGAGATTGCCCGGACAATAAAGTACATCAGCACCAATGCAACAATCAGGGCTGCTCCAAGAACCATTAAGCCGGTATATAATATAGGCAGGGAGGCATCCGAGAATTCTTGTGTGGTTAAGACACCGACAATCGTGAAACCGGTGGTTGGATCAGTAGTGTAATATCCCCGCATTTCAAGACCCGAATCCGGATTGGTATAGGATAGCGCTCCACCCTCATTTGTAAGCAGCTTCACCACATAGTCGTCGATATCTTCTCCTGCTGTTTTGACGGGATGGGACACAAATTTATGATTGCGGTCAACGACATAGTAGTAGCCGTGATCTCCCAGCTTAACCTGGTTGATTCGTTCACTCATCGCTTTAAGGCTAAGGCTGGTGGTGACTGCTCCTTTGCCGTCTTTTAGCGTTTCAGAGATGAACAGGTTGTAGTTGCCTGTAGTGGCGGAAACGAAGGGATCCACGATGGTAACTTTGCCGGCATTTTGCATGGCCGCCTTGTACCATTCTCTGGTACGCGGATCGTAATCCTGTTGCTTGCCGGGATTCGGTGCCTTCATCCAGGAGCCTTTTTCATTACCCACCGTAAGGATCTCCAGCTCTGGATGTTCTTTCATGAACAATTCAATGAGTTCACGGGCTTCCGGTGTTTGAGCATCAATGTCGGCGGAAGTGAGCTGCTGGCTGAGCTGCTGAACATTTTTCATCGCTGCATTTACGGTTTCATTGATTGTAGTTTTTAGCAAATTCACACTGGCATGTGTCGATTCCTGCATCTTCAGCTCCAATTGTTTGCTTGCACTGGAGTAGGAGAAGTAACTCACGAGGAGGACTGGGATAACCAGCATAATCGTGAAGATCAACATCATCTTCCTCTGAAGTGAACGGGATGTGAGTTTGCGGATGATTTTTCTAATATTTGTGTACATTGTTATGACTCCCCCTTGGTTGCATAGAAGCAGATTTGCTTGTAAGCAGCTGCTCCTTGAAATGTTATAATGATATATTCGGTTTATTGACACAATAATTTCATATGTCTATATTTGAATATGAAAGAATTAACATACATCGTGATGAAATTTTACATTGTAAAGGAATGATTGCACTGAGATTGGATAGATTGGAAAATGGTGGATCTCTCAGCGGGCTTGACGAATTTTGCATTATCCTTTAAATTGAATACCATATTAATAGCGTAATAGCGTTGATCAAGGATCTACGTTTCTGGAATCGCTTGGATCAGAGAGAGGACTCACCGGCTGAAAGGTCCTTCATGAAGCGAGAGAAGTGTACCCTGCCTTGAAAGCTGCTGCACTTTGGTAAGACATAAAGGTGCTGCCGGCCCCGGCCGTTATCCGGACTTGAGGACTGCCAGGCACAGCTTGGCGGTTGAAATAGGGTGGTATCACGACGCATTCGTCCCTGACGGATGTGTCTTTTTGCGTTTTCTTAAGAAGACTTGAGAAATTGTGTTAACCAAACCAGAGAGGGCTGAACCTTATGCGTCAAAGTCAACTACTTGCCACAACCCTTCGCGAAGCTCCGGCTGAGGCCGAGACCGCAAACCACCAGCTGCTGCTGCGTGCAGGATACATCCGCCAGCTGGCGGCCGGAATCTATACCTATTTGCCTCTTGGCCGCCGTGTGCTGCGCAAGATTGAACAGATTGTCCACGAGGAAATGGATGCCGCGGGTGCACAGGAGATCCTGATGCCCGCTATGCAGCCTGCTGAGCTGTGGAAAGAGTCGGAGCGATATGAAGTCTACGGCAAGGAGCTGATCAAGCTTCAAGACCGTCATGACCGCGAGTTTGTACTGGGGCCAACCCATGAGGAAGTAATAACTTCACTGGTACGGGGGGAGATCAATTCCTACCGGAGGCTGCCGCTGACTGTGTTCCAGATTCAGACCAAGTTTCGTGATGAACGCCGGCCGCGTTCCGGGCTGCTGCGGGGCAGGGAGTTCCTGATGAAGGATGCCTATTCGTTCGATACCAGTTGGGATGGGCTGGACGAATCTTATGTGCGAATGTATAACGCCTATCAAAGGATTTTTGAACGCTGCGGTCTGCTGTACCGGGCAGTGCATGCCGATTCCGGGGCCATAGGCGGCGAAGGCGGGAGCCACGAGTTTATGGCGCTTTCCGAAATCGGAGAGGATACCATTGGCGTCTGCTCCGCATGTGATTATGCTGCAAATCTGGAATTAGCTGAAGTTCGGTCTCCTGAGGGAGAGCAAGAAGTACGCACGATAAGAGGGGAGCAACCTGCTGCGGAGAAGTTCCATACGCCGGACATCCGGACGATTGAACAACTCGAGCAGGAATTGCACATCCATCCTGAGGAAATCATCAAGACGCTGATATATGAGGCCGGCGGGCAATTTTATGCCGTACTGGTTCGCGGTGATCATGAGGTCAACGAACATAAGGTGGCCAAAATGATCGGGGCTAGCAACATCTCCCTGGCAGATTATCAAGCTGTGCAGCATGCCGCCGGAGTAGAGAGCGGTTATGTCGGTCCAGTCGGTCTTTCGCTGACCTTGCTGGTTGATTCGGCAGTTGCGGCTATGGAGTCGGGCATAACGGGTGCCGGAGAGAAAGATTACCATCTGCGCGGTGTCGTACCCGGACGGGATTTCAGCCTCAAGCATGTGGGGGATCTCCGGAATGTCTTGGAGGGTGAGGCTTGTCCGAATTGCGGCAAAGGGGTACTGCACTTTTATCAGGGAATTGAAATCGGCCATGTTTTCAAGCTGGGTACCAAGTACAGTGAGAAGCTGGGAGCCACGTATTTGAACGATTCAGGCAAAAGCGCTCCGATGATTATGGGCTGCTACGGGATCGGCATCTCGCGGTTGCTGGCTGCTGTAGCCGAGCAGAATCATGATGAACAGGGTCTTATCTGGCCCCAAGCGCTCGCACCTTACAATGTTCATATTCTACTGATGTCAACCAAGGACAAAGAGCAGACAGCGGTGGCTGAACGACTGTATGCGCAGCTTACCTCTCTAGGGATTGACACGCTTTATGATGACAGGGATGAGCGTGCCGGGGTGAAATTTAAGGATTCCGGCCTGATCGGTATTCCGGTTGCGATTGTTGTAGGCAAGGATGCTGCAGCGCAGAAGGTTGAATATATGGACCGCAAAGCCAGCACTAAGGAAGTACTGGATATTACTGAAGCGGTTATGCGGATTGCCGGGACTTTAAATTGAAGTGAAAGTTTGATAGCAGCTTGCGGCGTATTTGATTATGTAATTGAATCCCCCGCCAATCTTAGGATTGGCAGGGGATGATTGTTTAGCCGGAGAAATTGCCTGCAGCGGCAATTCCGCTGAAGTTTCTCGCCTGAACGTTATTGAATGCATCTGTGACAGCTGCATTGGTGAAGATTTCAACCGTATACTGAATTTGCCCGGTTGCCACAATGGCAGCAGGGGGGACATCTACAGCAGAGAAACCAAAAGCTTCATTTTCCCTGCTGATCGCCACCCCAAATGTTGTGGTGAAAATAATGGTTCCATTTCTGCGAACTCTAAGGGTATTCGTATTGAACAAGGGATTGTTTTCCGTCTTTACATATCCAGCCAGCAGCACGCGGACGTTGCTCTGATTCTCAGGCAGTACCCCTGCGGTCTGAATCCCGATATCTCCGAATACCAAAGGGGTAGCCGCTAATGGAATCACAACTGGAGTTGCATCGGAAGCTGCCTGGTTCGATAAACGTAAATCTACAAATTGAATGGTCATAGGATATTCACCTCCTTAAAATTAATATATGAAAAAACCGTCGTGTTGCTTGGACTAAACTAGCGGATATATATGGAATTATTAAAAAAACGAAACCAACTCATGATAGTTTTTAAATCAATTGGAGATCCAGATTCCAGACTTGCCTCGATTAGCATTGTGATATGAGTATGGCGGAAAATATGAGGTGCTGGCTACTCCAACGCGCAAAACTCTCCAGGACGAGATACGCTAAACAACAAATAATAAATGGTTTCTACATCATCGTCGATGCCAAACTCCTCTAACACATTTAAAAATTCATCAAGTTCATTTCGCT